>DATJWM010000070.1:0-23811 GCA_035501255.1 Mycobacteriales bacterium | reverse complement strand
GCGCAGCGCCCGGCAGATCGCGGCGTCGTCGTCGATGACGACGACGCTCGTCATGACGCTGTCCGAGGCGCGGACCGCGCGGGTTGGGTCGCGCTCGGCAGGCGCACGGTCATCGTCAACCCGCCGCCGGGTGTCTCGCCGGCGGTAACGCTGCCCGCCATCGCCTCGATGAACCCGCGAGCAACGGCGAGGCCAAGACCGACGCCGGTGGCCGTGTTCGTGTCGCCGAGCCGCTGGAATGGCTCGAACATCGACTGTCGTGCGGTCGCGACCACTCCGGGGCCGTGGTCGATGACCGAGATGACGAGCTCGTCGCGGTCACGGCGGGCGCGCAAGAGTGGCGGGTTCGACGCGGGGGAGTACCGCAGCGCGTTGCTCAGGAGGTTTGCAAGCGCGCGTTCGAGCAGGCCGGCATCGGTGCGCAGCAGAGGAAGATCCTCGGGGACGTCGAGGCGGACGGCCGCGGCGCCCGGCAGCCCGTGCAGTGCGAGGGCGGCGACCTCCTCGACCGCAACCGGCCCGACGATCGGATTGAGCGCGCCGGTCTGGAGCCGGCTCATGTCGAGCAAGTTCGCGATCAGACCGTCGAGCCGGTCCGAGGACTCTTCGACGGTCGCGAGGAGCTCGCGCTCGTCCTCGGGCGAGTAGGCAACGTCGGGCTGGCGCAGGCTGCTGACGCTCGCCTTGATCGAGGCGAGCGGCGTACGCAAGTCGTGACTGACAGCGGCGAGCAGTGCCGTTCGCATCCGGTTGCCGGCCTCGAGCGCTTCGGCCTGGGATGCCTGGGTCCGCAGTCGCTCACGGTCGAGTGCCGCCGCGGCCAGGCGAGCGGCGGCCTCCATCAGAGCCGCCGACGTGCCGTGATCGGAGTCAGCGACGAAGCGAAGATCGTCACGCACGGTGAAGACGTGGCTTCGATCAGGATCCGGCAAGCCGCTTCCGGCGACACGGACCCAGCGACCGGCCACCCGTTCTTGCAGTTCGGCCTCCACCCCAAGCTCGTCGCGCACGTAGGCGAGGACCGCGCCTGGGCTGTCGTCGACCCCGAGGATCGTGCGCGCGAGGAGGAGTAACGAGCGAGCCTCGTTGGCGCGTTCCGCGGCGAGCGTTGCGCGACCGGCCGCGACGTGGACGACGCTCGATACGCTCAGCGCCACGAGGATGAACAACAGCAGCGCCAGCAGGTTGGTGGGCTCCTCGATGGTGAGGGTGTGCAACGGCGGCGTGAAGAACCAGTTCAGGCAGAAGCTCGCTGCCGCGGCGGCCAGGACGGCTGGTCCGAAGCCGCCGACGACCGCGACGGCGATGACGGCCAGGAGGTAGATCAGCAGGTCGTCAGCGAGGGAGAGCTCGGAACGGATCGCGGTGAGCGCGAACGTCAACGCGGTGAGCAGCAGTGTTGCGAGCCCGATACCCCAGCGCCGCCGTCTGCCGTCGACCGCAGCGACGAAGTCGATCAGCGGGCGGCGCGCGGAATGCTGCGCACGCGTGCTCATGTCGTCCAGTGTGATCTGCGCGCCACGCAATGTCGCGCGCAGGCCGATTCCGGCGATGGTTACGGACAGCAGGACAATCGCGGCGGCGGTGATCGGACGGTCGTGCGCCTCGAGGTCGGCGTACGGGGCGCGGGCAAAGCCGACGGCGGTCAGCCACCCGACTACCGCGACCTCGACGGCTGCGGTGAGGGTCGAGGTCGCCGCAGTCAGGCCGACGATGACCGCGCAGCACGCGAGGACGCCGTCCGGTCCGACCCGGCCGTGCAGAGCGGCCGCGAAGGCGCCGACGCCCAGCAGCGCGGCGCTGCCGATCGGCAACACAACGTGCGGCGGAAGCCGGGGGAGGAGCCGACGGTCGAAGCGCACAGCTCCAGGACAGGGCCGAACGAGCGTAGTTACCAGGATCTTGACGGATTCTTTACGCCGACATTGCCGACCTTGACGCGGTGTTGACGCGCGGCTCCCTAACGTCAGTGTGTGGATGAGTCAGCCCGGCCGCTACCGGTCGACGTGGCGTTGCCCGAGCGGTTGGGTTATCGAGTCAAACGCAAGCTGCTCGGTCCGCCCCTGGTTACCGAGCAGCTTGGGGAGGAGCGCCTGTCGAACCCGGTGGCATTCGGGGTTTTGTCGCCGGACTGCATCTCCTCCTCGGCGTACGGCTCGGAGGAGATTCTCATCGAGCTGCTCAAGGGCGGCGCCGGCCTGGCCGCGTTTGCCCTGCTGCTTCCGCTCACCGGCGTGATCCTCGGCATCCTCGTCCTGCTGCTTTTCAGCTATCGACAGGTGCTGAGCGTCTACACCAAGGCCGGGGGTGCCTACGTCGTCGCTCGGGAGAACTTCGGCTACAAGATCGCTCAAATTGCTGCCGTCGCGCTGTTGATCGACTACGTCGTGACCGTTGCCGTCCAGCTCGCGGCAGGCAGCTCCGCGGTCACCTCGGCGTTTCCCGCTGTCGGGCGAGCGTTCGATCATCACGGCGGGTTGGTCTTGTCCCTCGCTGTTCTCGTGCTGCTGCTCTACGGCAACCTGCGCGGGATCCGAGAGGCCGGCAAGTCGTTCGCGTTCCCGCTGTACTTCTTCATCACGATGGCCGGACTGATGATCATCGTGTCGGTCATCCGCCACTTCACCGGCCACCTCCCGCACGTACCCCGGTCGCCCGGAATGATGTCGGTCAAGGGAGGCGGCGAGGGCGCGTTCGTGGACGGCGTCACGATCCTGGTGCTCCTCCGCGCGTTCGCCAACGGCGGTTCGTCGCTCACAGGGTTCGAGGCGATCAGCAACGGGGTCAGCGCGTTCCGTCCGCCCGAGAGCCGCAACGCCAAAAAGGTTCTGCTGATCATGTCGTGCACGCTCGCCTTCTTGGTCGGCGGGGTGTCGTGGGTCGCGCACGTCACCTATGCGACGCCGTACATCAACGGTTACCCCACAGTCATCAGCCAGGAGGCAACCAACGCGTTCGGGACGAGCACCGTCGGACGGTTGTTCTTCTACCTGATGCAGGCGGCGAGCGCGCTGATCCTGTACACCGGCGGCAACACCAGCTTTAACGGATTTCCCTTCCTGGCGAACTTCGTTGCCTCCGACCGCTTCCTACCGCGCCAGCTCACACGGCGCGGGCATCGGCTGGTCTTTAGCAACGCGATCCTCGTGCTTGCCGGGATCTCTGCGCTCCTGTTGATCGCCACCAACGCCGTTGTCAACTCGTTGGTGCCGTTTTATGCCATCGGCGTCTTTACCGGCTTCTCGATGGCCGGCTACGGCATGGCCAAGCACTTCTCGCGCACCCGGGATCGTCACTGGCGACGCAGCGTCGCGCTCAATCTCGCGTCCGGCATCACCTGCACGATCGTGGTCGCGATCTTCGCGGTCGCAAAGTTCACCGAGGGCGCCTGGGCTGTCGTGATCCTGTTCCCGGTGATGGTCGCGATCCTGATCCGGCTCAACCGCGAATATCGCGAGGAGGCCGAAGCGCTCGGCTCGATCCGGCCCGAGACGCTGTCCCGCCAACCGAACTTCTCCCGGCACGTCGTCCTGCTCTTCGTTCAGGAGCTCGACCTCGCCACCCTCGGGGCGCTGCGCTACGGCGTGACGCTGAAGGCGACCGAGCTGCGGGGCGTGCACTTCGCGCTCGACACCGCGGCGGCGCGAGAACTGGAACGGGCGTGGGCGCATATCGCCCCCTCGGTCGCACTCGAGGTCGTCGATATCCCGGACCGCCGCCTCGGACGTGCGACCCTCGAACTAGTCACCCGCGAGGTGGCGGAGCCGGGCACGCACGTGACGGTTCTGCTTCCACGCCGAGGCTATGCTCCGGCCCTCGGGCGGTTGCTGCACGATCGAACCGCGGACAAGATCGCCGCGGTCGTCGGCCGGGTGCCGAACGCGGCCGCAACGATCGTGCCGTTCGACACCTCCCGGCGGGCGGGCGCGATCCTCGCCCGCGAGGAGAAGGCGTCGGGTCGATCCGTACGTGTGGAGGTCGTCGACCGGGCCGGCGACGATCGAACGCCCGCGCCGCGCGAGGACGACCTCGACCGTGCGCTTGCGGCGGACCTGAATCCCGGACGCGACCGGATTGCGACGATCCGCTCACGCGAGTGGGTCACGGTCCACGGGCGCATTCGCAGTGTGCGAATGCAGACGATCGCGGACGCACCGATGCTGGTGTGCGAGATCGTCGACTCGACCGGGGGACTCGAGTTGCTCTTCTACGGTCGGCGCGCCGTACCGGGTCTGGTCACTGGGGCGAAGGTGACCGCCTCCGGGAGGGCGCAAAGCCACCACGGCACCCTGGCGATCGCGAACCCGCGGTACGTGCTCGACCCCTGCTGAACCCGGTCCTGGGAGCAATCAGCACGCTTGGTAGCGGTACGCCTTCTTGCCGCGGGGGACGACGTTTCGATCGCGCAGGATGATCGAGATTCGATTGCCGTGCGCCCGGCAAGCGTCGGTGTAGAAGTGTTTCGGGTTGTCGGTGTACTCGATCTCGTACACCTGGTCGTCGTAGGCCTTGAGGTATTCATTGCATTCGGAGTAGACCTCGCACTCCTCGGCGATCGCGAAGTCGAAGCCGATGCGCTTGCCGCGTGCGCTTTGTTCCGCATCGTTCTTCTGGGCGATCGCGAGGCCGTCGGCGTGCGCGTCCTTGATCAGCAGCTTCGCCAACGCGAAGTCATCGGCTCGGGTCAGGAGGCCGCGGGAGCGGGTGTTGGAGTCGAGGTTGTCGGGCTCGACCGCGTCGAATCCCTTGGTCGCGCACCCTCGCATCCAGCCGTTCTCGATCGTGGCCAGGCGATGACGCTTCGCCGATGTCGACGTGTCGAGGATGATTTCTCCCGGCCACCCGGGATCCTCGACGAGGCTGCCGGACTTGGTGCGCAACAACAGATGAGAGTGGTGTTCCTTCCACCAGGCGTCCTGATAGGCCTGGGTCTGGAAGGCGTTGACGTAATAGATGTTGTACTTGCCCGCTGCCGGTTGTCCGGTTCGGTCGCGGTCGACGATCCGCACCGATGTGAGTGGCTTGTAGTCCCCGCCGATCTGGTAGTCGAACCGACCGTTCGCGGGTGGCAGGGTCACCGAGCGCGCCGAGTCGGCCGATGCCGGAGCGACGACCCCGACTGCGCTCACGACCGAGGTGAGAGCTCCCAGAATCACGGCTGCGCGCATCCACATGACCTCTTCATCGGCCGATTCACCTGCGCGCACGAGCACGACTGTCGTTCTCGTCGAGCGCTGATGTGAGGGGCAGTTCAAGGCGCCGGGTCAGAACTCCGATGACAGGGTGGGGGAGAGGAGACCATCGTGTCCACAGCGATGCTCGTGGTCGCCGTGGTATTCGGGATCGCCGGATACCTGGAGGCACGTCGATTCGCGCGCCAGTACGGCTCGACCCCGTGGGGCTGGGATCCGTGGGTCTGGGCAGCCGTCTTGCTTCTGATCGGCATCCTCGGCCTCATCCCGCTCGCGATCGCCGAGCGGCAGGGACGAAACCGCGCGGCGCGGTCGAGCGCCCTGGGAGTCTCGGCGTACGGGCACGCGTCGTTCGCGCAGCCTACGTACGGGCAGCCTACGTACGGGCAGGCCACGTCGGGGCCGGCGAGTTACGGGCAGACGCCGTACGCGCAGACGACCGTCGGACAGGTCGCCGCCGAACCGGCGAGTGCGGGCTTTTGGGCAGCCGACCCGAGCGGCCGATTCCAATACCGCTGGTGGGACGGTCGGGAGTGGACGGCGAACGTTGCTACCGACGGCGCGACGTCCCAGGACCCAGTGCCGGCCACGACAGTGCCGGCCACGACAGTGCCGGCCACGACAGTGCCGGTCCACATCCCAAGCTGAGGCCCGCCCGACGTTGTCAGACTCTGAGCCGCCTATAGCCGGGCGAGAGTCTGACAAGCCACCTACATCACCACGACCGAGCGGAGCACCTCCCCGTGGTGCATCTTCTCGAAGGCGGTCTCGACATCGCCGATCCCGATCGTCTCGGACACGAACTTCTCCAGGGGCAAACGACCGTCCAGATGCAGGTCAACGAGCATCGGGAAGTCGCGGCTCGGCAGGCAGTCGCCGTACCACGAGGACTTGAGCGAGCCGCCTCGACCGAAGATGTCGATCAGCGGCAACTCCAGCGTCATGTCCGGGGTCGGTACGCCGACGAGGACAACCCGTCCGGCGAG
Source organism: Mycobacteriales bacterium (assembly GCA_035501255.1). Lineage (GTDB taxonomy): Bacteria > Actinomycetota > Actinomycetes > JAFAQI01 > JAFAQI01 > JAFAZI01. Next base: position 17,633 of record DATJWM010000070.1, on the reverse strand, counting down.
GTCGCGAGCGTAGAAGGCCGCGGTGAACGTGTCCGGTCGCCCGACCGCCTCGATCACGACGTCCGCCCCGAAGCCGTCGGTCAGCTTCTTGACCCCCTCGACCAGGTCCGTCTCTCGCGAGTTGACGGTGTGGGTTGCGCCGAACCCTGTCGCCCACTCGAGCTTGCGCTCGTCGACGTCGATCCCGATGACCGTGCGGGCGCCCGCGACGACCGCCCCCAGGATGGCGGCGTCACCAACGCCGCCGCATCCGATCACGGCGACCGTCTCGCCGCGGCGTACCCCGGCGGTGTTGAGCGCTGCCCCGAGACCGGCCATCACCCCGCACCCGAGCAGCCCGGCGACCTCTGGCCGAACGGCAGGGTTGACTTTGGTGCACTGACCCGCGGCGACGAGCGTCTTTTCTGCGAACGCGCCGATCCCCAACGCCGGCGAGAGCTCGGTGCCGTCAGCGAGCGTCATCTTCTGGCTCGCGTTGAACGTCGAGAAGCAGTACCACGGTTCACCGCGCAGGCAGGCCCGGCAGTTGCCGCACACCGCCCGCCAGTTGAGGATCACGAAGTCGCCGGGTGCCACCTCGGTGACACCTGGCCCGACCGCCGAGACAATCCCGGCCGCCTCGTGCCCGAGCAGGAACGGGAAGTCGTCGTTGATCCCGCCCTCCCGATAGTGGAGGTCGGTGTGACAGACGCCGCACGCCCGTACGTCGACCAGCGCCTCGCCCGGACCAGGATCCGGCACGACGATCGTCGCGACCTCGACCGGCGCGCCCTTACTGCGCGCGATCACGCCCTGCACCTCGGTGGACATCCGTCGGTCCTTTCGTGTCGATTGCGTGTTGCTCAGCGGGTCGCGGGCGGATCGTCCCGGCCGCGGAGAAGCGACGCCCGGAAGCCACGGAGCTCGCCGGTGCCGATCCCGCTCGCGATCGCCGGGTCGGATTCCATCACGGCGCGGGCCGCAGGTTCGTCATCGGCCTCGAAGACGCAGACACCGGTGTTCACCGTTCCGAGCGTCGGACCGGCGAGGATCAGCCGGCCGTCGACGGCGAGGGACTGGAGGTGGCTGAAGTGCGCGGCCCAGACCGCTCGCTCCTCATCGGTCATGGTCGCGGCGAACTCATCCCGGGGTGGATGAATGAAATAGATCCAGTCCGCCACGGGGAAGAGCCTCGCACGCCGATCCAGGTGCTGTCCCGTCTGTGACCGAACATGTCCACGCCGAACCCGGAGCGGTCGCCGTCCGCAGCGTTGACCCGCTCGTTACCAGGGCGTGACCTCCTCGCGGGAGGTTCGAATCTCCCGCGGTGGCGCACCCCCCAGCGGGCCGATCCTCAACAGTCCTTCCGCGGGCAGCGCGGACGAGACGTCGCTGAGGTCGACCTCGACGATGGAGCCGTCGTGGCTCGTCCGAAACCTGCCCTGGCGCTGGGTCGGCGGCTCGGCGGCGTCGGTGAACAGCAGCGTGAGCGCCACCTCGACGTCACCCCCCGGTGGGCCGCTGATCTGCGGCGCCGCGATCTGCAGCAATCCGCGGTCGGTGATGGACGCCGATGCCACATCGACGAGGTCCTGGAGCGGGTGCATCCATTCGCCGACATCGAGAGCCAGGGCCGGGGGGTCGGCGGCGGTCCAGTACGCCGTGACCGCCCGCCCCGGCTCCCCAATCGATACCCATGTCCCCGCTGGTCCCGCCGCGTCCGCGCCGATCAGCGACGCCGATCGCGACAGCCCCGCGAAGCGCGCGCGCAACCTCAGGTCCCACAATCCGTCCGCGCAGGGCTTACCCGCGACAAGCGCCGACGGCGCGATCCGCACGGTGCCCCCGATCCGGATCTCACCGGTGTCGACCACGTCGAGGTGAAGTCCTTCGGTGTTCGACCACAGCTGCCCGTCGATGCGCGCGATGCAGGCGCAGTCGAGATCGAGCTCGGCAAAGTCCGCGGGGCCGAGCCGTCGGTCGGCCGCATCGGTTCCTGGTGCGAGCCGCTCGGGCAGGAGCCACCCGCTGTCGTCGCACTCCAGCCGCAGTGGCGCGTCGCCCTCGCGAAGGCTGGCCTCGATGTCGAGGACGAGGACGCCGTCGACCCAGCTCAGGCCGGTCGCCGTGGCGCGCAACCTGATCGAGTCGAACACGCGAGCATAAGTGAGCAATCCCTGCTCGTCGCCCGCCTCGAGCAACCGTGCCTGCGCACGGGGAAACGCGGGCAACGCGTCGCGCACTGGAGAGGACACTCGGGCGGAGGCAAGATCGCGCATGGACGCGATGAGTGCCCGCCGGTAGTCCTCGTCGTAGCCGAGCATCGCCGGGCCGCGGAGGCGGCCGAGCATTTCGATCCGGAAGTACCGCCCGGCGACGTACGGTTGCACCTCCGCCGGCATCTCGTGCTCCACGACGTCGAGGATCATCGCGAGCTCTGCGGCGTAACTCTTGGGTGCGACCGGAGTATCCCCGAAGTGCTCGCCAGGAGTCCGCCGCCGGCGATGGAAGTAGCACACAAGATCGGACACCACAGCGATCGACCGCGCGCGAGCGTAGGCGCGGGCGCACACGTACTGGTCCTCAATGAGGAACCGACCTTCGGGAAAGCGGATGCCGTGGTCGAGGAGGAACTGCCGGCGGAACAGCTTGTAGACCGCACCGCTTTGCACCAGGCTCGGAACGTCGGCGATCGTTTGCCGTGACAGTGAAGCTCGGAACAGCGGGTGGTAAACGTCGCGCGGCCCGCCACTGCTGATCTTGCCGAGCACCATGTCCGCATCCGAGGAGAGGCCGACATCGAGCATCCGCGCCAGCGCCTCGGGAGCCAGGGTGTCGTCGCTGTCCGCGAAGAAGACATAGCGCCCACGCGCACAGTCCAGCCCCACGTTGCGCGGTCGCGACGGCGTACCGCTGCTCGGTGCGATTCGTCGGGTCGTGACCAACGCGGGATGCCGCCGCCTGAATGCATCGACCCGAGTCGGACTGCTGTCCGTGCTTCCGTCGTCGACGACCACAACCTCGAACCGGTCGTGCGAGAGAGTCTGCGCGGCCAACGAGACCAGGCAGTCGATGACGTCGGCGCCCGCGTTGTACATCGGGATCACAACGCTGACATCGACCTCGTCGGGTGGCACCGCGCCAGTCTTGCACCGTAGTCTCCGCACTCATGACCGACGCCATCTCCGGTCCGGCCGATCTCGAGGCGGCACTCCCGTCGGTCTCGGTCAACACCGTTGCGGGTCTGCGGGATCTGCACACGCTGCTCGTCGCGACGGCGGCGACCGTGGCTGATCCGCCTTCGGCTGCGTTGAAGCGTGTCGCGCTCCTTCTTGCTACCGACGGATCGGCACCGGTGTCCCAGACTCCGCCGCGCGAGCGCGTGGCGCTTGTGCTACTCGCCGCCGGAAGCTCCGATGCGGCGTGGCAGCTCCTGCGGGACACGGCCGCCTTGGGCACCAAGCGCCCAGCGATCGCGACCGTGGTCGAGCCGCCGCGGGTGTTCGCCGACCTGCCGGGGTTTCGCGACCCGCGGGCCGACGGGAGCGAGGACTGCTACGACGTGAGCGACGCGGTGACGCTCGCGGTCACCGTCGACGAGGTGTGGCGGGATGGCGACGTGGTACGGCTCGGCGGGAGCGCGGTGCACAGCCTCTTGGCAACCGAGGCGAACGATCGGGTGTGTGTCGTGCTGACCGCGCCAGGCGGTGGCCGACAGAGCGTGGTTGGTCAGCGGCATCGACGGCCCGACCTGGTGAAAGGGACCGGCTCGGCGCTGACGCGACGCGCGTGGGGTGGGTGGTCGGCGTCAGTTCCGCTGGATGATCGCGGGCATGGCAATGGGCCGCAGGTGTTGTCGTTGGAAGTTGAGCATCGCGGCATTGTCCGGAGCGCAGGAATCGGGCGGAACGCGAGCGTGGCCGCAACCGCGGTTGCGGCCGGCTGCCTGGACGTGTCGACCACCCCCTGGCGGCTCCCCGCCCGTTTCTAACAACGGCGTCACGCCGTTGTGGGTGGGGCGTAACGGCGTGACGCTGTTGTGGGTGGGGCGTAACGGCGTCACGCTGTGGTGGGTGGGGCGTAACGGCGTGACGCCGTTGTACGCGGGCGCGGCGTCCGTCGCAGTGGGGGGGTGTACCGCGCCGGACGCCGCTGCTGTCGATTATGTGGGGTAGGGGCCTCGTCTACCGGGAGGTGGCGGCCCTCGCCACAGCGCGGCGCCGGCGGCGATCAGCCCGCCCGCGCCGGCGAGCGCCAGCGGGGCGGGACCGGCAAAACCCGTACTGAAGGCGACCACTGCACCCACGACGGCGGCGATCGCCGCGAGGAAACAGGCGAGCGCGCACAACCGCCGCGCGACCGATCGTCGACGCGGCGGTTGTGGGAACTCGTTGCAGTCAGACAGTGCGCTATCGCTTGCGCGCTGGCGCTCTCTTTGCGGGTGCGCGCCTGGTGGTCTTCTTGGCGGCGGTCCGCTTCGCGGGCGCCTTGCGTGCGGTGGTCTTGCGTGCGGTGGTCTTGCGTGCGGCGGTCCGTTTCGCGGGCGCGCGCTTGGTGGTCTTCTTGGCGGGTGCGCGCTTCGCGGTCTTCTTCGCCGCCACCCGCTTTGTGGTGGTCTTGCGTGCGGTGGTCTTCTTCGCCGCGGTCTTCCTTGCGGGTGCGCGCTTGGTGGTCTTCTTGGCGGGTGCGCGCTTCGCGGTCTTCTTCGCCGCTACCTTCCTGGTCGTGGTCTTTCGTGCCGGTGCCTTCTTCGCGACCGTCTTCTTTGCTGCGGTCTTGCGCGCGGTCGTCTTTTTCGCCGCTGCTCGTGCCACGTGAGCCCCCTAGCTCGGAGATGGGAGGGGTGTACTGCCCGCAACTGTGGCATCGAATGTTGTCGCATTCCAATACTTCGTGCGTCTCGGTGGTTTCGTGTCGCGATGCGTCCCACTGTGCAAGACCAACCGTGAATCTGACGCACTGCAGCGCCGAGTCACGAAAACCGTTGGAACGTAACGATGATTGCGCCGTCTTTGAGGCCGGTCACGCGAGGTGAAGAGTTGTTTGCGACGATGCGTCGCAGACAAAGTCACTTTCGACACAGCAGGAGGAGCGTTGAGCGAAACGCCCGATGCGGCTGGCCTCACCCTTGCATTCCTTGGCGGTACCGGAGATCAAGGCAGGGGTCTCGCCCGTCGGTTTGCGATCGCCGGGCACCCGGTCATCCTCGGTTCTCGGCAGGCGGAGCGCGCACACGATGCCGCGACGGCGCTCGGTGGGAGCGTTGCGGATCCACACCTCATCACGGGTACGACGAATGAGGCGGCCGCCGCGGCGGCAGACGTGGTCGTTGTCGCCGTTCCGTGGGAAGGCCACGAAACTCTGGTGCGAGCACTCGCGCCCGCACTGACCGGCAAAATCGTTATCGACTGCGTCAACCCGATGGGCTTCGACGCCCAAGGCGCGTTTGCACTTCCGGTGCCCGAGGGAAGCGCGGCGGCACAGGCGCAATCGTTGCTCCCGGCCAGTACGGTCGTCGCCGCCTTTCATCACGTGAGTGCAGTGCTGCTCCTCGATCCCGAGGTCGACCGGATCGAGACTGACGTACTCGTCCTCGGTGACGATCGCACGGCTACCGACCTGGTTCAGGCGTTGGTCGACCGGATCGTGGGGATGAGAGGCGTGTACGGCGGTCGGCTGCGCAACGCCGGTCAGGTCGAGGCCCTGACTGCAAATCTGGTGTCGATCAATCGGCGCTACAAGGCGCACGCCGGGCTTCGTGTCACGGACGTGTGAGGACGACCTCGGTCGTTCGGTCGAGCTTCCCGACCAGGTGGTGCGGGTCGTGTCGCTGGTTCCGTCACTGACCGAAACGCTCGCCGAGTCCGCCGCCGATCTCGTGGTCGGCGCGACGGATTGGTGTTCCCATCCGCGGAATCTCGACGTCCCGCGGATCGGGGGGACGAAGAATCCGCGGGTCGAGAACATCGTGGCGCTCGCGCCGGACCTGGTGATTGCCAATGAGGAGGAGAACCGGGTAGCGGACCTCGATGCCCTGCGAGCGGCTGGGATCGCGGTCTGGGTCACCGCCCCGACGACGGTTGCCGCGGCGCTGGTCTCGCTCGACCGTCTCCTGCGTTTTGGGTGCGGACTTCGCACGCCTGATTGGCTCGCAGCCGCCAACGTGGTGTGGGCGGAGTCGGCGAGCGGACCGCGACGCTCGGCGTTCATCCCGATCTGGCGCCGACCGTGGATGGCGCTCGGGCGGGACACCTTCGCCGGAGACGTGCTCGCCCACCTGCGGATCGACAACGTGCTGGCCGGCGACGTCGATCGCTATCCGAAGGTCACCCTCGATCAGATCCGCGCGGAGTCCGCGGTCGATCTCGTCGTACTGCCGGATGAGCCGTACGCCTTCGGCTGGCACGACGGGCCGGAGGCCTTTGCCGACTGGGGTGTCCCGATCGCGTGCGTCAGTGGGCGTCATCTGACGTGGTACGGACCGTCGCTCGTCGACGCCCGCCGGCTTCTCACCGAGCAGATTTCCGGCGCTCGTCTCCCGCAGCCGTGAGGCTGGTCGGTCAGTCGTCGAAGCAGTGCTCGGGCGCCGGGTAGGTGCCGTTGGCGACCTCCTCGGCGTAGGCGCGCGCCGCCTCGGTCATCACGCTGCGTACGTCGGCGTAGCGCTTGACGAAGCGAGGCGCCGGGCCGGAGTTCAGCCCGACCATGTCGGTCCACACCATCACCTGGGCGTCGCAGTGCGGACCGGCGCCGATCCCGATCGTTGGGATGACGAGTTCCTTCGTGATCCGCTCGGCCACGTGGGCGGGAATCATCTCGAGCACGGTGGCGAATGCGCCGGCGTCCTCGATCGCGAGCGCGTCGTCGATCAGTGGATGCGCTGCCTCGCCTCGCCCCTGGACCCGGTAGCCGCCGAGGCCGTGCTCGCTTTGCGGGGTGAACCCCAGATGTGCCATGACCGGGATTCCGGCGTCCACGATCGCGCGGATCTGCGGCACGACCTTGCGGCCGCCTTCGAGCTTGACCGCCTGGGCACCGCCTTCCTTCATGAACCGGATCGCGGTCTGCAGCGCCTGCTCCGGCGACACCTGATAGGAGCCGAACGGTAGGTCGGCGACGACGAGCGACGAGCGAGTGGAGCGTACGACCGCGCGGACGAGCGGGAGCAGCTCCTCGACCGTGACCGGCAGCGTCGTGTCGAACCCGAACACGTTGTTGGCGGCTGAGTCGCCGACCAGCAGGACCGGGATGCCGACCTCGTCGAAGACGGACGCGGAATGCATGTCGTACGCGGTGAGCATGGCCCACTTCTCACCGCGGTCTTTCATCGTCTGGAGATGATGGGTGCGGATCCGTCGAACCACGCTGTTGCGAGGCGACCCGTACGGCGAGATACCACCAGCGGTCATGGCGAGAGTTCCCTTTCGACTCGAGGCCCGTGAGGGTCCCCGGACGTGTGCAGGACGCCACCATTGTGCCACCACTGCGCCGCGCGTGGTGGTTCTACTCGGAAGTAGCCTCGCGCCAGCGGTTGGTGATCGGGAGCCGACGGTCTCGGCCGAAGTTCTTCGGCGTGATCTTCGGTCCGGGCGGGTACTGCCGGCGTTTGTACTCGGCCAGGTCCACCAGGTGGATCACGCGCTCGATCGTGGCCGGGTCGTAGCCCTTCGCCAGCAGGTCTCGGCGGTCGAGGTCGGCCTCGACGTAGTCGGTAAGGACGGCGTCGAGAACGTCGTACTCGGGGAGTCGGTCGGCATCGAGCTGTCCCGGTGCCAGCTCAGCCGACGGTGGTTTGGCGATCGTCGCCTCGGGGATCGGCGGCGTCTCCCCGTGCTGGACGGCGGCTGCGTTGCGCCAGCGCGCGAGCTCCCAGACGAGCGTCTTCGGCACGTCCTTGATCGGCGCGAAGCCGCCCGCGCTGTCGCCGTACAAGGTCGAGAAGCCGGTCGCGAGCTCGCTTTTGTTTCCGGTCGTCAGGACGAGATGACCGCACTCGTTGGACAGTGCCATCACGGTCACCCCACGCACCCGTGCTTGCAGGTTCTCCTCGGCGAGGCCACGCAGGCCACCGACGTCGGTCGCGGCGAAGGCGGCCTCGAACGCGGCGACCGTGTCACCGATGGGGATGAGCGACCAGTGCAGACCCTGCCGGGTCGCGAGGTCTTCGGCGTCCTTCACACTGCCGGCGGAGGAGTACCGACTCGGCATCCCGACGACGTGCACGGCATCCGCACCGAGTGCGTCACAGGCGATGGTCGCGACCACGGCGGAGTCGATCCCGCCGGACAGCGCGACGAGGACGCTGCGAAAGCCGTTTTTCACCACGTAGTCGTGAGTCGCGAGCACGAGAGCGGCCCACACCTCGGCCAGGTCGTCGAGGCGCGGCGCGATCGGGGCGGCGCTCGGTTCGGCGGTGGGGATCGACTCGGTCGAGATGATGGCGCGCGTGACCTCGATCCGGGTCCCGTCGCTGGTGTCGACCGACCCCTCGAACGTCGCGTTCGCCTCCGGAAGGTCCAGGTCGGCGATCAGCAGATCCGCAACGAACTGCGGCGAGCGGGCGAGGAGGTCTCCGGATGCGTCCACGATCATCGAGTCGCCGTCGAAGACGAGCTCGTCCTGGCCGGCGACCAGGTTGACGTAGGCGAGCACCGCGCCGGCTTCTCGTGCCCGGCGCGCGTTGAGGGCGAGGCGGACGTCGTCCTTGTTGCGTTCGTACGGCGACCCGTTGATGCACAGGATCAGCCCGACGCCCGCGGTCCGGGCGACCGCGATCGGTCCGCCGTCCTGCCAGAGGTCCTCGCAGACCGTGATTGCCACGTCGACTCCGTGCAGCCGCCAGACCGGGAACAAGTCCCCTGGCACGAAGTAGCGCAATTCGTCGAACACGCCGTAGTTCGGCAGGTGGTGTTTCGCGTAGCGACCCACCACGGTTCCGCGGTGGATCAACGCGGCGCTGTTCTGCGGCTCGCCCGCGGGACGGCCGACCCGCGGCACGGCGTGAGCGCAGCGGTCGACGAAGCCGACGACAACCGCGAGCTCGCCGAGACCGTCCGCGGCCAGCCGGGTCGCGAGGCCCTCGACCGCGGCGCGGGAAGCGTCGACGAACGAGCTGCGGAGCACCAGGTCCTCGGGCGGATAACCGGTCACCATCAGCTCGGGGAACACGACGAGCGACGCCCCGTGCGCGGCCGCATCTCGGCAGCTGGCGACCACCGTCTCGACGTTGGCCGCGAGGTCGCCCACGGTCGAGTTGACCTGCGCCAAGGCGATCCGGATTCGCCGCACGTGTCCCAGGTTACGGGTCATCTGTTTGTCACGCGTTCGCCGTAGGCTTGGGTCATGGACCGCCAGCAGGAGTTCGTCCTTCGCACCATCGAGGAACGCGACATCCGGTTCGTCCGGCTCTGGTTCACCGACGTGCTTGGTTTTCTCAAGTCGGTCTCCATCGCACCCGCCGAGCTTGAAGGCGCCTTCGCCGAGGGGATCGGATTCGACGGCTCGGCCATCGAGGGGTTCATGCGGGTGCATGAGTCGGACATGTTGGCTCGCCCCGATCCCTCGACCTTCCAGCTCCTGCCGTGGCGTGACGAACAGCCCGGTACGGCGCGGATGTTCTGCGACATCCTGATGCCGGACGGATCGCCCTCCTACGTCGATCCGCGCCACGTGCTGCGCCGGTCGATGGCGCGGGCGGCCGAGCTCGGCTTCACCTTCTACGTGCATCCCGAGGTCGAGTTCTTCCTGCTGCAGCACGCTCCCTCCGCCGACGACCCCTTGCCAGCGCCGATCGATTCCGGCGGCTATTTCGACCAGACGCCGCACGACCTCGGGCACGACTTCCGGCGGCAGGCGATCACGATGCTCGAACGCATGGGCATCAGCGTCGAGTTCAGCCACCACGAGGTCGCGCCCGGTCAGCAGGAGATCGACCTGCGGTACGCCGACGCGTTGACCACCGCCGACAACCTCATGACGATGCGCCTGATCGTGAAGGAGGTCGCGATCGAGCAGGGCGTGTACGCGTCGTTCATGCCGAAGCCGTTCTCGGGTCAGCCCGGCTCGGCGATGCACACCCACCTGTCGCTGTTCGAGGGTGATCGCAACGCGTTCCACGACGCCTCCGACCCGCTCGGAGTGTCGAAGGTGGGGCGCGCGTTCATCGCGGGTCTGATCACGCACGCCGCGGAGTTCTCGGCCGTGACGAACCAGTGGGTGAACTCCTACAAGCGTCTGTGGGGTGGCGGCGAGGCGCCGTCCTACATCTGCTGGGGGCTCAACAACCGCTCCGCGTTGATCCGGATTCCGATGTACAAGCCGCTCAAGGGCAACTCGACCCGGATCGAGATCCGCTCGCCGGACGCCGCCTGCAACCCCTATCTGACTTACGCCGTCCTGCTGGCCGCGGGTCTCAAGGGGATCGAGGAGGGCTACGAGTTGCCGGAGGGCGCCGAAGACGACGTCTGGGCGTTGACCGACGGCGAGCGTCGGTCGATGGGAATCGAACCGCTTCCGGGGTCGCTGGCCGACGCGATCACCACGATGGAGCGCTCGGAACTGATGGCCGAGACCCTCGGCGAGGGGGTCTTCGACTTTTTCCTGCGCAACAAGCGCGCCGAGTGGGAGGACTACCGCCGGCAGGTTACGGCGTTCGAGCTGCAGCGCTATCTGCCGGTTCTGTAGCAAGATCCTCCTATGGCGCGCGTGCACGTCGTGCAACACACGGCGACGGAAGGTCTCGGCCAGCTGGCCGAGTGGCTGCCGCCCATCGGCGTCGACGTTCACCCCACGCACCCGTACCTGGGCAACCGGGTGCCTCCGTCAGTGGAGGGCGATGCCCTGATCGTGATGGGTGGCCCGATGGGCGCCTATGACGACGCCGTCGCGCCGTGGCTTCCGGCGGTGCGCGACCTGCTTGCGAGCGCCGTCGACGACGGCGTCCCGACGATCGGCGTCTGCCTCGGCGCCCAGCTGCTCGCGGTGGCGACCGGTGGCGTGGTCGAGCCGGGCGCTGCCGGACCGGAGATCGGCCTCGGTGAGGTCACAATCACCGCGACGGACGATCTATTGCTCCCGGCGGGTCCGATGCCGGTCGTGCAGTGGCACAACGACATCGTGACCACGCTTCCGCCGAACGCGCAGCTTCTGGGCTCGAGCGACCTCTACGCGACGCAGGCGTTTCGGGTCGGCGACCTGGCGTGGGGACTTCAGTTTCACGTCGAGGCGACCGCCGAGATGGTGAAGGCGTGGGCGGTCGACGAGGGGAAGGACCCGGCGATCAGCGAGCCGGTGGCGTTCGCCGAGGGGCGCCTCGAGGAGGTCGGCGAGGAGATCGCGCGTCGCTTTGCCGCCATCATCACCGGCTGAACCGGTGACTGTCCCGGACGACGATGAGGCGGAGTACGCCGCCCGGCTGACGGTTCGGATGGCGCGGTCCGGCTTCATCGACACCGATCGGGGCGCGGCGACCCTCGCGTTTCTCGGGATCCGCGACGACAACGAGGCCGACTCGCTCGTGCTCGAGTCGCTGTCCTGGGCCGCGGATCCGGATCTGGCGCTCAACGCCCTGTCCCGCATCGTCGACGTCATGTCCGCCGAGGAGCGGGTCGGATTCCTCCGCACGCTGCGGGCACGGGAGGGGCTCCAGATCCGCCTGTTCGCGCTGTTGGGAGCGAGCGCGGCGCTCGGCGATTGGTTGGTCCGGCACCCCGGCGAGTGGACGGTGCTCGAAGACGACCTGATGACCTGGAGCAAGCCGACACTGCTCGGACTTCAAACCTCGCTCGATCAGGCGATCGCCGGGACGTCGGGTCGGGCCAGCTACGACGCGTTGCGGGTCGCGTACCGCCGTTTGCTGCTCGCCCTCGCCGCGCGCGACCTTGCCGGTGACGTCGGGGTCGACGATGCCGCGGTGGAGCTGGCCGACCTTGCGCAGGCGACCCTCGGGGCAGCGCTCACCATCGCGCGGGCCGAGACCGGCGCCGGTCCGGAGGTCCGCCTCGCGATCATCGGGATGGGCAAGTGTGGCGGTCGCGAGCTCAACTACGTCTCTGACGTCGACGTGGTCTTCGTGGCCGACCCCGCGGACGCCCGTGCGACCGCGTTGGCCGCCACCGTCATGCGGGTCTGCTCCGAGGTGACCGCCGAGGGTGTGATCTGGCCAGTCGACGCCGCGTTGCGACCGGAAGGTCGGTCGGGCCCGCTCGTGCGCACCGTGCTCAGCCACCAGGAGTACTACCAGCGGTGGGCGCAGACCTGGGAGTTCCAGGCCTTGCTCAAGGCGCGCCCGTTGGCCGGCGATGCCGACCTCGGTGCCGCCTACATCGCGGCGACCTCGACCTCGGTCTGGGCGGCGGCGGAACGAGAGAGCTTCGTGGCCGACATCCAGGCCATGCGTCAGCGGGTGGTGGGCGCGTTGCCGCAGGCCGACGCCGAACGCGAGGTCAAGCTCGGTCCGGGTGGGCTGCGCGACGTCGAGTTCGCCGTCCAGCTCCTTCAACTCGTCCACGGGCGCGCGGACGTGTCGATCCGCAGTCCCAACACCTTGATCGCGCTACGAGCACTCGCCGATGGCGGGTACGTCGGGCGCGACGACGCGACCCGCCTGGCCGCGGCGTACCGCTTCCTGCGCACTGTCGAGCATCGCCTTCAGCTCCAGCGGCTTCGCCGTACCCATTTGCTGCCGACCGCCGAGCCCGCACTTCGCTGGATCGCCCGGGCGATGGGCTACCGCGATTTGGAGCGTTGGAAGGGAGAGCACGACGGGCATGTTCGCGAGGTGCGGCGGATCCACGAGAAGCTCTTCTACCGGCCGTTGCTCGACGCGGTGGCGCGCCTGCCCGCCCAGGACATCCGGCTGACCCCGCTCGCTGCCGAACATCGCCTGGAGGCGTTGGGCTTTGCCGACCCGGCGTCGGCACTTCGCCATCTCGAGGCGCTCACCTCGGGGGTCAGTCGCAGCGCGGCGATCCTTCGGACGTTGCTGCCGGCGATGCTCGATTGGTTTGCCGACGCTGCCGATCCGGATGCGGGCCTGCTGTCGTTCCGGCAGGTGAGCGAGGCCCTGGGCGGCACTCCGTGGTATCTGCGGGTCCTTCGTGACGAGGGACTGACCGCGCAGCGGCTGGCGCGACTGCTCGCGACCAGCCGCTACCTCGCTGACCTGCTCGCCCGGGCTCCGGAGGCGGTTGCCCTGCTCGCCGACGACGCCGAGCTGCTTGCGCGGGCGCCGGATGCGCTGCGCAAGGAGCTGCTCGCGGTCGCCCGTCGCAACGACGAGTGGGAGGAGGCCGTCACCGTCGCGCGTGGCCTGCGCCGGCGCGAGTTGCTCCGGATTGCGAGCGGCGATCTGCTCGGGCTGATCGACACTCAGGACGTGGGTCGGGCGCTGTCGGACGTGGCGGCGGCTACGCTCGCATCGGCGCTCGAGACGGCGATGCGCAAGGTGGGGTCTGAGCGGCGCCAGCCGCTACCGGTTCGCCTTGCGGTCATCGGGATGGGTCGGCTCGGCGGGTTCGAGCAGGGGTACGGGAGCGACGCGGACGTCTTGTACGTGTTCGAGGCGGACGGTGATGACGAGAAGGAGGCGGCGTCGATTGCCCACGACGTCGCGCAAGAGATGCGGCGGCTGCTCGCGATGCCGGCACCGGATCCGCCGATGATCGTCGACGCCGACCTTCGGCCGGAGGGCCGTCAGGGACCGCTGGTCCGAAGTCTGGACTCCTACGCGGAGTACTACCGCCGATGGTCCTCGACCTGGGAACAGCAGGCGTTGCTTCGCGCCTGTCCGATCGCGGGCGACGAGGACCTCGGAGAGCGGTTCGTCGAGATCATCGACCCCCTTCGATACCCGTCGGGTGGCCTGGCCGACGCCGACCTGCGCGAGATCCGCCGGCTCAAGGCCCGGATGGAGTCCGAGCGCCTGCCCCGCGGCGCGAATCCCGCGATGCACACCAAGCTCGGTCGCGGCGGTCTGTCCGATGTCGAATGGACCGTGCAGCTCATGCAGTTGAGGTACGCCGGAGACGTGCCCGAGCTTCGGACCACGTCGACGCTGCAGGCACTGGCCGCCGGTCGCGGCGCCGGTCTGATTTCCGACCTCGACGCGGCCGAACTACGTACGGCGTGGTTGCTCGCGACCAGGGTGCGCAACGCGATCGTCCTCGCGATGGGGCGGCCATCGGACACGATCCCGACCGATGTGCGAAACGCGGCTGCGGTTGCCCGCGCGATGGGCTACCGCGCCGGGCACACGGGTGACCTTCTCGAGGACTACCTGCGCGCGACCCGGCGAGCGCGACTGGGGTTCGAGCGGTTGTTCGGGACATGACCCAACGCCTGCGCATCGATGTGCTGCTGCTCGCGGTCGTGCTCGCCGCGGCCTACATCGCGATCGATCCGCACACCGCCGATCTCGCCGCGCAGACCGCACGCGCGGAGGTGTTCCGCCGCAGCGGGTTCGTCCCGTGGTGGATCGGGTGGTACTCCGGCATCGCGACCGCGAGTTACAGCCTGATCACGCCGATGCTCCTCGGGTTGTTCGGACCGTTGTGGCTCAGCGCGGTCGCGGTCGTCGCAACCGCGGTGATCGCCGTGCCGCTGTTTCGGGATGCGGCGCGCCCTCGCGCCGGCGCGATCGCGCTCGTGATCGCAGCCGCACTGAACATGTTCTCGGGCCGTACGACGTTCGGCGTTGGTGCCGTCGTTGCGCTTGCCGCGGTTCTTGCGGTGGAGCGCCGGTCTCGCATCTGGAGTCTCCTCCTCGCGCCACTGACGGTGGCAACGAGCCCGGTCGCCGGCGTCCTGCTCGTGGTCGTCCTTGCCGCGCTCGTCATCGCCGACCCCTCCCGGCGCCGGATCTCCGCTGTGTCCGGCGGCGCGGCGCTCGCCACGCTGGTGGTGCTTGAGGTCCTCAGCCGCGGCGACGGAAGCGGCTACCAGCCGTTTACCCGTACGTCGTTGGTCATGGCACTCGCGACCTTGCTGGTTGCGGTGCTCGCGCCGGTCAGCAGGCGGGTGCGCTGGGCCGCGCTGCTCGCGATCGCCGCGATCATCGGGATCTACCTGATCCACTCACCGATGGGGTCCAACGCCACCCGGATCGCCGTTCTCGCGACCGCACCCGCGGTGGTCGCCTCGGCGCGGTTGTCGGCCCGGACGTTCCTCGCGATCGCGACCGCCGCGGCGTCCGTGCTTGCGTTCGCCCAGGCCTATAACGACCTGTCCGCGGTGTCCTCGGCGTACATGTCCCGTGCCGTCGTTGCCCCGCTCGAGCAGCGACTGTTGGCCGAGCCGTCGATCGCCGACCATCGGGTGGAGGTGGTCGACCCGGCAACCCACTGGCCGTCCGCCTATCTGCTTCCGTCGGTCACCCTCGCCCGAGGCTGGGAGCGGCAGGCCGACGAGAGCCTTAATCCGGAGTTCTACAACCACCAGCGCCTCACCGCCGCGAGCTACCGAAAGTTCCTCAATCGCAACGCGGTGGCTTACGTTGCCGTCCCGCGCGGCGTCGCCATCGATCCTGGATCGGTGAAGGAGCGCTCGCTGGTCGAGCACGGTCTGACCTACCTGCAACGCGTGTGGTCCGATCCGAGTTGGACCCTGTGGGCCGTCCGTCATCCGACCGGCATCGTTGCCCCACCCGGAAGGGTGGTGCAGGCCACCGATACCGGGGTGGAGATCACGGTGCCGAACGCCGGTACCTACCCGTTGCGACTTCGCTGGACGCCGTATCTGGTTGCCGACGACGCCGAGGTGCAACAGGCCACGGACGGCTCGGCGGATCTGGTCACCGATGGTCCCGGCACGTTCCTCGTGCACACGGTGTGGCGGCTCCCGTAAGCCCGGGCGTGCCGCGACCGGCCCGGTCAGACGCGGGTGAGCTCCCGATCGGTCGCGAGATCCGGGAGCACGATCACATCCCGTCGGAAGGGCTGCTGGCCGGACAGTAGTCGTTGTACGCCGATGGCGAGGCAGAGCGTGACGACGCCCCCGACGGCGTCGAGCATGTAGTGGTTCGCGGTGCCAAGGATGACGAAGAGCGTCGCCAACGGATACAACGCACCGAGAACCCGCACCCAGGGACGTTTGGCCAGCGTGATGATGGCAAGCGCGCACCACAGCGACCAGCCGATGTGCAGCGACGGCATCGCCGCGAACTGGTTGGAGGCATTGGCAAGCCCGGGCGACTCGAACGAGCCCCAGGTGTGGAACTTCAACACCGTGTCGACGTAGCCCGGAAGCAGCCGCGGTGGCGCGACCGAGATGAACCAGAAACCGAGCAGCGCGATGAGGTTTGTCCAGATCAGGACCGTGCGGATCGGTCGGTAGCGCATCGGGTGCCGGACGAACATCCAAACCAGGACCGCGATGGTGACGATGAAGTGCAGCGTCGCGTAGTAGTAGTCGCAGCAGTAGGCCAGCCAATGCTGGCTGTTCACGAAGTTGTTGAGGGTGTGCTCGACGTTGATGTGCAGCGTCTGCTCGATCGAGATCAGGTGTCGCGCCCTCGCGTACGCGCCGACCTCGTGACCCGGCACGGCGTTGCGTACGAGCGAGTACAGCCAGTAGATGGCGCCGATGAACAGCAGTTCCTGCCACCACTTGGGCGGGCGCTCCGAGCGCAGGTGTGCGCGGACCCGGGCGAACAGGGAGTGGCTGCGGGTCTCGACCACGCCACACTCCTACCACTCGACACGCGGGATGTTCGCAGGCAATTCTGCCAGATTTCATCTGGACCGGTGGGTAACCCCCGGCGTGCCGGGCGAATTGATGAGCGAACGCTCACTTGGCCGGGAGAGTACGTAGGCTGGGGGTATGCCACCCGCCATCCCGCACTGGATCGACGGACGCGAGGTGTCCGGTTCGTCCGGACGCGTCTCGCCCGTCTTCAACCCCGCAACCGGCGAGCACAGCGCCGACGTTGCGCTCGCTTGTGCTGCAGAGGTCGATGCTGCCGTCGCGTCCGCCAAGGCGGCCGCTCGCGAGTGGCGCCAGGCCTCGCTGTCGCGGCGCTCCGCAGTCCTGTTCGCCTTCCGTGAGCTTCTCCACGCTCGGCAGAACGACCTCGCCGCGATTGTGACCGCCGAACACGGCAAGGTCCTCGCGGATGCGCTCGGCGAGATCGCTCGAGGCCTGGAGAACGTCGAGTTCGCCACCGGCGTTCCGAACCTTCTCAAGGGCGGGTTCTCCGAACAGGCCGCGACCGACGTCGACGTGTACTCGATCCGCCAGCCGTTGGGTGTCGTTGCGGGAATCACGCCCTTCAACTTCCCGGCGATGGTGCCGCTGTGGATGTGCGCCAACGCGATCGCGGCCGGAAACGCGTTCGTGTTGAAGCCGAGCGAGAAGGACCCGTCCGCCTCGCTCTTCCTCGCCGGGTTGTGGCGCGAGGCCGGGCTGCCCGACGGCGTCTTCACCGTCGTGCAGGGTGACAAGGAGGCGGTTGACGCTCTGCTCGCGCATCCGGATGTGGCTGCCGTGAGCTTTGTCGGCTCGACCCCCATCGCTCGCTATATCTACGAAACGGGTACGTCGAACGGGAAGCGCGTGCAAGCGCTGGGCGGCGCCAAGAACCACATGGTGGTTCTGCCGGATGCCGACATCGACATGGCCGCGGACGCTGCCGTGTCGGCGGCCTACGGGGCAGCGGGGGA
>DATJWM010000069.1:0-2024 GCA_035501255.1 Mycobacteriales bacterium | reverse complement strand
AAAACGCACAAGTGTCCCGAGGTGGCGCGGCGCCAGCGCGCGGCCGGGGCCCTGGGCCTGACGGTCGCCACCCTCGCCGAAGCCGAGGCGTTCGCTGACGCGGGGTTCGACGACCTCACCTGGGCGTTCCCGATCGACCGCACCCACATTCCGCACGCGCGACAGCTCGCGGAGCGGTGCACCCTTCGGGTAGTGACCGACGACCAGGCGACCGCGGCGGCGCTGTCGGGCTCAGGACTGCACGTCTGGCTCAAAGTCGATTGCGGCTACCACCGCGCGGGCGTCGATCCAGCATCCACGTATGCCCTCAACGTGGCGCGGACGTTGGGCCACGAGCGCGGACTCGTGTTCGACGGGATCCTCAGTCACTCGGGGCACGCGTACCGGACGCGGGACCGCGAGGAAGCGGCCGCCGTCGCCGAGGCGGAACGCTCGGTGATGACCTGGTTCGCAGACCTATTGAAGAAGGAAGGGATCCCGGTGCGCGGCGTCAGCGTCGGTTCCACTCCGGCCATGGCCGCGGTGAAGCAGTTGAACGGCATCACCGAGGCCCGCCCGGGCAACTACGTGTTCTTCGACCGGACGATGGTGTTGATCGGATGTTGCGATCCCGAGGACGTCGGCGTGACGGTGCTCACGACGGTCGTCTCGCATCAACCCGGAGCATCGCACTTCGTGGTGGACGCCGGCGCACTCGCCCTCTCCAAGGACACCGGTCCGGCCCACCTGGACCTGGCGCCGGCGATGGGCGCGGTGAAAGCGCACCCCGAGCTGGTGGTGGCGTCCCTATCCCAGGAACATGGCGTCATTCGCGGAGCCCCCGAGGTCCTTCAGGGGCGGTTCCCGGTCGGCGAGCACCTCGAGATCATTCCCAACCACTCCTGCCTCACCGTCGCGCATTTCGACGAATACCATGTGATGCGTGGCGGCGAGGAGGTCGATCGGTGGCCGATCGCGCGCACGCGCTAGGAGGAGTCATTGCCCGGTTCCATCGCTCCGGAGTGACCAGCTGGGTTCGCGGCCCCCACTTCCAAGCGTCCCTGGTCGACTTCCTCGTGTTGTATGGCCTCCTCAAGGCCCTGAACGTGGCGATCGCGGCATACCTCAACGCACCGCCCCATACCTTGTCGATCTCGCTGTTCGGCTTCCGACCGCTCCCCGAAACTGGTGCGCTGGTCGTCGAGCTGCTGGTGCTACGGATGTATGTCCGCCGCGGCGGCGAGGAAGTCCTGCTCGGCAACCTCGGAGTGTCGGCCACTGAGTTCGCTGGCATCTTCACCGCACTGCACGGGCTCCTGGGTGCCGCGTTGGCGTGGCTGTTCGCATGATCGGCTCCCCGCCTCGAATCGCCGCGGACTCCATCGACCGTCGTTTCGGCGGCCGGCAGGTCCTCTGGGCCGCTTATGTCGACGCCGTTGCAGGCCAGATCACGGCCCTCGTGGGCGTATCGGGGGCCGGCAAGACGACCTTGTTCGAAATTCTGGTAGGCCGACTCGGAGCGCAGGGAGGTTCGATTCGGTGGGAAGGAAATCGTGTGGATCGGCCACGGCTAGCGCGGCTCGCGCGCGATGGTCTGGTCTACTGGCCCGACCATCCCTGGCTCTCGCCGCGCCTGACGGTGGGCCAGCAACTCCAGATGGCGGCGTGCGCGTGGGGACCGAGCGGCCTTCCCCTCACTGACGGCATCGACGCCACCGCGATCGACCGGTTGCCGCACACCCTGTCGACCGGGGAGCGACGGCTCGCCGAGCTGGCCGTGTGCGCGGCCTGCCGTCCCACCGTGCTGGTGGCCGACGAGCCGTTCCGGGGCCTCGAGCCTCGGCAGCGTGAGACCGTCGGCGCGGTGTTCACGGCTCTGGCCCGCTCGGGAACCGCCATTCTGATCGCGGACCATGACCCACAGATGGTACTGACCGTAGCGGACCGTCTTTACAGTATCGAGCAAGGGACCACGCGGCCCGTACCCGACTTCAGGACCCGCCCGCTCGCGGAGTGGTACCACGAGTGGCCTGGTTGACGAAAGG
>DATJWM010000068.1:0-2516 GCA_035501255.1 Mycobacteriales bacterium | reverse complement strand
GACCGGCGCGGTCGGCAGCACGCTCGACGGCGCAGGCGGTGTGGTCGACGGTGCGGGCGGTGCGGTCGACGGCGCGACGGGTGCCGCCGGCGGTGCAGTCGATGGCGGCGTGCAGTCGCTGCTAAACGGCGGCAGCCTGCTCGACGCCAATATCAATGTCCACGCGGACGCGAACCTGGCCGCCCCAATCGACGGCGCCGTGGCGGCCAACGCCAACGTTGCGGCACCGATCGACGCCGCGGTCGGCGCGAACATCGGGTCGCCCGGCTCTGTCGCCGAGGCTGCCGCTCCGCAGGACGTGGAGATCTCGCAGAACCTCGACCACGTCACCGCTGACGCGACTGCCACCCAAGACGCGAGCGTCAACCAGCAATAGCGCCCGAATGCGCTAGCCGCATTTTCCGCGGCTGGCGAGGGCATGGTCTGCCTGTGTCGGCCAGGGCGGCTGGATTGCGAGTAGGTCGAGGATGTGTTGTTGGGTGTCGGTGAGCGCGTCGAGTTGGATGCCGGTGTGCGTGTAGGTCAGGCCGAGGCCTTGGAACGCAGCGAGGATGTTCCGACCTGTCGGGCGGGCGGCGCGGCCTTCGGGGAGTAGTCCGGGTAGCTGCTGGTCGGGGCCGAGCGCGGCGCGGGTTCGGGCTTCGATCAGTCCGAAGATCAGCAAGGAGATTCCGACGATGCTGAGCAGTGCGTAGACGCGGTCGTCGTTGTGCAGGAAGATCGGCCGGACCTTCAAGGTTTGTTTCATGTCGCGGTGGCGACGTTCGACGATCTGTTGGTCTTTGTAGAGCCGCAGCACCTGTCCGGCGGTGATCCGGCCGGGGAGGTTCGTCGCCAAGGCGTAGATCCCGTCGAAGCTCGCGGCGGTCGCGATCGCGTCCTGGTTGCGTTGCCAGGCGAGTGTCAGCTTCCCGCCACGGGAGGCGGTGACGGTCACGTCGATCAGTCCGGCGATGTTGATCCCAAGGATCTGGCCGATCCTGCGCTCGACCTGCTCACGCGTCTTGTAGTACCGGCCGCCGAGCCCGTTGCGCATCCGCTCCAGCGCGTCCTCGGCCTTCTGAAGGGCGCGCTCGCGGGCGTCCGCGACCTGGGTCGCTTCCTCCGAGGAATGGATGTAGGCGACCCGCAACCGCAGCGACGGATGCTCGTCAGTGGCCGGGATCTCCCAGTCGCGCAGCGCGCCCTTGAACGCGGTCCGCAGCTTTGGCGGGAGCTTCGCTTCGCGTTGTGGCAGGTACCGCACCGGACGCAGCGCCGCGTGACCTGCGTCGGCGAGGAACCGTTCGCGGAACCCGGCGCTCGCGCGCAGCGGCACCACGAACCTGAGTTCGGCCTGGTCGATCTCGCGCATCGTCTTCGGTTGCCCCATCGCGGAGTCACAGACGATCAACAACCCAGGACCGGAGATCGCCAAGAGTCGTTCCAGGCTCGCGCCGACCAACGTCAACTCCGCGGCGTTCCCGGGATCCGGACGGCTGTAGAGCACCGTCCCATCCGCCGTTGACGCCTGCAACGTCCGGACCTGCCTGGCGACCCGCCGATCAGACGCCCACCCTTTCGCGATCAACGCCGAGTCCTCGTACGCACCGCTGACTCCGACCGTGCTCAGATCGACATGCAACCGGCCTGCTTCCACGCCAAACCGCTCGATCGCCCCGGCCGCGACCCTACAGCGGAGATCCTCTGCGTAGACCGCGAACGTCTCCAACGCCCGCCCGAGCCGGTCATCGTTGAGCAGCGCCGGCGGGATCCCGAGCAGTTCGTGCACCGCTGCACCCGATGCCCAGCCCGCGATGTCATAGAGCGGTGAGGGCGAGCACAACCGGCTCGCGACCAGAGCGCACACGACCTCACCGACTGACAGGATCGACCGGGCACTGCGCGGCAGCGCCCCGTCAACGGTGTCCTTCACGTTCAGCTCGCGCAGAAAGTGCTCCACCAGCAGCAACGGGCCGACACTCCGGCGGGTGCCGGCCATCGGCGGGTCCAACCTCGCGAACGATCCCGCCAGCGCCTCGAGCTGCCCGGAGTCCTTCAGCGCATCCTTCCGACCAAGATTTGCCACAACACGATGCCGCACCTTGCCGTTCCCATCCCGGTACCCGTCCACCAGCTGCAAGTAGCTGTACTCGCGGCCGGACCGCTTGACCTTGGTCTCCTTGACGAACATATTGCCACAACACTACCGGCCCTATCGGACGGAAAACCCGCCCGAACAGACCGAGTGTTGCCACAACAACATCTCAACTCCGGACTCCGCAAACCGGCGCACACCCGCGCACCACCTCACGATCCGGACGGACTACCCACCCTCAACCGCGGAAAATGGGGCTAGCGCGAGCCGCGCCACGCAGCGCTCGACCGCGTCGCTGCCGGGACCCACATCTGCCACAAGAGCACGATTCCGCCACGCACCTCCGTGTTCTCGCGATGTCGCGCGAGAGGCGTCCAGGCCGACGCATGGCGACCTCCGCCACCGTACCACGGCATCGGGGCGCTCGAGCGACCAGGCC
>DATJWM010000067.1:0-33337 GCA_035501255.1 Mycobacteriales bacterium | reverse complement strand
GGCGAGCACGTCGATCGTGGAGCCGTCCGCGAACGACGCGCGGTACGCCGGTTCGACCCGGCGGAGGTCGAGCCAGGCATCCAACGGCTCGTCGACGCAGTGCAGTGCGTCGACGATCAGGTCCGGCATCGTGAGCACGGTCGGGCCGGTGTCGAACCGGTAGCCGTCGATCTCGAGCAACCCTGCCCGTCCGCCCGGCACCAGATCCTGCTCGAGAACCGTCACCTGCCTGCCGGCGCCGCACAAGCGGAGCGCTGCTGACAGACCTCCGAGGCCGGCCCCCACGATCACGACGTGGTCCGTGGGACCGGCCACGGTGCGCGCGCCCGGCAAGCGCGTCACGCCGATCGCTGGGTCGCCGCGCGCGCCAGTCCAACGAGCGCGACGGTGGCGTCGTGATCGAGTCCGGCGGCGGTCAGTGCGCGAAGCGCGGCATCGACGCGTTCGTCGATCATCTGCTCGACCGCCGTCGTTGCTCCGCTGGCCGTCACGATCTCGCGCAGGGACTCGACCGCCTGGTCGTCGAGGTCGGGGTTCCCGAGATGGCGATCGATCGTGCTCCGCGTCGCGGCATCCGCGGTCTCGACCGCCAGGGCGATCAGGACCGTGCGCTTGCCCTCCCGCAGGTCGTCGCCGGCCGGCTTTCCGGTGCGTTCGGGGTCACCGAAGACACCGAGCAGGTCGTCGCGCAGCTGGAACGCCTCGCCGAGCGGGATGCCGTACCCACTGAGCGCAAGCATCGCCTCGGCTTCCGCGCCGGCGAGCGCCGCACCGAGGTGCAACGGACGTTCGACGGTGTACTTGGCGGCTTTGAACCGGGCGACCCGCAAGGCGCGCTCGACCGAACCGCCGCCCCGCGCCTGCTCGATCACGTCGAGGTACTGCCCGGCCATCAGCTCGGTTCGCATCGCATCGATGATCGGCCGGGCACGCTCGAGTCCAGCCGGGTCCCAGCCGCTCGTTGCCAGCATCGAGTCGGACCAGATGAGGTAGAGGTCGCCGAGCAGGATGGCAACCCCTTCCCCGAAGGCGGCGGAGTCGCCCTGCCAGCCCGAGACGTCGTGCAATGTGGCGAACTGCTCGTGGATCGACGGCTGTCCGCGCCGAGTTGCGCTGCGGTCGAGGACGTCGTCGTGCACGAGAGCGCACGCCTGGAGGAGCTCCAGGCTCGCAGCGGCTCGCACGAGTGCGTCGCTGTCGACGGCGCCTACGGCGCGCGCTCCCCAGAAGCAGAATGCCGGCCGCAGCCGCTTCCCGCCGTCGAGCACGAATCGTGCCGCGGCCTCGGCCACCGATGTCAGCTCGCTTGCGATGTCCGTCAGATCCGTCGTCGCCACGGTCACGAAGTCGCGCAGCGCGGCCTCGACACGAAGGCGCGGGTCGTCGGTCATCGGATCAAGGATTCCTTATCGGTGACGGTCGTGTGCGCTCGGATTCACCCGAGCGGATCATCGATACTGGACGGGTGTCCACCGCGGTGCCCCCCAAGCTGGCCGATCAGCGGCCGCATCCCCGGCCCACCATCCGGGAGTTGCTCGCGAGTGGACAGCGGTCGTACTCCTTCGAGTTCTTCCCCCCGAAGACCGAGGTGGGGGAGCGGCAGCTCTGGCAGGCCCTGCGCGAGCTTGAGGCCCTGCGTCCGTCCTTCGTGTCGGTGACGTACGGCGCCGGGGGTTCGACGCGTGATCGCACCGTGTCGATCACCGAGCGCATTGCGACCGAAACGACGCTGACGCCGGTCGGTCACCTCACCGCCGTCGACCACTCGGTTGCCGAGCTGCGACGGGTGATCGGGCAATACGCCGACGCGGGAATCCGCAACGTCCTTGCCCTGCGTGGTGACCCGCCCGGCGACCCGCGAGGGGAGTGGCATGCGCATCCGCAGGGGTTGACCTACGCGGCGGACCTGGTCCGGCTGGTTCGCGACTCGGGCGACTTTTGCGTCGGGGTCGCGGCGTTCCCGGAGAAGCATCCGCGCTCACCCGACTTCGATACCGACGTCAGGTTCTTCGTGGACAAATGTCGGGCGGGCGCCGACTTCGCGATCACCCAGATGTTCTTCCACGCGGACGACTACTTCAGGCTGCGGGACCGAGTGGCGGCCGCGGGCTGCGAGATCGCGATCCTGCCCGGCGTCATGCCGGTGACGAACGTCGCGCAAATCGAGCGGTTCGCCGTGCTGTCGGGAGCCACCTTCCCGGCGGAGGTGGCCGATCGGCTCCGCCGCGTCGAGGACGACCCGGTCGCGGTGCGGGCCATCGGGGTCGAGGTCGCGAGTGATCTCTGCGAGCGCCTGCTCGCCGAGGGGGCACCCGGCCTGCACTTCATCACCCTCAACCGATCGACCTCCTCACGCGAGATCTACCAACGGCTGGGCCTGGCGGCGCGCCCGTGAAGCGGACCCGTGCCGCCGTCATTCGCCGCCGACGGCTCGCGGTCACGGTCACGGTCGCGACCGTGCTCCTGACCACCGGCGTGGTCCTGGCGAGCGAGTTGCCGGCGAGCTCGCACGCGAACCACCACGGTGCCGCGTCCTCGCCCTCGACGACGACAACCACGTCACCCTCGGATGACGCAAGCGCTGCCCAGGCCTCGCTGGTTCGGACGCTCAAGCGGTTCATCGCCACACGGCACGGATCGATCGCGGTCGCCGTGTACGACGGAGTCGACCGGCGCTTGCTCGTCGTGCACCCATCGCTGCGCGGTCGAACCGCAAGCATCGTGAAGGTGGACATCCTGGAGACCTTGTTGCATCGGACCGGAGGACACCTGACCGAGGACGAACGCGAGACGGCACGGTCGATGATCGAGAACAGCGACAACGACTCGGCGACCGACTTGTGGAATCGCGATGGCGGCGCCGCGGGAGTGCGGGCGTACAACCACCTCGTCGGGCTGCACCACACGGCCCCGAACGTCGACTGGGGCGACACGACGACGTCCGCCGCTGACCAGGTCACCCTCCTTCGCGAGCTGCTGCATCCCTCGTCCGTGCTGACCGACCACTCGCGGCGGTTCGCTCGATCGTTGATGCGCAACGTCGAGGCGGACCAACGGTGGGGAATCAGCGCGGGCGTTCCTTCCGGCGCGATCATCGGCATCAAGAACGGCTGGCTGCCGGTGAGCGAGGATCACGACCGGTGGGCGGTGAACAGCATCGGTTGGGTCCGCGGGAAGGGCAAGGCGTACGAGATCGCCGTGATCACGCAGCACGATCCCACCGAGGAGTACGGCATTGCGTCGATCGAGCACATCGCTCGCGAGGTGTGGGGGCACGTGAGCGCTCGTCCGTCCGGATGAGCTCGGTCGCATCGCCGGTTATCCGATAGCGCGCCGCCATCGTGAGGTCAGGTCGCGGCGGACGACGGATGCCGCCGACCGTCCGCTTGCCCCCCAGACACCGCCGCCGGGGTGCGTCGACGCTCCGCAAACGTAGAGGCCACGGTGCGGGGTGCGGTAGCGCGACCAACCCACGAGCGGGCGCAACGAGAACAACGAGTCAAGCTCGGTCTCGACGTGCATGACGTTGCCGCCGGTCAGACCGAGGTCGCGCTCGAGGTCCAACGGCGTCTGGATGAATCGGTCGACAATCGAATGGGCGAACCCCGGCGCCCAGCGGTCGACGCAGGAAATGACGCCGTCTGCGACCCGTTCGCGATGGTCGTCCCATGAGCCGTCGTCCAGATGCCGCGGGTGCCATTGGGCCCAGACCGTGACGACGTGCCGGTCCGGTGGGGCGAGTGTCGGGTCGGTTGCCGTCGGCGTCATGACGATCATCGGCGGATCGGTCGGGGCGGTGCCCAGCAGGAAGGCGCCGTACGCTCGCCGCAACTGGTCGGGCGAGTCGACGAGGAATTGCATTGAGGAGTGCGTGTCGCTCGGCGCGCCGGGATACTCGGGGAGCGCGTCGGTCAACAGCCGAATTGCCATTCCGAGTCCGTGACCGACCCGGACCTGTTCGGCAGCGCGCGCATCGCCGGCCAGGCGGGCCGTCTCGACTGCGTGGCAGGCGGCGAGAACCGCGCGACATCCGATCCGCTCACCCGAGGCGGTCAGCACCGCCGGTTTGGCTCCGGTCACGATCGCAGTGGCGGCATCGGCCGTGCGCAACGTGCCGCCGTCGGCCACCAGGCGGGCCGCCAGCGCGTCGCTGAGGCGCCCGCTTCCGCCGCGCGGGCGACCGGCGCGACGCAGGTGAAACATTGCGGCGGTCCCTGCAATCGGTGCCGTGCCGACGGCGTGTGGCGGCGGTCCCGCTTGTGCCGCCCACCACCCGAGTGCCGCTCGCAGTCGCTCGTCGGCAAAGCGGCTCGCGATCTCCGACTCGGCCGGCTGCAGTGCCCGCTGGGCGAGTCGCCCACTGCTGCCTGCGCTCTGGCGTCGGAGGGACAGGACGGCACCGCCGAGGGATCGGCCGGTCGGCACGCGCGATCCGGCCGCGAGGAACGTGGTCGTCGCCGGGGTCCACTCATGGACGAACTCCCGGTAGGCGTCCGCGTCCCCGGTGCCGCAGGCCGCCTCGATCGACGCGCACGTCGCGTCGAGGTCCTCGACGAAGCGCAGCGATCCGCTCGGGTGGGGCAGAACCGCCCATGGCTCGACGTCGTCGTAGACGAGCCCGAACTCCTCGAGCCCGAGGTCCTCGACGATGGTCGTGTGGCGGACCATCACATGGATGCTCGACCCGCGGTCGACCCGCACCCCTGGCCAGCGTTCGACGGTCGAGACCGCTCCGCCGATGACGGAGTCGCGCTCGATCACCTCGACGTTGAATCCGGCCCGCGCCAGGTAGCAGGCGGCGACCAGGCCGTTGTGTCCCGCTCCGATGACGACGACGTCTCGGTTCACAGGTCGCGGCCCATGATCGCGTAGTCCTCGCCGCTGCCGGGGAAGCGAAAGCCGGTCCGCAGATCGGTGAACCCGCGGGACCGGTAGAGGGCTCGCGCGGGTGAGTCGATGTCCGGCGTGGAGAGCACGATGTGCGCGGCGTTCGCCCGGATCATGATGTCGGCGAGCAGCGCACCGCCGTACCCACGCCCATGGTGCTCAGGAAGCACGTGTAGTTCGGCAAGCTCGAAACCGTTACGCAGCCAACGAACTGCACCGTCCGGGCCGAGTGCGGTGGCGACGATGTCGTGCCACCACTGACCGGGCGCACCGCGGTAGCCGTAGCCAAAGCCGAGCAGTTGACGCGGCGGAGTGCGCCCGGGGTCGACGTCGACGATTCCGGCGGCGATGAAGCCGGGGTAGGCGACATGCGTCGCGAGCAGTTCGCGGCGCTGGATCACGATCTCGGCGGGTCGCTGCATGGCGACGCCGTAGACGTACGCGACGTCCGCACTGATGGCGAGAAAGTCCTCAGGGTCGATCTGTTCGAGCGTCGCCACGGTCGCTCAGCTTTCGGCGATCTCCGCCGGTGTGCCCTGCGTGAGTTGGCAGAGCTCGTCGAACGTCGTCGGGAACACGGCCCGGGGTGTTCCGGCCGCCGCCCACACCACGTCGAAGGTCGCGAGGTGCCGGTCGATCACGGTCGTCAGGGGCGCGGGGTGCGCCACGGGGGCGACTCCGCCGATCGGGTATCCGGTCGCCTCCCGGACGGTGTCGACGTCGGCGCGCCGGACGGCGGCGACGCCAAGGATGTCTGCGACCGCTGTCGTGTCGACCTGGTGATCGCCGCTCGCCAGGACGAGGACCGGCTCGCCGTCGGCGGTGAACACGAGCGACTTCACGATCGCGCCCACCGGGACCCCGAGCGCCGCGGCCGCGTCACCCGCGGTGCGAGCCGAGTCGTCGAGCTCGAGCACCAGGCCGGTCGCACCGCCGGCGCGAAGCGTGGCGGCGACCCGCTCAGCGTTGGGGTGCACGAGGCGGACGCTACTTCACCGGCGGGGCGCTTGACAGTCCCCATGTATCGAACGTATGTTCGATACATGGGGACTGCGAGCCGTCTGGCGCCGACCGGCGCGCCGGCGACCGTGACGGCGCTTCGGCTGATGTCGTCGGCCCGTCGGGTGCTTGGTGAGGCGCGGATCGCGCGGGATCCGCTTGAGCGGTACGCGTTCGCCCACCTTGCGGCACTCCGCGCCGCGGCGGCGCTGCTCGCGGACCGGGCTCGGCCGGTGGTCGGACGCCCCCGGCGTCCGACCAGTGTCTGGACGCTGCTGGTGGCCATCGCGCCGGAGCTCGAGCCGTGGACCTGTTACTTCGCGGCGGGTGCGGGCAAGCGGGCGGCCGCCGAGGCCGGCATGCGGGGAGCCGTGACCACTCGCGAGGCCGATGATCTGGTTCGGGACGCCGAGGCGTTCCTTGGGGTGATCGAGTCGACGCTCGGCTTGTTGGCGTTGCCGATGGCGGCAGGATAGGGAATGTCCTGGCGGCAGATGAGGGCCGCCAATAGGCTCGGCGCCATGCCGGTCGACCGCGCTCGCCCTCGCGCTGCGGTCCGGACCGCGGTCGTGTGGGAGGTGCTTCGCGGGGCGCTCGCCGAGCTTGCGAGCGACAACGACGTCGTGTCGGTCCTCGACATCGGCGGGGGCACCGGCGGGTTCGCGGTGCCGCTGGCCGAGCTCGGCCACGCCGTGACGGTGATCGATCCGAGCCCGGATGCGCTGGCGGCCCTCGAACGCCGGGCGGCCGAGGCCGGGGTCGAGCGGCTGATCACTGCTCGGCAGGGGGACGCCGGCGAGGCGGTCAGTCTCCTCGGTCCGGACAGCGTCGACGCGGTGATGTGCCACAGCGTGCTCGAAGTTGTCGACGACCCCGAGGACGCGCTGGCCGCGATCGCTGCGGTGCTTCGTCCGGGTGGATGTGCGAGCATCCTCGCCGCCAATCGGGTTGCCGCCGTGCTGGCCAGGGTCGCCGCGGGTCGCCTCGGGGAGGCGCGGCTGGTGCTGTCGGATCCGGCGGGCAGCACCGGTGCGGGCGACTCGGTGCGGCGCCGATTCACGATGGCCGAGCTGGACTCCTTGATCGCCAATGCCGGATTGCATCCGCGCACATCCCACGGCGTTCGGATCTTCGCCGACCTCGCTCCGGCCGCGCTGCTCGATGTGGATCCACGATCGGTCGACGACCTGATCGCGCTCGAGCACGCGGCCGCCGACGATCCGGCGTACGCGTCGATCGCCACGGCGTTGCACGTTCTGGCTGACCGCCGGTGAGCCGCCGGCAACTTCAACGCGGTGGCGTCCGCCCGCAGCTGCCTGGTGACGACACCGGTTGCCATGTGCTGCACGTCGACATGGATGCATTCTTTGCAAGCGTCGAGTTGCGTACTCGACCCGAGCTGCGCGGGTGTCCGATGGTCGTCGGCGGTGCGGGTTCGCGCGCCGTCGTGCTCGCGGCGACCTACGAGGCCCGCGAGTTCGGCATCCACAGCGCGATGCCGATGGCGCGCGCCCGGCGGCTGTGCCCGACCCTTCAGATCGTCGAGCCCGCGCATCGCAAGTACGCCGACGCATCCCACGCAGTGATGGAGATCTTTCGGTCGATCACGCCGGTGGTCGAGCCGATCGCTTCGGACGAAGCCTTCCTCGACGTGTCCGGCGCCATTCGACGCCTCGGTACGCCGCAACGCATCGCCGAGCTCATCCGGGCCAGGGTCGCGAGCGATCAAGGACTGCCGTGCTCGGTCGGGGTCGCGACGACCAAGTTCGTCGCCAAGCTCGCATCGTCGCGCGCCAAGCCGGACGGGATGCTCGTCGTCCCGGCGGGCGCGGTGATCGAGTTCTTGCGCCCGCTGCCGATCGGGGCGTTGTGGGGAGTGGGCGAACGCACCGAGGAAGTGCTGACCCGGCTCGGGCTACGTACCATCGGCGACCTTGCCGACACGGCAGAGTCCACCCTTGTCGCCGCAGTGGGTCCGGCCGCCGGTGCTCACCTGCATGCCTTGGCGTGGGGACGGGACGAGCGAGCGGTCACCCCGAACGAGCCCGAACGCAGCATCGGCGCGGAGGAGACGTTCGGGCAGGACACGGCAGACCGATCGGTGATCTTCCGCGAACTGTTGGGACTCTGCGAGCGGGTGGCGGCACGGGTTCGGTCCGCAGGCCTGGTCGGCCGAACGGTGTGCATCAAGGTGCGGTACGCCGACTTCACCACGATCAGCCGGTCGCACACGTTGACCGAGCCGACCGATCTCGCTCGCGTCGTCTACGAGACCGCCCGGACTCTCTACGACGGACTGCGCAATGACGGGGCGCTGATCCGGCTGGTCGGCGTGCGGCTGGAGGGGTTGCGCGACACGGCGGATACCCCTCGCCAACTCACCTTGTCCGGCGCCGAGGATGACTGGCGAGCGGCGGAGAACGCGGTGGATCGCGCAGTGGCGCGTTTCGGCCATGGGGCGGTTCGGCCCGCCGCACTCGTCCCTGGATCGGGCTCGTCAGGGGCCGGGCGGCCCGGCCCGCCCCGATCGTGAGCGGGCGGTTGGCCGGAACCGCTTTCCCCACGTCGCACACCCGCTTATTCTGAGGGGGACGCACGCCGACCGTGCGTGGGGTGCCAAGGAGGCGTCGTGCCGCTCTCTGAGCACGAGCAACGGTTGCTCGACGAGATCGAGCAGGCGTTGTATGCCGAGGATCCGAAGTTCGCGACGATCTATCAGACGACCGACGTTCGCAGTCACTACCGTCGTCGCGTCATCCGCGCGGTCGTCGGCCTGGTAATCGGGCTCGGCGTCCTCATCGCCGGGGTCATCATCAACGTGTTCCTCGGCGTCGTCGGTTTCGTCATCATGCTCGCCGCCGCGTCCTACGGTGTCGCGTCCTGGCAACGGATGACGGGTCATCGGGTGACGGCCGTTCGGGAACGGGCGCCCAAGGTCCCGCGAGCCGAGCGGTCACGCTCCGGACATCGATCCATCGTGGCGCGCCTCGAGGACCGCTGGCAGCGGCGCCAGGACGAGCGCGACCGGCCCTGACCCCCGCCGCTTACTGCCGTGCCGCGCGCTCGTGCAGTCGATGTGGCCGAAGGGCCTGCGCCGCCCGGCGAACCGTGCGTCGGAACCGGTCGGCGATGACGGCCTGGACTCGCGCCGCCTCGTCCCGAGCGGTCGCGAGCGTGGAGCGCGGGAGCACGACCGCGCGAGCGCGTTCGCGGGCGGAGCGGGTGTGGATCAACGCTGTGCGGACGACGTCCAGGTCGGCGCCGGGTTCGTAGCGACCGGACCCCGCGGACAGCGCGTAACGTGCCCGCTCCTCGGCCCCTCGGAGCCGGTCGAGCGCCGCGCGCGCGTCCCCCTCGGCGCCGATCGCTGCGCCGAGGTCCTGGGCGATCCGGCGGGGGGAGTGGCTGTCATCCCACGGCAGCGCGAGGTCGATCGCGGTATCCCGCAGTTCGCCCCACGCGGCCTCTGGCGCGAGCGCGGGTGACCGCAGCCGTCGTCGCCTGCTCCTTCTGGTTGCCTGCCGGGCGAGCCCCGGGGCGAGGAGCGCGGCCAGCGCCACCAGGGCCAGCGCCCACGTGCCGTCGCGTCGCGCAATGGACCCGCGGCGCGCGGACCCGCTGGTCGCACCGCCCCCGGACGGGCCGGTGAGTGGCGGGGCCGGGTGCTGTGCGTTGGTCGACTGCGTCCGGTTGCGGCCTGAGTTCGTGGGGTGGCCCGAGCGGGATTGGCGGCCGCTGCCCGCTGCGGATCGGAGGGTGTAGGGCGGGGCGACGGCCTGACCGTCGCCCCGAGGGGTCGGTTCGAACGCCAGCCAGCCGGCGTCCTGGAACCACAACTCCGGCCAGGCATGGGCGTCGTGGGTTTTCACCAGCCAGCTGCCGTCGGGTTGCTGCACCCCACGGGTGAACCCGACGGCGACCCGGGAAGGGATCCCTCGCAGCCGGGCCATGACGGCCATCGCGGTCGCGAACTGCTGACAGAAACCCCGCTTGGTCGTGAAGAGGAAGTCGCCGAGCGGGTCGGCGCTCGTGTCGGCCGGAATGGTGGTGTCGTAGGCGAAGCGGCCGTCGGTGAAGAATCGCTGGATGGCCAGCGCGGCCTGAAAGTCGTTGGTGGTCCCGGCGGTGACTCGCCGGGTCAACGCCGCCACTTTGGGTGAAAGCGACTTCGGGACGGTGAGGTCGTCGACCATGCCGCGGTCAGGGGTCCCCGACGCCGTGAGCTCGCTCAGACTGGGGTTGTTCGGCACGCTGCGCGTGGTGTAGCTCAGTCCGCTGGTGGTCGTCGACGCCGAGAAGACGGTGGCGGTCGCGGTGTCATAACGCCAGCGGTCACCCACGTCGGTGCCAACGAGTGTGGTCGGGACGGGAAGCCAGTGCAGGTCGGTTTGAGTGTCGGCGGTCACGGTCGTGGTCACCTCCCGGCCGGGCGGTCGGGTGACCGGAAGATCCTCGCTCGGGCTCGCACTCGCGGTCGCCCGCAGCACCGGCGCGGAGAACGTGGTGCCGTTGAACATGTCGAGCGAGGTGAGCCGCAGGTAACCGGGATCGGGTGAGGTCGAACGGTAGGACAGGACCGGTGAGTTCGTGGCGCTGTTGAGATCTGTTGCGACGGACACGATCGGATTGATGGTCGTCACGTTTCCGCCGGTGCTCCGGTCGCCGGTGTGTGGAGCGTGCACTCCGGCGTGCAGGCCCGGGATGAGGACGGGGACGGCGACCGCCAGGCAGACCGCGGCGGCCCCGATCCGCCGGCTTTGCGAGCCCGGCACCGAGGCAGTCCCCGCCTCGGACGACCAGGCCGACGCGGGTCGGGCCCGGGAGCCCGCCCCGACGGCAGCACCCCAACGGGCGACGGTCTCCCGACTGTCGGCGTAGAGCAAGAGGAGGTAGCCCGCCGCGGCGAGCACGAACGGGACCACGCCGACGCCGTCACGCGCGGTTGCCGCGCAGACGCTGAACAGCGTCAGGAGGGGAAGCCCGGCCAGCGCCGCCCGGCGGAGCGTGACCGCCATCAGGTCCACGATGAGCGCGATCGCCGCGACCCCGATCACGGCAAGCATCACCAAACCGTCGTGGGTGGGCACCGGGGTCGGAAGCCGATGGATGTCGCTGAACCCGCTGCGGGCGACCGAACCGAGATCGCGCAACGACGCACGCCCCGCAAAGACGTCGAGATGCGCGTCTGCACGCGCGTATTCGACGGTGACCCAGCACAGGACGGCGAGTGCCGCAACGACCGGCTCGAGCAGTGCCGGTAGCGGCGAGTGGCGGACGAGAGCGCAGCTACCGCTGACCAGAATCACGGCGACGACGACCGGCACCACCCAGTCGTTGCCGGCGAAGACCGCGCTCAACGACGATGCTGCGCACAGGGTCGCGATCGCCGAGTAGATGGACAGCCGCAGGTTGGCGCTCACCCGAGGCCTGCCCACGTGCGCAACCGTCGCGGGAGCCTCATGCGATCACCGACGTCCGGGACGTGGCGAGAAGAGTGCCCGCGGCTTGCGGCCACAGCACCGGCAGCTGATCACCGCGCTTGACCTCCACGGTCCGCCAGCCCGACGCGCGGAGCAACTCGGCGGTCGCGCGCCCGTCGCCGGGGGGAGATCCCTGACCGGCGTGCGCCCCGATCGCCCAGGAGACGGGGTCGAGTACGAAGGCGATCGCGAGCGGGGACTGTGAGCTTCGTGACCGGGCGAGGTGTTCCGCCTCGTCCGGGGACAGCGCCCCCACCACCGCGACTAGCAGCCCGCCCGATCCCTGGTGGCGCAAGGCCGCCGTTCCCGCTCGAAGCGTGGTCGCGTTCGACGCACGAGTGACCGCAAGGGCGTCGAGGACGGCCCCCTCGAAGTCGGCCGTGCCACGGCCCGTCGAGCCAACGCCGACACCGGTGTCGGTCACCAGCCGGATCTCGAGTCCCGAATGCGCGAGGTGCACGCTCACGGA
Organism: Mycobacteriales bacterium; assembly: GCA_035501255.1. GTDB lineage: Bacteria > Actinomycetota > Actinomycetes > JAFAQI01 > JAFAQI01 > JAFAZI01. The sequence goes on along the minus strand of DATJWM010000067.1, from coordinate 21,502 downwards.
CGCGGCGGCCGAGATTGCCCATTCGAGTGAGGAGGTCGGGCCGTCGCCGCCGTGGCCAACCGCACGCGTGTCGAGCAGCACGGTACCCCGGCTCTGCCAGGGTTGCTCTTCGCGCCGGACGTTGAGGGCACCGAGGCGCGCGGTCGTGCGCCAGTGGATTCGTCGAAGGTCGTCGCCGTGCCGGTATTCGCGGGTCGCGACGTCGTCGTCACCATGGGTCGCGACGGCCCGGGTCGTGTTATGCCCGGCAGTACCCCACCCGGCTCTCAGGGTCAGTGGCGCGAGGCGTTCCACCTTCGGGGTCACCACCAGGGTGTCCGTCGCGGTGAACGCCCGCCGGACCTCGCACAGTCCGAACGGATCCATCAGGCGAACGGTCAGGGGTCCGATGTCATAGCGCCCGCGGACCTCGCCCGACAGGAAGTAGCCGACGTCGACGGGTCGATGGGGAGCGAGGCGGTTCAACACGACCCGCGGTCGCCCGCCGAGCAGGTAGGGGATCGTGTCCTCGACGAGGAGTACGCCGGTGGGCAGGCGGGAGACGTTCTCGATTCGCAGCACGACTCGCGAGCGGTCGCCGCGCCCGAGGCGGGCTGGATCGATGTGTCGAGTGCAGGTGAGCCGGAACCGGGTTCGGGCGGCGAAGATGGCCGCGATCAGCGGTAGCGCCACGAGCAGCGCCGCTATGCGCAGCAAGTCGCGTTCGCGCACCACAAGACCCGTGGCGAAGGCGGTGAGACCGGCGGCCAGCAGGCAGCGACCGCGCAGCGTGAGGGAACGTAGAGCGCGGCGGAGCGCTGTGATCACGACGTCAGGCCGGCCGACGCGCAGTTCGTGGCGGCACCGGCACGGTCGAGACGATGTCCGCGACGACGGCGGTGGCGTCGCGCCGGGCGATCTGCGCTTCCGCGGACAGCAGGAGGCGGTGGGCGAGGACGGGGCCGGCGAGGTGCTGAAGGTCGTCGGGCACCACGAAGTCTCGCCCGTCGAGGACCGCCGCCGCGCGCCCGGCGCGCAGCAGATGAAGGGTGGCGCGCGGCGAGCCGCCGAGGCGGAGGTCCGGATGGGTCCGGGTCGCTCCGACCAGGTCGACGGCGTAGGTTCGCACGCTGTCGGCGACATGGACGGTGCGAACGGCCCGGATCAGTTTCGCGACTTCGAGGTCATCCGAGACCGGATCAAGGTCGTCGAGAGGATCGCCCGCGCCGTGGGTGTCGAGCATCGTCAGCTCGGCCTCGGCCGAGGGGTAGCCGAGCGCGATCCGGGCGGTGAACCGGTCGCGCTGGGCCTCCGGGAGCGGGTAGGTGCCTTCCATCTCGATCGGATTTTGCGTCGCGATCACCATGAAGGGCGGCTCGAGGATGTAGGTGACGCCGTCAATCGTGACCTGGCGCTCCTCCATGCACTCGAGCATCGCCGACTGGGTCTTCGGTGAGGCGCGGTTGATCTCGTCACCGACGACGATGTTGGCGAAGATCGCGCCGGGTTTGAACTCGAACTCCCGACTGTTCTGGTTGTAGACGCTGACCCCCGTGACGTCGCTGGGCAGCAGGTCGGGCGTGAACTGAATCCGACGTACCGAGCAGTCGATGGCTCGGGCCAGCGACTTGGCGAGCATCGTCTTGCCGACACCCGGGACGTCTTCGACCAGCAGATGACCCTCCGCGAGCAACACGGTGACCGCGAGTCGTACCGCGTCACTTTTGCCCTCGATCACGGTGTCGACGGCGGCGATGATCCGCGCGCCGGCCTCGGCGACCGCAGGCAGGTCCAGCGGGCGCGAGGAACGCACCTCGGGCGGGGTCACGTGGCGGCCTCCCAGGGTTTCGCGGCTGGTGCCGGAGATCGAACGTCGGTTCGGATCAAGTCTGGCACCTCCGTGCCGGATGTGTCCCCCGTGGGCGAACTCCCACTGCACTGACATCTGCGGCGGGCCGTGGGTTGTGGGTCAGGTGGAGCGGCGGTCGCACGGGCGGGGTGGGCAGTGGAGGAGATCCCCGGTTTTGTGGTTGACAGGGGTGCAGAGTGGAGTAAGGTGGCGCGACATGGGGAGCGAGGTGGAGACCCGGCCCGCGAGCCCCGCCGGCGTGATCGAGACCTGGGGAGGCGAGGCGTGTTCCTCGGCACCTTCTCGCCACGTCTCGACGAGAAGGGCAGGCTGTTCCTCCCGGCGAAGTTCCGCGAGCCCCTTGCGGGGGGCATCGTGGTGACCAAGGGGCAGGAGCGGTGCCTGCGGGTCTTTCCCTACGCCGAGTTCCAGCGGATCACCGAGCGCCTCCGGGACGCGCCGACGACCTCGAAGAGCACCCGCGACTGGCAGCGGATGATGTTCGCCGGCGCGCACGACGAGGTGCCTGATCGTCAGGGCCGGATCACCATCCCGCCTGCGCTGCGCCGGTACGCCGGCCTTGACCGGGACTGCGCGGTGGTCGGGGTCAACACCCATCTCGAGGTCTGGGACGCGGCCGCGTGGACCGACTACGAGGCCGGCAACGAAGAGAGCTTCTCGACGCTGTCCGAGGAGGTGCCCGGCATCCTCTGACGCTCGCTGCGCGATGTGCGGCGCGGCTCCCGCCTGCGGCACCTGATGTCCCTTCCCCGGCGTCAGGCGTGGCGGCGGGAACCCCGAGGCACATCCGGTCTGCGAGGAACCACCCGATCGACGACCGCACCACCGCAGAGAGGATGCAGATGAGCGGCGCTTCCGGTGACATCGGCCATCGCCACGTGCCGGTCATGCTGGAGCGGGTTCTGGAACTGCTTGATCCGGTTGCGGCCGCTGAAGGCGCGGTAGTGGTCGACGCGACCGTCGGGCTCGGCGGCCACGCGGCCGCGCTGCTCGCTCGCCATCCGGCGCTGCACCTCGTCGGGATCGATCGCGATCCCGACGCCCTAGCGCGAAGCGGCGTCCGGCTCGCGGCACACCGCGAGCGGCTCACGTTGATTCACGGCGTGTACGACTCACTCCCGCAGGTGTTGGCCGACGCCGGGATCGAGCGGGTGGACGGCGTGCTGTTCGACCTGGGCGTGTCCTCGATGCAGCTCGACGACGACGAACGCGGGTTCGCTTACTCCCGCGACACCGGGCTCGACATGCGCATGGATCCCTCGGGGGGCATGACCGCAGCCGAGGTGGTCAACACCTATCCGGTGCCCGCGCTCACCCGGGTGCTGCGGACATACGGCGAAGAGCGGTTCGCTCGGCGGATCGCCGAGGCGATCGACCGGGAGCGTTCCGTCGCGCCGATCACCTCATCCGATCGCCTCGCCGAACTCGTGCGGGACGCGGTTCCGGCCGCGACCCGGCGGACCGGAGGGCATCCGGCGAAGCGCACGTTTCAGGCGCTACGAATCGAAGTCAACGACGAGCTCGGTGCGCTCGAGCGCGCTCTTCCGGCCGCGATCACCGCGCTCCGGCTCGGCGGGCGCCTGGTCGTCCTCGCCTACCAGTCTCTGGAGGATCGCCTGGTCAAGCGGGTGTTCGCCGCCGGAGCTTCCTCGTCCGCTCCACCTGACCTTCCGGTCGTCCCTGTCGAGGCCAGCCCGCAGCTGCGGCTGTTGACCCGCGGCGCTGAACAGGCCGCTTCTGACGAGGTGGCCGCAAACCCGCGGGCGGCGTCGGTGCGACTGCGGGCGGTCGAGCGCATCCGGGAGGCGGCGTGATCCGAGGCATCGCGGCATGAGCGCGATCGCGCCCGCGCGGCGACTCGCGCCGCCGCCCCGGCCACCCGAGGTCGCGATCGAGCAGACCCCCCGGCGACGGGTACGAATTGTCGCGGTTGCTCCGTCCGGATCCAGCGCGGGCAGGCTCCCGTTCCTGATCCTCATTGCCGGACTGCTCGTCACCGGTCTGGTCGGCGTTCTCCTGCTCCACATGATGGCGGCTCAGGACGCCTTCCGCGTCTCGGCCCAGCAGCGAACGCTTGCCGCGCTGACCGACCAGGAACAGCAAGTTGCTCAGCAGGTCGCGGCCGACTCGGCTCCGGCGACCCTGCGGGCCAGGGCACGGCGGCTGGGCATGGTGTCCTCGCAAGTGACCCGATTCCGCCAGTTGAAGAACGGGCGAACCGTAGCCGTACAGACGCCGGTGGCCGCCCCACCCGTGACGCCGAGCAGCTCCACGGCATCCTCCACGTCCACCTCGTCGGCACCGGCCGCTCACCATGCCCGTGGCCACGCGAGGACCTCCACGCCGGCGCATGCCGCGCGTCATGGGCACGCGGCCGGCAGCGATGCCGCGGGCGGCACGGCCGGAGCCGGTGGGCGACCTCCGGATCCCGCTCGCAGCGCTGCCACCCACGGCCGGCACCGTGGGACTCACGGCGCATCAGGGTGAGCACGCAGCGCCGCCCGGCGCGTCAACGAGCCAGTGGGGTCCCGGCGAGGCACCCTAACCGGGTGTCTGCCCAGGGTCCGCGATCGCTTGGCTCACACTCCCGCTCGCGGTCGTCCGCGCCGCCATCCCCCTCGCGGTCCGGGTCACCTACCGAGGGGTCGGGTCGCCCCCATGCCGCCTCGGTTCGCAGCCCATCGAGCCGGCACTCGGTGCGCGGGTCTTCCGGTGGGGCGGGTCGCCCTCCCGGCCGTCCCACGCGCCGCCGCCCCCCTGGCAGCCCCGACGCGCGGCGACGGTTGTCCGCCGTACTCATCGTCGTGCTGATGATTCTGTCGTTGATTGCCGGGCGGTTGCTCCAGCTGCAGGGCGTCGATCGCAGTGCGTACGCCGACTCGGCCAACAATCAGCAGTACCAAGCGGTGACGTTGCCCGCGACCCGCGGCTCGATCACCGATCGCGACGGCCACCCACTCGCCACGACCGTCGACGCACGAAACGTCGTCGCTGACCCCGAGCAGATTTCGGATCCGGAGCTCGTCGCCGCGAAACTCGCTCCGGTTCTCGGCCTTACTCGCGGTCCGCTGGCGCAGCGCCTCGCCGCCCACACGCAGTACGCGTTGCTGACACCCACCCCCGTGACCCCAGCGGTGGGGGACCGGATCCTGGCGCTCAACCTTCCCGGGATCACTACTCCGGATACGTCCCAGCGCACGTACCCGAACGGGACGCTCGCCTCCAACATCCTCGGGTACATGGTTGCCAGCCCGAGCGCTGACGGAGGAGTCGAGGGCGGAGGCGGGCTGGAGCTGAGCTATCAGAGAATGCTCGCGGGCCACAACGGCACCAGTAGCTACCAGGTCGGCGCCAACGGCGCGCTGATCCCCGATGGCCAGGGCACCACCGATCCCGCGGTGCCCGGGACGAGCCTCCGACTGTCCATTCAGCGCGACATCCAGTACGAGGCGCAGCGGGCTCTTGCCGATCAAGTCCGGGCGACCGGAGCACTGTCGGGCACGGTGATCGTCATGGATCCCCGCGACGGTCAACTTCTGGCGGTGGCAACGGCGCCGGGATTCGACCCCAACCACATCGCGTCCGCGAATCCGGCCAACCTCGGAGACCCGGCCGTCGGTGACGTGTACGAACCGGGCAGCGTCAACAAGGTGATCACGATGTCGGCCGGTCTGCAGGACAAGCTCGTCACCCCGGACTCGCGGTTCATCATCCCCGGGTCCCTCGACGTCGACGGAACGCAGTTCCACGACGCGGAAAGTCACGGCACCGAGCGGCTGACCTTGACCGGCATCCTCGCGAAGTCGAGCAACATCGGTGCCATCAAGGTGGCCGAACGCCTAGGCCCACAGCGACTGGACCACTACCTCCTTGCTTACGGATTCGGTCGCCCGACTGGCGTCGGACTGCCGGGCGAGAGCGCTGGATTGCTCCCCTCGCTTCGGGCGTGGTCCGGAACGACCCTCCCGACCGTGTCGTTCGGTCAGGGAATCGGGGTCACCGCAATGCAGGTCGCGAGTGTCTACGCGACGATCGCCAACGGTGGCGTGCGGGTCCAGCCGAACATCGTCGAGGCCACCATCGGGCCGGACCACAAGGTCGTGCCGGCACCGGCTCCTCGCCGCAACCGCGTGATCAGCGTGAAGACGGCGCGCGAACTCCGGGACATGATGGAGGCAGTGACCAGCAACGAGGGAACCGCGCCCGCGGCCCGGATCCACGGGTATCGCGTCGCCGGAAAAACCGGGACGGCGAGCCGGCCCGACGGTCACGGCGGCTACTCGGGGTATACGGCGTCCTTCGTCGGCATGGCCCCTGCAGACAATCCTCGGCTCGTCGTGGAGGTCGTGCTGCAAAAGCCGGTGCGGGGCTACTACGGCGGCGCGGTCGCGGCGCCGGTGTTCCACGACGTGATGTCCTTCGCGCTCCAGACCCTGGGGGTCGCCCCGACGTACACGAAGCGGCCCACCGCCAAGCTGACCTGGTGAGGCCGGGATAGCGTGCCTCGCAATGCCTGACCTCTCGTTACGACCGGGTGAGGTGCGTCCGCAGCTGATTCGCGGTCTGCTTTCGCGCCTCCCCGGCAGTCGGCTCGACGGTGATCCGGCGACCCCGATTACCGGCGTTACTCACGACTCGCGCCGAGTCCGGACCGGCGACCTGTACGTCGCTCGTCCCGGCGACGTGACGCACGGGATCGACTATGTCGCGGACGCCGTCCGAGCGGGTGCGGTTGCCGTCTTGACCGACCCGGACTCCTTCGACCTCGCCCGCTCGTCCGGGGTCAACGCCGTCGTCGTCGTCGACGACCCCCGTGCGGCGATGGGTCCCGCGGCCGCGTGGGTGTACGCCGATCCGGCCTCCGCCCTGCTCGTGTTCGCAGTCACGGGCACGAATGGCAAGACCACGACGGCGTACCTTCTCGATGCCGGTCTGCGAGCGGCGGGGCTCAGCACCGGTCTGGTCGGCACGATCGAGACGCGGATTGCGGGCGAGGCGATGCCCAGCGCGCGGACGACGCCGGAAGCCACGGACCTGCACGCTCTGTTCGCCGTGATGCGGGAGCGCGGGGTCGACGCGGTCGCGATGGAAGTGTCGAGTCACGCGCTGGCTTTGGGTCGGGTGAACGGGCTGCGGTTCGACCAGGTGGCATTCACGAACCTCTCCCAGGACCACCTCGACTTCCATCACGACATGGCGAGTTACTTCGCGGCGAAGTCGGCACTGTTCACCCCGCAGCGTGCCGACCACGCCGTGATCTGCGTCGACGACGAGTGGGGCGAGTCGCTCGCCGCGTCGACAGCGGTCCCTCGAATCACGACGGGTGTCGGTGCGCGAGCGGACTGGCGGCGCGTCGAGGACGTCGATGACGGAACCGCCGGCGGACGGACCGTGCTCCTCGATCCGCACGGCACGCGGCACGAACTGCGCTGCCGGCTCATCGGGACGGTCAACCTCGCGAATGCCGCGCTCGCCTACGTCACGCTGGTGGCCGCCGGCATCGACCCCGAGGCGGCTCGGGCGGGAATCGCCGGCCTGAGTGCCGTGCCGGGCAGGATGGAGCAGGTCGCCGCCGGTCAGTCCTTCTCGGTTCTCGTGGACTACGCGCACACGCCGGAGGCCGTCGATCGACTGCTCGAGGAGGCGCGGACGCTCGCGGGTGCTGACGCGCGGGTTGTGGTCGTCGTTGGCTGCGGCGGCGACCGCGATCGGGAGAAACGGCCGGTTATCGGCGCGGTCGCAGCCCGCCAAGCCGACCTCGCAATCTTCACGACCGACAACCCACGGTCGGAGGATCCGCTCGACATCCTTGCCGCCATGACCGCGGGCGTGACCGTCGATGCGCGGGCTGAGGTGGTGGTCGAGCCGGATCGACGGGCCGCGATTGAGCTCGCGCTCGACCGAGCGACGGACGGCGACGTGGTGATCATTGCGGGGAAGGGGCACGAGCAGGGCCAGGAGGTCGCTGGCCGGGTGAGTCCCTTCGACGATCGAGTAGTGACGCGCGAGGCGTTGGCCGCGCAGCGACCTGATCGGGCTTCGCCGTGATCGCCACGACGGTGGGAGAGATCGCGGCGCTGACCGGCGGTCGGCTCGACGGAGTGTCCGCGGATGTCGTCGTCGACGGGCCGATCGTCGTTGACTCGCGGCGGTGTGTGCCAGGGTCGGCGTTTGTTTGCGTTGCGGGCCAACACGACGACGGTCACCGCTTCGCCGCCGATGCCCGCCGACGAGGTGCGGCGGTGGCTCTCGCGCAGGAGCGAGTCGATGCGCCGGCGATCGTGGTCGACGACACCGTCGCGGCACTGGGGCGCCTCGCGGCCGGAGTGCTGCGCCGTGCGCACAACTGCCGGGTGGTCGGCGTCACCGGATCGTCGGGCAAGACCTCCACGAAGGACTTGATCGCGGCCGTTCTCTCGCCTCAGGCCGCGACTGTCGCGGCTGCGGGGTCCTTCAACAACGAAATCGGGCTCCCCCTTACGGTGCTCGGAATCGAGGCGAACACGCGGTTCCTCGTCCTGGAATACAGCGCGCGAGGTCCAGGTCATATCGCCTATCTCTGTGGCGTCGCCAGGCCCGACGTCGCCGTCGTCCTGAACGTCGGCACCGCACACCTCGGCGAATTCGGCTCCCGGGAGGCGGTCGCGGCGGCCAAAGGGGAGTTGGTCGAGGCCGTTGCGCCGGACGGGGTTGCCGTCCTCGGGGTCGACGACTCGATGGTCTCGCGGATGCGCTCGCGTACGACGGCGAGCGTGCTCGGTTTCGGAGTATCCGAGGATGCCGACGTCCGGATCGCGGATCTCACCCTCACATCCGATGCGCGGCCTGCCTTTCGCCTGGAGACCGCAGCCGGCTCCATCGATGTCCGATTGCAGATCAGCGGCGCGCATCAGGCGCTGAACGCGGCTGCGGCGGCGGCCGCGGCGATCGCGCTCGATGTTCCGCTTGGCGAGATCTCGGCGCGGCTTGCCGCCGTGAGCGAGGTCAGCGCTCACCGGATGCAGGTCCGCAGACGGGCCGACGGGTTGGTCGTCGTTGATGACGCCTACAACGCGAATCCCGAGTCGATGGTCGCCGCTCTCGACGCGCTCGCGGCAGTGGCCCGGGAGCGTTCGGGGAGAAGCTGGGCAGTTCTCGGCGAGATGCGCGAACTCGGTGCCGACAGTGAGGAACTGCACCGGGTGGTTGGGAGACATGCCGCGGCATTGGGGATCGATCGCGTCGTGACGGTTGGCGCGGACTCGGCGGCGATCGGAGTCGGTGCGGCCTCCGACCCGGATTGGACGGGTGCGCTCGACGAGGTCGCGGATGCCGACGCCGCCATCGTGTTGCTTCGCTCCGCGATCGCTGCGTCGGACGTGGTTCTCGTCAAGGCGTCGAATGCGCTCGCGCTATGGCGGGTTGCGACCGCCGTGCTCGCCACCGAGGAGCGCGGTCATTCGAACGTCGGGGTGCCTGCATGAGGAATGTTCTCGTTGCTGCGCTCGTGGCCCTCATCGTCTCGCTGGTCGGGACTCCGTTCGCGATTCGCGGATTCAGTCGTCGGGGATACGGCCAACTGATTCGCGACGACGGTCCGACCACGCACCACACCAAGCGCGGGACGCCGACGATGGGCGGGACGGTCGTCATCGCCGCGATCCTGGTCGGTTATTTCGTGGCCCATCTGGTGTTCATGCGCGGCGTCACGGCCTCGGGTCTGCTCGTGCTTGCGTTGATGACCGGGCTCGGAATCGTTGGTTTCGTCGACGACTTCATCAAGATCAGCAAGCAACGCAGCCTCGGCCTGACGAAGACGGCGAAGTTCGTCGGTCAGGCGGTGGTCGCGGTGATCTTCGGAATTCTCGCCACGAGGTTCGTCAACGACCACGGTCTTGCGCCGGCCTCCACCCACCTGTCATTCACGCGTGACTATGCCTTCAGCTTCAGTTCGGTGGGCTTCGTGATCTGGGCGTACCTCATGATCACCGCAACGTCCAACGGTGTGAACCTCACCGACGGCCTCGACGGTCTGGCGACGGGAACGTCGTGCATGGTTTTCGGCGCGTACGTGATCATCGCCTACTGGCAGTTCCGCAACGACTGCGTGACGAACGCGGTGCACAACTGCTACAGCGTGCGGGATCCGCTCGACTTGACCATCATCGCCGCTGCGTCGATGGGTGCCTGCTTCGGGTTTCTCTGGTGGAATGCGCCACCTGCGGGCATCTTCATGGGCGACACCGGCGCGCTGGCCCTCGGTGGCTTGTTCGCGGGACTGGCGATGACCAGCCGGACGGAGTTGTTACTGATCATTCTCGGTGGCCTGTTTGTCGTCGAGACGCTGTCGGTGATCATCCAGGTGGCGGCCTTCCGAGGGTTTCATCGTCGGGTGTTCCGGATGGCGCCGCTCCACCACCATTTCGAGCTGGTGGGGTGGAATGAGATCACCGTGATTGTGCGGTTCTGGATCATTGCCGGCCTTGCGGTCGCCTTCGGCCTCGGGGTCTTCTACGCCGCGTTCCTCTCGCCATGACCGCGCCGTTGGGCGCTGTTCGGCGGGTCGTCGTTGCCGGATTGGGCACTTCGGGCATGGCATCCGCGAGGGCACTGCTCGACCTCGGCGTTGAGGTGCTCGTCGTCGACGAGCGATCCGGCGATCGGGTCGCGGAGTCGGCCGCCGAACTGAGGGACCTGGGTGCCGCCGTCCGGCTCGGCGATGCGCTGTCGCCGGTTACTGCCGACTTGATCGTGACGTCGCCGGGTTGGCGACCCGACCAGCCGCTGCTCGTCGACGCCGTACGCGAGGGCATCGAGGTGATCGGTGAACCCGAACTCGCCTGGCGTCTGCGCCCGGCCGACGCAGCCCCCTGGCTCGGGGTGACGGGGACGAATGGCAAAACCACCACCGTCGGGCTCCTCGAGGCGATCCTGGTCGCGAATGGACTGCGCGCCGTGGCGGCCGGCAACGTCGGGCACCCGCTGGTGGACGCCGTCCGCGCGAGTCCTGCCTACGACGTTCTCGCCGTGGAGCTGTCGAGCTTCCAACTGCACTGGTCCTCCACCCTGCGGTGCGAGGTCGCCACCGTGCTCAACGTGGCCGATGATCACAGCGATTGGCACGGGTCGTACGAGGCTTACCTCAGCGACAAGGCCAGAATCCATCGCGGGGGTGCGCTTGCGGTCGTCAACCTCGACGACCCGGGCTCGATTCGGGCGAGTGCCGCTGCGGACCGATCGGTCGGGTTCACCCTCGCAGAACCGGCGCTCGACCAGTACGGCGTACGCGACGAGACTCTGGTCGGGCCGGGAGGCGACGTCCTCGCCTACGGAGACGACGTGCGGTTGCCCGGTCCGCACAACCTGTCGAACGCCCTCGCCGCGGTGGCGGTCGCACGCGAGTACGGCGTGGGTTCCGCCGCGATTCGCACCGGCCTGGCGAACTTTGTGCCGGGCCGTCATCGCAACCAGGTGGTCGCACGCGGCGCGGGCGTGGTCTGGGTGGACGACTCGAAGGCCACCAATCCGCACGCGGCGGCGGCGAGCCTGGCGGCGTACGACTCGGTCGTCTGGATTGCGGGCGGGCTGCTCAAGGGCGCGTCCATCACCGACCTGGTGGTGAGCCATGCGCACCGCCTCCGGGCGGCGGTGCTGATCGGCCGGGATCGCGCACAGATTGCGGCGGCACTCGCGCGACACGCGCCGGATGTGCCGGTTGTGGTGATCGATACGCAAGACACTGATGGGATGGATGAGGCGGTAGCGGTGGCATCTCGCCGGGCCGCGGCGGGGGACACCGTCCTGCTCGCGCCGGCCGCTGCGAGCATGGACATGTTTGCCGACTACGCCGAGCGGGGTGACCGTTTCGCCGCCGCCGCACAACGGGCCGCCAGCCGATGACGCAGGCCACACCGAGCGCCGGGCAGGTTCGCCAAGGCGCGGGACGCGCCACCACCCGACGCTCCGTACCGGCGTTGCTCGAGATGCTCGACCGACCGCTGGCCTGTTACTACCTCGTCATCGGAACCTCGGTGGCGCTGCTCGCGCTCGGGTTGGTCATGGTGCTCTCGGCCTCGAGCGTGACGTCGTACACCTCATCGGGATCGTCGTTCACCATCGCCGAGCGCCAGGGGATGTGGATGGCAATCGGCTTGCCGGCATGGTGGATCGCCTCCCGGCTACCCGTTCGTGCCTATCGGATGCTCGGCTACCCATTGCTGGCCGCGTCGTTCTTCCTGCTGATTCTGGTTCTGATGCCGGGCGTCGGCACGAACGTTTCCGGCGCCACCCGCTGGATCGACCTTCCGGGCGGCTTGCAGCTCCAGCCATCGGAGCCGGCGAAGCTCGCGCTGGTGTTGTGGGGGGCGGACCTGCTCGCACGAAAGGAGCGCCGTCTCGGTGAGGCCAAGCACCTGCTGATCCCGCTGGTGCCGATTGCGCTTGCCATGGGCGTGCTGGTGATGGCTCAGCCCGACATGGGCACCACCATCGTGCTTGCGCTGATCATGCTCGCGTTGCTGTTCACGGCGGGGGCGCCGTGGTCGGTGTTCCTCAAGCTCGGCGTGGCAACTGCCGGCGTCGGAGCAGTTCTCGCGGTGACCGAGCCGTACCGGCTCCAGCGCCTCACCGGGTTTCGGAATCCCTGCGCTCAGGAACACGCGCTCGGGGTGGGATATCAGGCGTGCCAGGGTCTCTACGCCCTGTCATCCGGAGGGTGGTTCGGTCTCGGCCTCGGTGGCAGCCGGGAGAAGTTCGGCTATCTGCCGAACCAGTACACCGACTACATCTTCGCGATCATCGGCGAGGAACTCGGGCTGGTCGGTACGCTGGTCGTACTGGGAATGTTCGCGCTGCTCGGGTTTGCCGCTATCCGGATCGCGCAGCGGTGTACCGACTCCTTCAGCCAGCTTGCCGCAGCGGGGGTCACCGCGTGGCTGCTCGGTCAGGCGCTGGTCAACATGGGCGCGGTGGTCGGCTTGCTGCCGATTACGGGGATCCCACTGCCGCTGGTGTCGTTCGGAGGGTCTGCGCTGGTGCCGACCATGTTCGCCATCGGCATGCTGATTTCCTTTGCCCGCCGTGAACCAGCGACGGCGAAAGCCCTCGCGGCGCGCAAGGCCGCGCGCAAGGCCGCACGGGCGCGATGGTTGCCCCGGCTTGCCTTCGACCGCGCGTGAGCCGATCCTTCGATCCTCCCGGCGAAGGATGACAGGCTGAGGCGATGAAGGTGGTGCTCGCAGGCGGAGGGAGCGCGGGGCACGTGTCTCCTTTGCTGGCACTCGCCGATTGGCTGGTGGCGGAGGATCCGTCGACCCGGGTGACTGCCCTCGGTACGGCCGATGGGATCGAGTCGAGGCTCGTCCCGTTGCGGGGCTATGAGTTGCGCCCGATTCCGAAGGTGCCGTTGCCGCGTCGACCCTCGCTCGCCGTCGCGCGACTCCCCGGCGAGCTCACCCGGGCGATTCGGGCCGCCTCGGCGGTGATCGCCGACGTGCAGGCCGATGTCGTGGTCGGCTTTGGGGGGTATGTCTCCGCGCCGGCGTACCTCGCTGCCCGGCGACGGCGGGTCCCGATCGTGGTCCACGAACAGAACAGCCGGCCCGGTTTCGCCAACCGACTCGGTGCTCGTCTCACGCCGTGGGTGGCGGCGACGTTTCCCGACACTCCGCTGCGGCACGCCGTGCGCACTGGACTGCCGCTGCGCCCAGAGATCTCCGGCCTCGATCGCGAGGCGGTGCGTGGCTCGGCGCGAGCCGCTTTCGGGTTGGACGCCGATCGAACGACCCTGCTGATCTTCGGCGGTTCGCTCGGCGCCCAGCGGCTCAACGACGTCGTGCCCGAGATCCGCGACGACCTTGCCGCGATCGGGGTCCAGGTTCTGCATATCTGCGGCACCGGCAAATCCTTCGACGTCGACCGGGCACCGGGCGGTCCCGCGTACGTCGTCACGGAGTACGTGGACCGGATGGAGCTCGCCTACGCTGCCGCCGACCTGGTGCTCGGACGGGCGGGGGCCAACACCGTGAGTGAGATCACAGCGCTAGGCCTGCCGTGCGTCTTCGTCCCGCTGCCGATCGGAAACGGAGAGCAGCGGCTCAACGCTGCCCCTGTGGTTGCGGCCGGCGGCGGGTTGGTTATTGACGACGCTGAGTTCGACGCGGACCGGGCCAGGTCCGAACTCCTTCCCCTGCTCAGTGATCCTCAGCGCTTGGTCCAGATGGGCAAGGTTGCGGCCGAGTTCGGGCGTCTGGACGCGGCGGAGCTGCTCGCTGCGATGGTGCGCCAAGCAGTGGCGGCACGATGAGCCTGGTGGAGCGGATGGCGGACATTCCCGCAGCTGCCGAGCTTGGCAGGGTTCACCTGATGGGCGTGGGCGGCGCCGGGATGAGCGGGATCGCTCGCATCCTCCTCGCGCGCGGGCTCACGGTCAGTGGATGCGACGCCAAAGAGTCGACGGTGCTCGTTCCGTTGCGTGCGCTCGGCGCCAGGGTGGAGATCGGTCACGACGCCGCGCACCTGCGCGACGCGGACACGGTGATCATCTCCAGCGCGATCCGCCCGAGCAACCCCGAGTTGTCGGCCGCCCGGGAGCGTGGGCTTCGGGTGCTTCCCCGCGCCGCCGCGCTCGCATCGGTGATGGCCGGCCGGGTGGGTGTGGCAGTCGCGGGCACCCACGGCAAGACCACCACGACGTCGATGCTGACCGTCGCGTTGCACGCGTGCGGTCGCGACCCCAGCTATGCCATTGGCGGCGATCTCAACGAGCCGGGGTCGAACGCGCACCACGGCTCCGGACGGTTCTTCGTGGCCGAAGCGGACGAGAGCGATCGCTCGTTCCTGCTGCTCTCGCCGTATGCCGCGATCATCACCAACGTCGAGGCGGACCACCTGGACAGTTACGGTCGCCCGGAGGCGATCGACGCGGCATTCGAGGAGTTCATCGGTCGGCTGGACTCCGACGGCGTGTTGCTCCTCGGTGCTGACGATCCGGGATCGCGGCGTCTGGTGGGGCTCGCTCGTGGGGAAGGCTTGACCGTGCGGACGTTCGGGCAGGCGCGAGACGCCGATGTCCGCATCGACGACCTCCACCTCCTCGGCTCCGGTTCGTCCTTCGACCTGGTGGCCGAAGGACGCCGGCTCGGGCGGGTGGACCTGCAGGTGCCCGGGGCCTACAACGCAGTCAATGCGGCGGGGGCCCTCGGTCTCGGGCTCGCCCTTGGCCAGCCCTTCGGCGACATGGCGCGGGGCGTGGCGAGCTTCGCCGGGGTACGACGACGCTTCGAGTTCAAAGGCGTCAGCGGGGGAGTGCGGGTCTATGACGACTACGCCCACCATCCGACCGAGGTGTCCAACGGCGCGCTCGCCGCGGCCCGGGGGGTGGCCGGAAACGGCCGCGTGATCGCGGTCTTCCAGCCGCACCTCTACAGCCGGACGCAGACGTTCGCCGAGGCCTTCGGCGCGGCCCTGTCCGCCGCGGACGTCGTGGTCGTGATGGAGGTCTACCCGGCCCGGGAGGATCCGCTGCCGGGCGTGACCGGTGCGCTCATCGCCGCTGCGGTCCCGCTGCCCGCGGCGCAGGTGTTCTTTGAGCCGTCCTGGGCGGCGGTGCCGGCTCTGGTCGCCGGGCTGGCGCGCTCGGGCGACGTCGTGGTCACCATCGGCGCCGGAGACGTCACCATGATCGGTCCGGCGGTGCTGGACACGCTGTCCCGGGCCGCGCCCTGACCACACCTCGACACTCGGCTCGTGCGGCTCGCTCCCAACCCCTTTCTCTTACCCTGACATTGAGACCAGTGCGGGAGTGAAATTCTGTAGCCAAACCGCGCGATGACGGCTTCGGCCTTGACCCGCCTGATCCGAACCGCCTACTGTCCCGGGCACCCATCGGCGAGACGAACCCAACTCTCTACTTGAGCATGAGGGTTTACCCCCGGGGTAGCGTGACCGCGGCGGAGGTTTCGCCCCGATCACGACACTCCGGTCCGCACCGTTGGTCGACGGCACCTTCCCCGGGCCGTCGCCCAGCGGTTGCCGCACCCGCGCAGGCTCCTCAGGAAGGCATCACTCGTGGCAGCACCGCAGAACTACCTTGCCGTCATCAAGGTCGTGGGGATCGGCGGAGGCGGGGTCAACGCCGTCAATCGGATGATCGAGGTGGGTCTGCGCGGGGTCGAGTTCATCGCAGTCAACACCGATGCGCAGGCGCTGCTGATGAGCGACGCCGACGTCAAGCTCGACATCGGGCGCGATCTGACCCGTGGGCTCGGGGCCGGTGCGGACCCGTCGATCGGGCGACAGGCCGCCGAGGACCACACCGAGGAGATCGAGGAGGTCCTCAAGGGGGCCGACATGGTGTTCGTCACCGCAGGCGAGGGCGGCGGGACCGGCACCGGCGGTGCCCCGGTCGTCGCGCGAATCGCTCGTGACATCGGCGCGTTGACGATCGGAGTGGTCACGCGCCCCTTCTCTTTCGAAGGCAAGCGCCGGGGGACCCAGGCCGATGAGGGGATCGCCGGGCTTCGCGATGAGGTCGACACGCTGATCGTCATCCCGAACGACCGGCTGCTCTCGATCAGCGACAAACGGGTCAGCGTGCTCGATGCGTTCCACTCCGCCGATCAGGTGCTGCTGTCGGGGGTTCAGGGCATCACCGACCTGATTACCACGCCCGGCCTGATCAACCTCGACTTCGCCGATGTCAAGTCGGTCATGTCCGGAGCCGGGTCGGCCCTGATGGGGATTGGTTCCGCGCGCGGGGACGACCGGGCGATCGCTGCTGCCGAGGGTGCGATTGCAAGCCCGCTGCTCGAAGCCTCCATCGAAGGCGCGCACGGCGTGTTGATGAACGTCTCCGGGGGTAGTGACCTCGGACTGTTCGAGATTCACGAGGCCGCCCAGCTCGTCGCTGATGCCGCCCATCCCGACGCCAACATCATCTTTGGCGCGGTCATCGACGACGCGCTCGGCGACGAGGTCCGCGTCACCGTCATTGCCGCCGGATTCGACGGCGGAGTTCCGCGCGCCCGGATCTTCGAGCCCCGCCGGGTCCAGCTGCGCGACCCCCGCCCGGAGAGCCCGGCCGACGAGGCGGCGACGCAAAGCGTCGACCTGACCGCGGAGGAGCCCGCGCCGGCTCAGGCGGTCCGGGTGCCCGAGCCCGTGCGGGCCAGCCGCCGGGCAGAGCCGCCGCGCCGCACGATCGTCTTCGAGGACTCCGATGACCTCGACGTTCCCGACTTTTTGAAGTAGGCGCCGTCAGCGTCAGTCCGGCGACGATCGACGCCGGCCTGCCCGGAGCCACGATCGGGCTGTTCACGACCCGCCGCGGTGGATATAGCACCGGGCCCTGGGCTGAGTTCAACCTTGCCGGCCACGTTGCGGACGACCCGCCCGCGGTCCGTGCCAATCGTGCCCTGCTGTCCCGCCATCTCGGCGCGGTTGCGTTGCTGTGGCCCGATCAGGTGCACGGGCGAGGGGTCATCGACGTCGACGCCGAACTCGTGGCTCGTCTGGGTGGTGCATCCGAGGGCGGCGTCGGCGAGGCGGACGCGCTTGTCACCAGCGTCGCGGGTGTGGCCCTCGGCGTCCTCGTGGCGGATTGCATGCCGGTCCTTCTCGCCGATCCGTTCCACGGCGTGGTTGGGTCCGCTCATGCCGGTCGGAGAGGTCTCGCCGCCGGAGTTCTCGATGCCACTGTCGATGCGATGGAGGCGGCCGGCGCGGTGGCGTCGCAGATCACAGCGATCATTGGTCCCGCGATATGCGGTGGGTGTTATGAAGTGCCCGCGGCCATGCGTGCCGAGGTGTCCGCCGTGATTCCTGAGTGCGCGACGACGACCCGGGACGGCAAGCCCGCGCTCGACCTGCCGGCCGGCGCCCTGGCCTGCCTCCGGGCACGCGGGGTGAGCACCGTGCGCCGGATCGAGCTCTGCACCCGCGAGGACCCGCGCTTTTACTCCTACCGCCGGGACCGGCGTACCGGCCGGTTCGCGGGAGTGGCGATGGTGGGGACGGATGTCTGAGTCGCCGTCCGCCCGCGAGGCCCGCCGCGCCGAGCTCGCCGCGAATCTGGCCGACCTTGACCAGCGGGTCACGCTGGCCTGCCAGGCTGCCGGGCGGTCACGCGCCGAGGTGTCGGTGATCGCCGTCACGAAGACGTTCCCCGCGACCGACGTGCGGCTGCTCGCCGAGTTGGGGGTGACCGACGTGGGGGAGAACCGCGACCAGGAGGCGGCGGCGAAGCACGCCGAGTGCGCAGACCTCGGGTTGCGCTGGCATTTCGTCGGGCAGTTGCAGCGCAACAAGGCGCGCTCGGTCGCGGGCTACGCGGATCTCGTGCACTCGGTGGACCGCTCGAGCCTCGTGCGCGCGCTCGGCTCGGCGGCGCAGGATCGCGAGCAGGACTTGGGTGTTCTGCTTCAGGTGTCCCTCGACGAACACCCCTCCGGGCGCGGAGGTGCCGCGCCGGGAAACGTCGCCGCGCTCGCCGCCGAGGTCGTTGGCGAGCCGGCGTTGATGCTAGGCGGGGTCATGGCGGTCGCCCCGCTCGGCGCGGACCCGGATGCCAGCTTCGCCCGCCTGGCGCAGATTTCGGCGGACCTGCGGGCGGACTATCCGTACGCGCGGATCGTCTCGGCCGGCATGACCTCCGACCTCGAGGCCGCCGTGCGGCACGGGGCGACACACCTGCGGATCGGTACGGCGTTGCTCGGCCGCCGAGTGGTGCCGGTCGGCTAGCCTTTCATCAGGCCTGCGCGAGGTGTGGGCCGACCGGATGAGCAGAGAAGAGAACCGGAGGGCGCCGCATGCCAGGCGCGATGCGCAAGATGGCCGTCTACCTCGGTCTCGTGGAGGACGAGGACCTCGACGCCTATGACGAGGACGATGCCTACGAGCAGCAGCGCACCCACGTCGTGCGCCGTCACGATGAGCCGACGTTGCGGGTGACCCATCCGGATGACACCGCTGAGCATCCGATGCCCGTCGCCCGCGACGGGATCGACGCACTTGCGGCCCACCGGATCACCACCGTCAATCCTCGCAACTACAACGAAGCGCGGATCATCGGTGAGCATTTCCGCGCTGGCACTCCGGTCATCATGAACCTCACGGAGATGGATGACGCGGACGCCAAACGCCTCGTCGACTTCTCGGCCGGGCTGGTGTTCGGCTGCCACGGCAGCATCGAGAGGGTGACGCAGAAGGTCTTCCTGCTGACGCCGGCGAACGTCGATATCACCGCCGAAGACAAGTCCCGCATGGCAGGAGCCGGGTTCTTCAACCAGAGTTGATGCCGGGACTTGTGAGGACCTGGCTCGTCGCCAACGTGAGCCCGCACAGCCGATGAGTACGAAACCATGACGATCGCTGCACTGGTCGGGCTCTATGTCCTCTACGCCTTCCTGGCTCTGCTGATCGCCCGGCTGATTATGGACTACGTGATGATGTTCGCCCGCACCTTCCGCCCGACCGGGTTCGTCGCGGCGCTCTTCGAGCTCACCTACACGGTGACCGACCCACCGCTGCGGGCGTTGCGACGCGTGATCCCACCGCTGCGGTTGGGTAACGTGAGTGTTGACCTGTCCTTCATCGTGTTGTTTATCGCGGCATCTGTCCTGATCGATGTCCTGATCACATACGCACACTGACCGCCACTACCGATCTCGTCGACCCACTACCCGAGGTGACCAGCAATGCCGCTCACTCCTGAGGACGTTCAGAACAAGCGGTTCACCGTCGTCCGCTTCGGAAAGTCGGGGTACGACGAGGAAGAGGTCGACAACTTCCTCGATGAGGTCGAAGCCGAGATGCGCCGGCTTCTCACCGAAGCCGCGCAAGCGAAGTCCGCGGCGGCGGCTGCCGCCGCTGCACCCGCCGCGCCTGCTCCCGCGGCCGCGCCTGCGGCCGAGGATCCCAACGAGACCGCGCTGCGCACCCTCTTGCTGGCACAGCGCACGGCTGACGAGGCGGTCGCGCAGGCCAAGGCCGAGGCCGAGCAACAGGTCGCGCAGGCCCGGGCCCAGGCTGCGGTTATCGCGCACGAGTCCGAAACCAAACACGCGGCCCGGATGAGTGAGCTATCCAGCACTCGCGCGACGATCGAGGCCGAAATTGCGGCTTTGCAAGCGTTCAAGCGGGACTACACCGCCCGGCTGCGCGCGTATCTCCAGGGCCAGCTCAGCGATCTCGAGGAGATGGCGGAAGCGCCCGAGTCCGCGCTATCCACGCCTTCCTCGGCGCCGCCCGCCGCTGCACCGACGCCCGCCGCTGCACCGACGCCCGCCGCCGGCGTCCCGGCGGCGCCCACGGCGAGGGCACCGGTCCCTGGCGTTGCGCCGCCGCAGGCCCGGCCGGCTCCGACGCCGACGCCCGCGCCCGGATCCGGACCGTTCAGCTCCGCGCCACAACCGGCCGGAACTGACCTGCCACCGCGACCGGCGTCGGGTCTGCCGCCGCACCCGGGTGGTTCAGCTGTACCGTCGCGGGCGATCGACACCGATGTGGACGCCGGCAGCGACATGCCGTCTGCCCCACCCGCGAACGCGGGCGAGGACCCCGTCGATCTCGGGCAGTAGACCGAGATCTCGACCGCCCCGTCGCGGCACCGGGCGCACTCGCGCTCAGGGATCGCGACGCCGTTAAGGTGCATTTGTCCCGATGCGCAGTGTTGAAGGTGGAAACGGAGTCGACCGCGTGATCGTCATCAGCGGAGTACTACTGCTCATCACGGTGGTCCTCCTCATCGTTGGACTCTCCGTCCATCCGCTGATCTGGATCTACCTGTCCATCGCGACCGGCTTGCTGGCCTTCGTCTTCGTATGGTTGGCGCTGCGCGAATACCGCGAGGAAGCGCCCGACGAGCCAGGGCTTCTGGGTGCCGGCAGTGGGGAGATCGCACCCGAGACCGACTCCGGCCGTGATGTTCGATTGGTCCCGGCGGTGTGGCCGGAGGGCGATCGCCCGCAGACACCGATGACCGCCGAGGTCTCATCTGACCCAGACGTCGTGATCCCGCCGGGTCCGTCGGCCGCAGCCGGACCGGTAGGTGAGCCGTCGGCGGCGTCTGTTGGCCCCGAGGTCGATCAACCGTCGGTCGTCGTCGTGAGTGCCGGCGACCCGGAGAAGGTCGCCCCCGTGACGGAGGCGGTCGAGAATGCCGCGGTCGAGGGTCCGGCGGTCGTCACCGATCAACGCGGCGCCACAGAAGCTGCTCCGATGGGATCAGCGCCTGCTGAGGAGGCCGGTCCGGACGATGCGCCTGTGGAACCTGACCTCAGGTCGGTCGGGGATGACGAGGGGGATGCGGTCACGCTGGCGCCGGTCGATCGGTCGGACACTACCGACGACGAACCGCCTGCCCCCTCGGACATCGACTTGGACATCGACTCGGGCGGGGACGTCGACGCCGAGTCCCTGACTCCGCCGGTCGCACCTGCCGATGTCCCTCCGGCGGCGGAAGTGGGCGATGCAGCTTCCTCCGACGCGGTGGCCGTCGTGGTGACCGAAGCAACGATCGCGGGGGCGGATACCGCCGTTGAGTCGACGGCACCACCAGTCACGATGACCCCGGTCGAGGCACCAGCCGCGAAGAAGGCGGTGGCGGCGAAGAAGGCGGTGCCGGCGAAGAAGGCGGTGCCGGTCAAGAAGGCGGTGCCGGTCAAGAAGGCGGCGGCG
>DATJWM010000066.1:0-8290 GCA_035501255.1 Mycobacteriales bacterium | reverse complement strand
CGACGACTGCGGCCCGCCGCGTTTAGGACATAAAGCCCGCCTGTCCCGGCCCGGTGTCCATCGACCATCTTGAACTTCGTGTACGCAAGGAGACGACTTGTGCCCGCGACCGGGTACAGCCGATACCGAGCCGGCGGCTTGCCGACTTCGCGATGGCCGCCGTTCACGGCGCCGGCGGGCAATGGCGCATTAAACGCCGCTACCAGACCGCCTGTAGCAGCAAGACCAACTAGACGCTTCCGATGATGACCCATTTTCGGCCTGCCGATACTCGCTGTTGGGTACGTTTATGCCTCAGATCCGTGCTGCGAGCACGTTTAAACTGTTCCCATTATGATGAACATCTCGCCAGTCACAGCAGTGTCGGGCGTCTCCACCCGACTGTAGACGAGTCCAGTATCGGTGCCACCAGCAACATTATTCATGACAGTTATTCCTTCCACTTCATGAGGGTGGCCCGCAGCAAATGGTCCTAGCGGCGGCGCGTTCCGCCGGTCCTCGGAGCGACCGTGCCGTTGACCGCACGCAACCGCCACGACTTACCCACGGGAACCGTGGTGCCGGAGTCGCAAATCGCGACGACAACCCCACCGAATCCCCCTCCGGTCATCCGGGCGCCGCGGACTCCGGGGAGGGTGAGCATCGCCTCGACCAACCGGTCGACCACCGGCGTGCTGACCTCGAAGTCATCGCGCAGGCTCGCGTGACTGTCAACCATGAGTCGTCCGGCGCAGTCGATGTCCTCGCCGCGCAGCGCGGCGACGAACGCGTCGACCCGAAGGTTTTCGGTCACAACGTGCCGGGCGCGGCTGCGGATCAGCGGGTCGTCGATTGCCTGGACCCGCGCGACGTCGGCGGTCCGCAACGGTCCGATCAGGCGTTCTGCTGCCGCGCATTGCGCCCGCCGCAGCGCGTACTGAGAGCTGTCGAGCGCTCGCGCCTCCCCGGAGTGCACCCCGAAGACTTCCACTCCGCTGGGCAGCGGCACCGGGATGGCCTCGCGGGTCGTGCAGTCCAGGCGGAGCAGGTGACCGGCGCGACCGTGGGTGATCGCGAGCTGATCGAGAATGCCACACGGCACGCCCGACGCCCGTTGTTCGGCTCGCTGGCACATCTGTGCAAGCTCGCCCGGATCGTCGTCTGCGCCGAGCGCCAGGGCGACAGCGACCTCGAGTGACGCGCTCGAGGACAGGCCCGCTCCGATCGGGAGGTCACTCGTGATGTGGCCGGTCGCGCCCGTCGGCGGGTGCAGTTCGGCGACGACCCCGGCCACGTAGCGCGCCCACGCGGGTTCGGTGGCGGCTGGGTTGCGAACGTCGATCGGCACCCGGCACTCGCCGGCGTACCGATCGGAGCGAAGCCGGACGTCGGTCCCGCCGCGGCGCACGGTCACCGTCGTGCCGAACTGGATCGTCATCGGGGCCGCGAGGCCTCCGGTGTAGTCGGTGTGATCGCCGATCAGGTTGACCCGTCCGGCCGCCCACGCGGACATGACCTCGTCGGTCACCCTTGGCACGTCGACGATCCTCGCACCTCCCGCGAATAAGGCGGACGCACAGCGTATGAGTGAGAACTCACTCATACGCTAAACTGCGGACGTGACTCAGCGCGCACCGGCACTGCCGGCGGAGGAGCGACGGGCGTCGATCATCGACGCGACGGTCCCGCTGCTCATTCGTGACGGTCTCCAGGTGCGCACGACGGATATCGCCGCCGCCGCGGGGATCGCCGAGGGCACGATTTTCCGGGTCTTCCCGGACAAGCGCGCGCTGCTGATCGCGACGATCCGCGCGGTCTGCGACTCGACCGAGATGGACCGAGCGATCGACGCAATCGATCGCGGCGGGTCGCTCACCGACCAGCTCACGGCCGCGATTGCGATCATGCAGCGGCGGTTCGTCGAAGTTTGGCAGGTCCTGACTGCGGTCGGACCGCGGGTGCCGACGCCGAGGCCGCGTGACCAAAAGGCGCTCGCCCGGCTCCTCAAGCCCTTCGCCGCAAAGCTTGTCTGCTCGCCGGCGGAAGCGGCGCGCCAGATCGCGGCGATCGTGATCGCCACGAGCCTGCCGACGATGTATCCCGACGCGCCCCTCTCACCAGACCGGATCAGCCGCCTCGTGCTGAACGGGCTCGCTCGATGACCCTGTTACGTCTGGTCGCGCTCAACGCCCGTCGGTACCGGTGGTGGCTTCTTGGCGTCCTCGTCCTCCAAGCCGCGCAGAGCGCCGCGTCCTTGTTCCTCCCGGACCTCAACGCCGACGTCATTGACCACGGCGTGCTGCCTGGAAACACCACTGTCGTCTGGGAGCTCGGCGCGGTCATGATCGTGATCGCGCTCGTCCAGCTGGCGAGCTCGGTGGTCGCGGTCTACTGCAGCGCGAGGTTCGCGCTGGGGATCGGGCGGGACCTGCGCAACCAGCTCTTCGGCAAGACCGTGCGGCTGTCCGCCCGTGAGGTCGGCATGATCGGGCCGGCGTCGCTGATTACCCGGTCGACGAACGACGTGCAACAGCTCCAGCTGTTCCTGACCGGGGTGTGCACCACGCTGATCATCGCGCCCCTGACCATCATCGGCGGCGTCATCCTGGCGGTCCGACAGGACCCGGGGATGTCATGGCTGGTTGCGGCCTCGCTTCCGATGATGGTGATTCCGATGGGGCTGGTCATCCGGCGCATGCTGCCTGCCTCCATGGCCATGCAGCAGCGCATCGACCGGGTGAACGGCGTGCTTCGCGAACAGGTCGTGGGCCTTCGGGTGGTGCGAGCGTTCGCGCGCGAGGACGTCGAGGTCGATCGCTTCGGGCAGGTCAACGATTCCTTGAGCCGGACGATGCTCACGGTCGGCCGACTCTCGGCACTGATGATGCCGACGATGATGCTGGTCATCAACCTCTGCTCGATCGGCGTGGTATGGATCGGGTCCGGACAGGTCCGTGACGGGAACCTGTCGATCGGCTCGCTGGTCGCCTTCATCAGCTACCTCTCGCTCATCCTCGGCTCAGTGGTGATGGCGACTTTCGTGGTGATGATGGCCCCGCGCGCGACCGTGTGTGCGGAGCGGATCGATGAGCTGCTGGCACTCGTGCCCACCATCACCCCTCCTGGGCTCGGGTCCGACCAGGTCGAGCTTCACGGGGCCGTGGAGCTGCGCGGGGTCGGATTCAGCTATCCGGGTGCCGAACATGCCGTGCTCACCGACGTGTCCTTCACCGCTGTCCGCGGGACGACGACCGCGATCATCGGCAGCACGGGCTCGGGAAAGACCACCGTCGTCAACCTGATCCCGCGGTTGTTCGACGCCACGAGCGGCACGGTGCTCGTCGACGGCGTCGACATCCGCGGTCTCGATCCCGCCATCCTCCGGGATCGGATCGGCCTGGTTGCGCAGCGCCCGTACCTGTTCTCCGGGACGATCGCCTCCAATGTGCGCACCGGCAAGCCGGATGCCAGCGACGAGGAAGTCTGGGAAGCGCTCGAGGTGGCCCAGGCCGCGGACTTCGTCCGCGCCCTGCCAGAGGGCCTGCAGGCGCCGGTCGCGCAGGGCGGGGCGAACCTCTCCGGCGGTCAGCGTCAGCGGGTGTCGATCGCACGGGCCCTGGTCCGGCGGCCGGAGATCTATCTGTTCGACGACTGTTTCTCCGCACTCGACCTCGCCACCGAGGCGCGGCTGCGCGCCGCACTTTTGCCCTACACCCGCGATGCCACCGTGCTCGTCGTCGCCCAGCGACTGTCGACCTTCGCCGTCGCCGACCAGATCGTCGTCCTCGAGGCAGGTGAGGTCGTCGGTCGCGGCACGCACGCCGAGTTGCTGCGCGACTGCCCGACGTACGTCGAGATCGTCGCATCGCAACCGAAGCAGGCGGTGGCGTGACAGTCGAGGAGCGGACGACAACCTCGGTTGCCGAGCGCCGCGCGAACGCCGAGCACGTCAGCTTCGGTATGCCGCTCGAGCGCTCCGAGGACACCAAGACCGTCGTTCGGCGGCTCTTCCAGCGAATGCACGGCGAGCGCTGGCGCCTGGGGATGGTGGTCGTCCTCGCGGCCGCAGGCGCGGCCATGGCGATCGCCGGACCGTACCTTCTCGGGAAGGCGACGGACGCGGTCGTCAGTGGTTTGAGCTCTCCGGCCGGGATGGACACCGGCCACCTGCGGGGGCTCCTCGAAGCGGCGCTTGCGGTTGCGGTCGGATCCGCGATCGCATCGTTCATCGTGATGCGAACGATCGCGGGAGTGGTCCAGCGCACCATGCGTGACGTGCGTCGCGACGTGGAGGACAAGCTGCATCGGTTGCCGTTGCCGTTCGTCGACAACCAGCCACGGGGTGACCTGCTCAGTCGGGTGACGAATGACGTCGACAATGTCGCGCAGAGCCTTCAGCAGTCCTTCGGCCAACTGTTGACCTCGGTACTCACGATGGCCGGGACGATCGCGATCATGATCGCGCTGTCGCCCGTCCTGTTCATTGTTGTCCTTGTCACTGTTCCGTTGTCGCTGTTCGCGTTGCGGCTCCTGGGAAAGCGGGCAAGCGGACGGTTCTCCTCACAGTGGCGGACTACCGGCCTTCTCAACGCTCAGGTCGAGGAGCTGTGTAGCGGGCACGCGGTCGTGACGGCCTTCGGGCGTGAACGCGAGGTCGAGGACCGGTTCCGTGCGACCAACAACGAGCTCTACGAGTCCAGCTTCGGTGCGCAGTTCGTGACCGGTGCGATGGCTCCGCTCATGATGCTCGGCGGCAACATCACCTTTGTCGGGATCGCGATCGTCGGCGGGCTCCGGGTCGCGGCGGGGGCGATCACCGTCGGCACGATCCAGGCGTTCATCCAGTACTCGCGCCAGCTGTCCACGCCCCTGATGTACGTCGCATCGATGGCGTCGGTGCTGCAGTCCGGGCTTGCCTCCGCGGAGCGAGTGTTTGCTCTGCTGGACGTAGAGGAGCAGACCCCCGATCTCGACGGTCGCGTGGTCGAGCCGGTTCGCGGGTTGGTCCGGTTCGAACAGGTCGACTTCTCCTACCTGCCCGATCGACCGCTCATCCGGGATCTGTCCTTGCAGGCCGACCCTGGCAGCACCACGGCGATCGTCGGCCCGACCGGCGCCGGCAAGACGACGCTGGTCAATTTGCTCATGAGGTTCTATGAGATCGACGCGGGGCGAATCACCCTCGACGGCGTTGATACTCGAACGCTGCCACGACGCGCGTTGCGCTCACAAATCGGGATGGTTCTCCAGGACACCTGGTTGTTCGAAGGTACGATCCGCGACAACATCGCCTACGGGAACCCGGCGGCGTCGGATGAGCAGATCATCGAGGCCGCTACGGCTGCCTACGTCGATCGGTTCGTGCATGCCTTGCCCGACGGCTACGACACCGTCCTCGATGACAGCGCGACGAGTATCAGCGCGGGCGAGAAGCAGCTGATCACGATCGCTCGGGCGTTCCTTTGCGACCCCGCGATCCTCGTTCTCGACGAGGCGACATCGTCGGTCGACACGCGGACCGAGGTGCTCGTGCAACACGCGATGGCTGCGTTGCGCAGCAACCGGACGTCGTTCGTCATCGCGCACCGGCTCTCCACCATCCGCGACGCGGACACGATCCTCGTCATGGATGACGGCCGGATCGTCGAGCACGGGGACCACGAGAGCCTGATCGTCGCGGGTGGCGCCTATGCGGCGCTCTACGCGTCGCAGTTCGCCGGGGCGGTCGCTGAGATCGCGTAGGCCCAGGGAAGCCCTACGATGCGTCCAGCGACGGATCCAGCCGGATCTCGGAAGGGGCAGTGGCACGATGTCGGGTTGGACGACCGGCGCGGTGAAACGTGCCCGCCTCGCGCTCGCGCTCGCAGTCGCCGGCGGCCTGTCGTTGGTCGTCGCGGGCGCGACTCCCGCGTCGGCCGCTGGGACGTCGTCGGACGCCGCAAGCGTCCTTGCGCAGCGGTACGCACCTGTCGTCCGCCTGGTTGATCGAAGCGGTGCGTGCGGGAACGCCGCCGACTTCGAACCCACCGACGTGAACGCGGTCCTCGGCAGCCCGCTGGTGGCATTGCGCGGGCCCTGGTCGGTTCCGAACCTGGTCAAGGTCGCACCCACGGCGGAGGACCTCTCGGTTGGCCTGCCGGGCTACAACCTGGACTTTCCGGGAAACGCGCTGTCGCCGGGTTGCACGTATGCCGATTGGGCCCGTGACATCGCGAAAACCTCCCCACCGACGGTCTACGCGCACGTTGCGACCGAGGCGAACCAACCCGGCAAGTTGGCCCTTCAGTACTGGTTCTTCTACATCTACAACGACTGGAACAACCGACACGAGGGCGACTGGGAGAACATCCAGTTGCTGTTCAACGCGAGTGACGCGCACCAGGCGCTGGACACTTCGCCGTACGCCGTCGGCTACAGCCAACACGAGAGCTCCGAGCGGGCGGCCTGGGGCTCGGGCAAGCTCCAACTCATCGACGGCACTCATCCGGTGGTGTATCCGTCGATGGGGTCGCACGCCAACTACTACTCCGCCAACCTCTACCTCGGTCGCAGCGCGGCGCAAGGTGTTGGTTGCGACGACACGGTCGGTCCCAGCCGGCAGATCCGACCCCAGGTCGAGGTGATCCCGCAGAGCCAGGCGGACTATCTCGGCGCGTTCCCCTGGTTGGGCTACGACGGGAGATGGGGAGAGCGCCAACGCGGCTTCTTCAACGGGCCGACCGGCCCGAATGACAAGGCCAGCTGGACGCAGCCGATCACCGTCGCAGAGACCAGCTGGCGGGACACCAGCTATTCGGTGCCCGAGGGAGCGCACATCGGTCGGCCGGCGACGGAGTTCTTCTGCAGCGCGATCGGGTGGGGATCGACCGCGCTGACTGCTGCGGTCAACGACCCATCCCCCACCCTCCTCGTTCTGTCGGCGCTGATCGTGGTCCTGATCTGGATCATGTCGCGCACCCAGTGGCGACCGTCTGCGCCGCTGCACCTCGGTCGCCGTCGAGCGTGGGGGTCATTGGTGACGTCGGGGTATCGGATGTACGCCGAGCACCCGCGGTTGTATCTCGGGATCGGCCTGCTGTTCATCCCGATCGGCGTGCTGACCGCCGGTTTGCAGTACCTGCTGTTCAACGTCGGAACCTTCTCCCCGCTCGTCGACTCGGTCGGCCGGACCAACGGGTTCGTCGAGTTCCTGGTCTTCGCGCTCGAAGTCCTGACCGCGTTGATCGGGCTGACAATCGTCCAGGCGACGACGGCAATCGCGATGACCGAACTCGACGCCGGTCGGTCGATCAGGGCGTGGCCGGCGTACCGGCTCGCATTCGGCAAGATGCGACCGTTGCTTCGCGCGCTCGCGGTCGCGATCGTCGTCATCCTCCTGCTGGAGATCACTGTCATCGGGATCGTCGTCGGTATCTGGCTGGTGATTCGGTGGTCCCTGCTTGCGCAGGCAGTCACGATGTCCCCGCCCGCAACCGCTTCGCGTCCCTTGCGCTTCAGCGCCGCGCTGACTCGCAGGCATTGGTGGAAGACGGCGTCGATCACCGGCTTCGTCGCCGGAATCGGGTTGCTCGTCGGGCCGATGTTCGGGGTGTTGCTGCTGTTCGTGACCAGCGCGTCGTTCGGCATCGTCGATCTCACCTCGAGCCTGATCAACGTTGCCGTCCTGCCGTTTGTCGCGATCACCACGACCTACCTGTACTGCGACCTCGCCGTCCGCGCTCGTCTGACCGATCCGAAGCCGGCGCTGCCGCGTGTGCTCCCTTCCGAGATCGCGCTCGGACAGGCACCGCCCCCGGCCACTCCCTGACGGGCGTGGCGTCGCGTCGCGATCGGCGGATAGCGTCGCGGCTATGGACGTGACCCTGACCGTTCACGAGCCGCTCTCCTTCGAGGTGTTGGCCGAGGGCCTTGGCTTCCCCGAAGGCCCGGTCTTCGCCGCCGATGGTGCGGCGCTGGTAGTGGACATCGACGGCGGACGGATCGTGCGTGTTGCCGACGGTGTTCAGACCGTGGTCGCGACGCCGGGTGGGGGACCGAACGGGATGGCCCTCGACACCCCGACGACGGCGATCGTCGCCAACAACGGCGGCTTCCTCTGGAGTGCGGTCGGTGGACTGCGAATCCCGATCGATCACGCGACCCACACGAACGAACCACCCGGGTTCGAGGGGGGCTGGATCGAACGCGTGAATCTCGCCACCGGAACGGTCGACGTCCTGTTCCGCGACTGTGGCGGCCGGCCGTTGCGTGGTCCGAACGACCTCGTGATCGATGACGCCGGGGGGATCTGGTTTACCGACCACGGTAAAGG
>DATJWM010000065.1:0-15385 GCA_035501255.1 Mycobacteriales bacterium | reverse complement strand
CACCCAAGCGATTCGACGCCACCATGCGCTGCGGTCGGTGTCCGCCAATCGCCGACCGTCAAAGGTCACGGTGCCGGCGTCGATCGCCACGATCCCGAGGATCGCCGCGATCACGGTCGACTTCCCTGTGCCGGATGGCGCGACCAGCGCGACGAGTTCACCCGGGCCTACAGCCAGGGTGACCTCCGTGACCGCCGGATGAGGACGGTCGACGTAGGTGACGGCAATGTTGTCCACCCGCAACCCGGCGTGCTCTTCGGCGGACGGCTCGGCCGGTGGTGAGGGGCTGGTCGCCGTAGTGTCCGAGGGAGAGGCTTCCAGGACGTCGAGGACCTCAATGGTTGCTGCCCGTCCCTCCGCCGCGGTGTGAAAGCTGGCTCCGAGAGCGCGGAGGGGAAGGTAGGCCTCGGGCACGAGGATCAGGACGAACAAGGCGGACTGGAAGCCGAGGTGGTCATTGTCCAACCGCAACCCGATCGCTACGGCGACGACAGCGACCGACAGTGTTGCGGTGAGTTCGAGCACGAACGAGGAGAGGAACGACAACCGCAGGACCGACATCGTCGCCAACCGGTACTCGTTCGTTGCGGCCGCGATCGTGTTGCGCTGCGCGTGGCCGCGGCGGTAGGCGCGAAGCACCGGCAGTCCGTCGAGCACGTCGAGGAAGTGATGCGACAACCGTTGCAAGGCCTCCACCTGCCGAGCCAGTCGCTGGTCGGTCGACCAACCCACCAAGGCGCCGAACAGCGGAATGAGTGGCAAAGTCACGACGATGATCACGGCGGAAAGCGGGTCGGTCATCCCGATCTGGACGACCACGAGCACGGGTGCGACGACCGCCAGAACCAGTTGGGGAAGGTAGGTCGCGACATATGGGTCGATCGCATCGATCCCGTGGGTTGCGAGTCGACTCAGCATGCTGCTTCGTTCGCCGATCCACGCCGGTCCGAGGTCGAACGAACGCCGTAACAGCAGGCTGCGCAGCCGGGCGCGAACCCGCCCGGCGGTTCGGGCTGCCGTCGTCTCTTGGGTCCACGCCACGGCTGCGCGGACGATCACGACGCCGGCCAACAACACGAGAGTTTCGCGCTGCTGTGCCAGCCCTTCCCCGCCTCGGAACACAGCGGCGACCAGGCGCGCGATCAGGGCGGCCTGAGCAATGACCGCGGCCGTGCCCACGACCCCGAGAACGAACGTCGCACCGAGGAAGCCGCGCAACCCGGGTGCGTAACGCGGCAACCGAGAATCGACCGGGCTCACGACCCCGGGAACGTCACGTGCGGGCGCGGGCGCGGGCGCTCAGGTGCTCGTCGAGGGTGATCGCAGCGTCGATCAACGACAGGTGGGTGAACGCCTGCGGGAAGTTGCCGATCTGCTCGCCGGTCAGTGCGATCTCCTCCGAGAACAATCCGAGGTGGTTGGCGTAGGTCAGCATCTTCTCAAAGACCAGGCGGGCCTCGTCGAGCCGTCCCGCACGGGCGAGCGCGTCGACGTAGGTGAACGTGCACAGTGAGAACGTTCCTTCATCACCCCGCAAGCCGTCCGGCGTCGCACCGGGGTCATATCGGTAGACCAGGCTGTCGGTGACCAGCTCCTCGTCCATCGCCCGAAGGGTGGACAGCCACATCGGGTCCTGCGGGGCGATGAACCCGACGGTTGAGGCGCGCAGAACTGAAGAGTCGAGGACCTCGTCGGCGTAGTGCTGGACGAACGCCTGACGCTTGTCGTTCCAGCCGCGGGTGTGCACCTGCCGGTAGATCGCGTCGCGCTCGTTGGTCCAGCGGTCGACCGGACCGGGGCGGCCATGGGCGGCCGAGAGTCGGATCGCGCGGTCGAAGGCGACCCAGCTCATGATCCGGCCGTAGGTGAAGTCCTTGCGCCCGCCGCGGGTCTCCCAGATTCCCTCTTCGGGCTGATCCCAGTTGTCGACGAGCCAGTCGAGCATCTCGCAGATCCGCGTCCAGCCTCGATGCCCGATCTCGAAGCCCCGCTGGTCGCAGAAGTAGATGCTGTCGAGGGCCTCGCCGTAGATGTCCAGTTGGAGTTGATCGGCGGCGCCGTTGCCGATCCGCACCGGGCGTGACCCGCGGTATCCCTTCCAGTGGTCCAGGGTCTCCTCGGTCAGGTCGGATGAACCATCGACCCGGTACATGACGTTGAGCGGCCCGCACGAGCCGGGCGCCTCGTCATGTACCCGATCGCGCACCCACTGCGCGAACGCGACCGCCTCGTCGGTGAAACCCATGCGCAAGAGTGCATACACCGAGAACGACGAGTCACGCACCCAGGTGAAGCGGTAGTCCCAGTTGCGTTCACCGCCGATCTGCTCGGGCAACGACGCGGTCGGGGCGGCGACGAGCCCGCCCGACGGGGCATAGGTCATCAGCTTCAGGGTGATCGCCGAACGCTGGAGTACCTCGCGCCAGCGGCCCGTGTAGGTCGAGCGCGCCAGCCACGAGCGCCAGTAGTGCACCGTCTCGTCAAACATCTGCTGGAACTCAGCGCTGTGGATCTCGCGCGGCGTTCCGCGTCCACCGGTCTCGAGGACCACGCCGCGGACCTGGCCGGCTTTGAGCGTCAGCGAGAATCGGATGTCACCGTCGGCGGCAGGGTGGAGCTCCAACATCCGTTCGTCGTCAGGCTCGCGGACGCCGTGGACGACGAGGCGGTTGTGTCCGGCGCTGAAGACCGCCCCGTGTTCGGTGATGTTGACCTCGTGGGTCTGCCGGCCGTAGTCGAAGCGGGGGGAGATCTCGCCCTCAAACGTCAGCTCGCCTCGCACGCACCGCACCATCCGCGCGATGCGGTGGACGTCGGATGCGGAGGTGCTGCTCGAGATCGGCATGAAGTCGACCAGCTCGCCGACACCTTCCTCGGTGAGAAATCGAGTGATGAGAATCGCGGTGTCGGGCAGGTAGAGCTGCTTGACCCTCGACGTTCGGGCGCTCGGCCGGATGGCGAACCGGCCGCCATCGTCATCGAGAATCCCTCCGAAGACGCTCGGGGAGTCGAACCGAGGAGCGCAGAACCAGTCGATCGAACCGTCGGTGGCGACCAAGGCCGCGGTTTGCAAATCACCGATCAACCCGTGGTCGGCGATCGGAGGGGCGTCCGTCATTGAAGGCCTCACAGGGTCGAGGGGGCGGGTGACCTGAGGCGATTCTGCCAAGCCTCGACCGATGGCACCACCCTGCCGGTGACTGGGGGCTGAATCGCGGTGTTCGTCGGCCAGCCGGTTAGGACGGCTGGCTCTGCGCTGGCACGGCCGGCGGGGTCTCGTCGGACACCCGCACCCGCGCCCGGAAGACGTAGTAAGTCCATCCCTGATAGGCCAAGACGAACGGCAAGAGCGTGACCGCGACGATGGTCATGACCGTGAGCGCGTAGTGGCTGGAGGTCGTGTTGGTGACGGTGAGGTTGTAGCGCGCGCTCGTGCTCGACACCATGACTCGGGGGTACAGGTCGGCGAAAACCGCGAGCACCGAGCACGCGACGGTCACCGTCGTGGCAGCGAACGCCCATCCGTAGATCTGCTCCCAGGCGAGCCAGACGGCGGCGAGCGATCCCATGATGGCGATCAGTTCGAGCAGGCTCGGCAGGTCGCCGCGATTGGACTGGGTGAGAGTCCAGATCGTGAAGCCGATGACCGCGACGGCCATCACCGGAGACAACATCGCGGCGAGCCGCTCGCTGCGTTGCCTGACCGTACCGGTTGACTTCAGGGCCAGGAACAGTGCGCCGTGCACGAGGCAGAGCAGGGTGAAGGTGACGCCGACGTACAGACCGTACGGCGTTAACAGGTCGAAGAAGTTGCCGGTGAACTCCTGATGTGCGTCGATCGGGATCCCGGCAAGCAGGTCGCCGATCGCCACCCCGGCAAGAAGCGGGATGAGCAGACTGCCGATCGTGAGGCACCACTGCCACGTCGTCCGCCAGCGCGCCTGGTGAACCTTCTCGCGGAACTCGAACGAGACGCCGCGAACGATCAGCGCGACCAGCAGCAACACAAGCGGGAGGTAGAACGCCGAGAACATCGTTGCGTACCAGCTCGGGAACGCCGCGAACATGCCGGCACCAGCGACAATGAGCCACACCTCGTTGCCGTCCCAGAACGGCCCGATGGTGGCCACGGCTGCGTTGCGTTCCTCTTCCGTTCTTCCGACGACGCTGTGCAGCATGCCGACGCCGAGGTCGAATCCTTCAAGGACGAAGAAGCCGGCCCACAGGATGGCGATGAGGATGAACCAGGTGATGGACAGGCCCATTGCGCTTCGTCTCCTCTCGCCTGATCAGTACGTAGGCGCGGGCACAGGGGACTGCGGCCCGCCCGCCTGGTCGTGGATCGCGGTGACCGGCGGCTCAGGAACGCTGATCCGGGCGTAACGCAACATCAGCACGACGTCGACGATCCCGAGTGCGAGATAGAGGAGCAGGAACACGATCAGGCTGGTTGCGATCATTGCCGCACTGACCGATGGCGATACGGCGTTTCGGGTGAGTTGGATTCCTTGCACGATCCACGGCTGCCGGCCGGACTCGGTAAGGAACCAGCCCGCCGTGTTCATGACAAACGGGAGGGCGGCCGCCCAGGTGGCGACGAACAGGAAGCGTCGTGATGACGCCAGCCTTCTTCGGCGGATCAGCCACAGTCCCCAACCGGCGAGGGCAAGGATGATGACGGCGATATAGGCCATGACCCGCATCGACCAGTACTGGATGAAGACGTTGGGAACGTAGTAGCCCGGCCCGTACTTCTGCTGGTACTGGGACTGCAGCGGATTCAACCCGACGACCTTGCCATTCCAGGAGTTCGTGGCGAGCAGCGACAGCAGGTGGGGGATCTGGATGATCTGCGTGGGCGTCTGGTCGTGGTTGCCGCCACCGATCTGGAACAGCGAGAACGAGCACGGCTGGCAGGTGCTCCACTGCGCCTCAGCGGCGGCGATCTTCATCGGCTGGTAGCGAGCCTCGATCACGCCGAGCTCGGAGCCGACGAACATCGTCAGGATCATCGCCGGTGCGAGCACGATGAGCGACAGCCGGGCGGTCGGCTCGAAGATCTTGCGGTCGGTCCCGCGGCGAAGCTGCCAGGCTGAGACTGCCAGCATGATCACGCACGCCGTCACGAGCGATGACAGCAGCACGTGGGCGTAACCCCACAGGAACACCGGGTTGGTCAGCAATGCCCAGATGTCGCTCAGCTCAGGGCGGCCGGTCGTCGGGTTGATCTTGTAGCCCACGGGGTGCTGCATCCACGAGTTCGCGGCCATGATGAACGCCGCCGACAACGCGGTGCCGAGCGATACCGCCCAGATGGTC
This sequence comes from Mycobacteriales bacterium, assembly GCA_035501255.1. Lineage (GTDB taxonomy): Bacteria > Actinomycetota > Actinomycetes > JAFAQI01 > JAFAQI01 > JAFAZI01. The sequence continues at coordinate 10,066 of DATJWM010000065.1, read as the reverse complement.
AGCAGATGGATCCGCTTTGGCAACCGGCCCCAGCCGAAGATCCACAAGCCGAGAAACGTCGACTCGAGGAAGAACGCGGCGAGTCCCTCCATCGCGAGCGGGGCGCCGAAGACGTCACCCACCGTCCTCGAGTACTCCGACCAGCTCATCCCGAACTGGAACTCTTGGACGAGACCGGTGACGACGCCAACCGCGACGTTGATCACCAACAAGGTGCCGAAGAACCGGGTGAGCCTGAGGTACTCCGACTTGCCGTTGCGATGCCACTGGGTCTGGAGGATCGCGGTCAGGAACGCCAGCCCGATCGTCACCGGAACGAACAGGAAGTGGTAGATCGAGGTGGTGGCGAACTGCCACCGAGCGAGGCCGACAGCGTTCATCCGCCACTCCCTCAGCTATTGCCGAGCTGCCGTGTGGTAGGCATCGCGGGGATTCAACCACACCGGGTCAGCGGCCCTAGCCGGTCCTCCCTCGGCTTGCGCCAACCGCGGGGAGTCATAGACTCCGAGCGAGGAGGACGGGGGTCCGGGCATGGTGGGTGACAACCACTACGACGTTGTCGTGATCGGCAGCGGCGCCGGAGGAGGCACCCTCGCTCACCGGCTCGCCGGAACCGACAAGCGGGTGCTGATCCTCGAGCGCGGAGACTATCTGCCGCGCGAGCGGGACAACTGGGACTCGACCGCGGTGTTCGTGCAAGCGAAGTACCGGGCTCCTGAATTCTGGCTCGATGCGCACGGCAGCGAGTTCCCCCCCGAGGTCAACTACTACGTCGGTGGAAACACCAAGTTCTACGGCGCTGCGTTGTTCCGGCTTCGTCCGCAGGACTTCGGCGAGTTGCGGCATCACGGTGGGCTATCCCCGCGGTGGCCGATCACCTATGACGACCTGGAGCCGTACTACACCGAAGCCGAGCATCTCTACCGCGTGCACGGCCGCCACGGCGAAGACCCGACGGAAGGCGCTGCCAGCGCGCCTTACCTCTTTCCACCGGTGGAGCACGAGCCCCGGATCCAGCAACTCAGCGACGACCTGGAGAAGCAGGGTCTGCACCCGTTTCACCTCCCGATCGGCGTCAATCTGACCCAGGACAATGACGGTCGCGCGACCCACGACAGCGTGTGCATTCGTTGTGACCGGGTCGACGGTTTCCCGTGTCTGCTCGGTGCGAAGTCGGACGCGCAGGTCGTCTGTGTCGACCCGGCGCTTCAACAGCCGAACGTCTCGATGGTGACTAACGCCTATGTCGAGCGGCTCGAAACCGACGGATCCGGCCGGACCGTCTCGGCCGTCGTGACCACGCTCGGTGACGGCACCAAGGTGACGTTCAGCGCCGACATTGTCGTGGTTGCGTGCGGTGCGGTGAACTCCGCGGCCCTGCTGTTGAGATCCGCGAACGACGCGCATCCGAACGGGCTCGGGAACAGTTCCGACCAGGTCGGTCGTAACTACATGCGGCACAACAATCTCGCCCTGATGGCGGTATCGAAAGAACCGAACCCGACGAAGTTCCAGAAGACACTGGCGGTCAACGATTGGTACCTCGGCGCCGACGACTTCGAGTTCCCGCTCGGCGGGATCCAGATGTTGGGCAAGTCCGACGCCGAGCAGATTCGCGGCGAAGCACCGCGATGGGCGGGGCGAGTCTCGCCGGACATGCCCTTCGGGGTGTTGGCCCACCACGCGGTCGACTTCTGGTTGTGCGGTGAGGACCTGCCGTCGCCCGACAACCGGGTGACCGTCGATTCGGACGGCCGCATTCGCCTCACATTGGACGAGAACAACAACGTTGAAGGCCTCAAGCGGCTACGCCACAAGCTGCAGGGGATGCTCGGAGACCTGGGAATGCACCATCACCGGCTGATCGATCACAGCATCTACCTGCACAAGGGGATGCCGATCGGCGCGACCGCTCATCAGGCCGGCACGGTGCGATTCGGCACCGATCCGGCGACGTCGGTCTTGGATCCATTCTGCAAGGCCCACGACCTCGACAACCTCTACGTTGCGGACACCAGCTTCTTCCCAAGCATTGGTGCGGTCAACCCGTCGCTAACGGCGATCGCGAACGCGATGCGGGTTGGCGATCACCTCATCGATCGGCTCGCCGCCTAGCGGGTCCAGGCTCGACCGGAGCAGGATCCGCGGGCCGAACAACACCGATATGGAGCACCCATGGCTCACAAACGACTCGACGCGTTGGTCATCTTCGGGGCGACCGGCGACCTGGCGAAACTGGAAACCTTCCCCGCGCTCGTCGGTCTGGTGGAGCGTGGCGTGCTCGACGTCCCGATCATCGGCGTCGCGAAGAGTGGATGGGAGCTGACGCAGTTCCGGTCATACGCGGTGGACTCGCTCAAGTTGAACGAGATCGACCCCTCGACCGCGGCCGCAACGAAGATGCTGAACCTGTTGCGCTATGTCGACGGCGATCTGGACGATGATGCGACGTACGAGGCGATGTCGGCGGAGATCGGATCGCCCGGCGCGCACGCGCTGTTCTACCTCGAGGTACCGCCTCCGCTGTTCGGTCGGATCGCGAAGGGCATCGCCGGTGCGGGACGCGCCGACGGTGCCCGGGTGATGGTCGAGAAGCCATTCGGCAACGACCTCGCGGGGGCGCGAGAGTTGCAGACGACGATTCACGCCTACTTTCCCGAGGAGGCGATCTATCGGGTTGACCATTGGCTCGGTCTCGATCCGGTCGAGAACGTCCTTTTCGGCCGGTTTTCCAACCCGATCATCGAACCTTTGCTCACCCGCGAGCACGTGGAGAGCATCCAGATCACGATGGCCGAAGCCTTCGACGTCTCGGACCGTGGTCGCTTCTACGACAAGACCGGTGCGATTCGCGACGTCGTCCAGAACCACATGCTCCAGGTGCTCGCGACGGTGATGGCGAGCCCTCCGGCAGGTCCCGGCCTCACCAACTGGCCGGACGCGAAGTCAGACCTCATCAAGTCGCTCCGACCGCTCCGGCCGGGCGATGTCGTTCGGGGGCAGTACGCCGGCTATCTCGACGTCGACGGTGTCGCCGGGGGATCGACCACGGAGACCTACGTCGCGCTTCGGCTGACGGCGGACTCCTGGCGCTGGGCCGGCGTACCGATCGCGATCCGAGCCGGCAAGTGCATGCCGGTGACGTCCACCGAGATCTACATCCAGCTCAAGCGACCACCGATCGACCTGTTCGGTCTCGGTTCGGAACTTCCTCGTGACCGGATGCGGTTCAGGATCTGGCCGGAGACCGAGAGCGGTCTCACGATCGCAGGAAAGAAGCCCGGTTCCGGGTGGGCGGCGGAGGCGCGCGAGCTGACCTTCCACCAGGCGCCCGGATCCGACATGCGACCCTACGACCGGCTCATCGGGGCGGCGCTCAGCGGAGATCGTTGGCTGTTCGCGCAGCAGGAAGCGGTCGAGGCCGCCTGGCGGGTCGTGGATCCGGTCCTTGACGACGTGGTTCCCCTGCACGTCTACGACCAGGGAACCTGGGGGCCTAAGCAGGCCGAGGATCTCCTGCCCCGCGGTGATTCCTGGTGTGATCCCGCGTGAGCGTGCGCCCGAGCGGTTGCGTTCCGGGGTGAGACGCAAACGGCGACAGGTCGGTGAGTGGTCGCCGGCCGCCAACGATCGCTCCGGCATGCCGAGGGTGGTCATCGTCGGTGGCGGATTTGGCGGCCTGTTCGCGGCCCGCGCGCTCAGCCGTACGCCGGTGTCGATCACCCTCGTCGACCGTGCACCCCACCATCTGTTCCAGCCGCTGCTCTACCAATGCGCCACCGGGATCCTGTCGGCCGGGCAGATCGCCGCACCGTTGCGACATGTGCTGAAGAAGCAGCCCAACGTGGCATGTGTGCTCGCCGAGGCGACGGACGTCGACGTGGATCGCCACGTCGTCATCGGCCTTCGCGAGGGCGGCGAGCAGGGGGAGTTGCCCTTCGACCACTTGATCATCGCTGCCGGCGTTGAGCAGTCCTACTTCGGTAACGACCAGTTCGCGCAATGGGCGCCCGGTATGAAGACGCTGGCCGACGCTCTGCAGATCCGGCAGAAGATCTTTGGTGCGTTCGAACGCGCTGAGACCGTGGCCGATCAGCAGGAGCAGGCCAGGTTGCTCACGTTCGCGTTGGTCGGGGCCGGGCCGACGGGCGTTGAGCTCGCCGGGCAGATTCGCGAGCTCGCCACCCACACCTTGCGCTCGGAGTACCGCCGAATCGATCCGGCGATGGCGCGAGTGATGCTGTTCGACGCGGGGAAGGAGCCGCTCGCCGCATTCGGGCCTGCGTTGTCGAAGCGGGCGGGCCGTTCCCTCAACCGGCTCGGGGTCGAGTTGCACATGCACACGCGGGTGACCGACATCGACCAGGACGGTCTAACGGTGCAGGACGAGTCGGGTACGTCGACGACCTACCGCGCTGGGACGGTGCTGTGGACCGCCGGGGTCGCAGCCCCCCGGCTGGCGGACGCGCTCGCCGCGCGGCTGGATCTCGAGCGCGACCGGGCGGGCCGGGTGGTGGTCAACCCCGACCTCACGATCCCCGGGCATCCGGAGATCTCGGTCGTCGGAGACATGATGAGCCTCAACGGGTTGCCGGGTGTGGCCGAGGTTGCGATGCAGACGGGCTACTTCGCCGGTCGCCGGATCCGGCACGTGGTGCTCGGCGAGGACGCTCCGCGCGAGTTTCGCTATCACGACCTTGGTTCGGCCGCATACATCTCGCGCGGCGATGCGGTCGTGTCCGTCGGACCGCTGCGCTATGCCGGGTTCCCCGGTTGGCTGACCTGGCTGTTCATCCATATCGCCTTCCTCACCGGCTACCGGAACCGCTTCGGCGCGATCCTGACCTGGTGGGTGGCGTTCACCTGGGACCGGCGCCGGGAGCGCGCCTTTCTCACGCTGCGGGACGAGCGTGCCAGCATCGCGGGGATGGTCGAGGGTCCTGGCGATCACGGGCCGGCGGGCTGACCGGACTCCACCGGTTGCGGTGCTGTGGTGGGTGCGAGACGTCGACGGGTGATCGGGTGCGCCACGGTCGCGACATGATGGCTGCATGGTCGACATCGGCACCGAGGTGACACGTCGCGCCGTGCTGGAACACCTCGACGCGTTCAACAACCACGACACCGCGGCGGTCCAGCGCGGCTTAGCCGCTGACGTCGTGTGGGCCACCGGGACGAGCCTCTACCGAGGACGCGGCAGTCTGGCCGCCGTTTTCGATGACTGGTTGTGGAGTCTGACCCCGCATCTCGAGGTCACCCGGCTCATTGCGAACGGACCCGAGGCGGCACTGGAGTGCATCGAGACCATGGTCGTGGAGGGGACTCACACCGCGTTCTCAATAGCGGTGTTCTTCGTCGTTCGCGACGGTCTCCTCAAGTCGGTCAAGGTGTACCGAGAGGGCAGCGCCGACGTCACCACCTCCGCGGGTTAGCCGGGGCCCGCGCATTCAGCGTCGTTCACCCGTGCGGAACTGACCGATCGCGGCAGGGTTGCTTTGCCGGGCATCGCCTAGCAAGATCACGTCAGACGCTTCCGGGAGGTACTTGCCGATGAGTGGTGCATCGCAGCCAGCTGATCTCACATCCTTTGGAACCTTGCGCCGCCGTCTGGCGACGGAGGCGGAGTCTCTCGAGCGGGCCATGGAGGACTTCGAGGATCCATCGCAGGAGTGGCGCCGGCTGTTCTCCGAAGTTCTTGGCACCTTCTTCTTGGTGCTCGTCGCTGCCGGTGGCGGGATGATGGGACACGCGTTCCCGGGAACAATCAGTCGCGGTGCGGCTGTCGTCGCGCCGGCACTGATGGTTCTTGCCGTCATCTTGTTCATGGGAAAGGTGTCGGGCGCTCATCTGAATCCGGCGGTGTCCGTCGCGTTCTCGTTGCGTGGCGATTTCCCGTGGCGACGAGTGCCCGGTTACATCGTGGCGCAGTTGGCCGGCGCGTGTCTTGCCGCGTGGTTCTTGCAGGCGACCGTTCATGTGTCGTCGTCGTACGGCTCGAACTATCCGGCGTCCGGCTTTAGTGGAGCGAATGCGTTCGTGATGGAGACCGTGCTGACGTTCGGTCTGGTCAGCGTCATCCTCGGGACCGCGTCCGGGGCACAGAACTTGGGCGTTATCGGTGCCCTTGGTGTGGGTGGGTACATCGCACTGGCGGGGCTTTGGGGCAGCCCGATCTCCGGCGCGTCGATGAACCCGGCACGTACCTTCGGACCCGACGCGATCAGCACTGACTTCACCTCCTACTGGGTCTACGTCGCAGGTCCGCTGCTCGGAGCGGTGATCGCGGTGGGGGTCGCCTACGTGCTGCGTGGTCCCGGTGGTGGCCGGGCCGGATCGGGTGCCGCTCAAGGCGCGTTGTACACCGAGGTAGCCCGACCCGCTCAGACCTAGCGGGAAGGTGCACCTAGCTCAGCTGGTCGCGCCTTCTGATGAGGTAGGCGCGCTCGGCCGAGTTGCGAGTCGCGTCGATCGCCGCGTCGTACTGTTCGCGTGCTTCAGCGGTGCGACCGAGCCTTCGCAGCAGGTCGGCGCGGGTGGCATGCCATGCGTGGTAGCCGGCGAGCGGAAGCGGATCGACCTGCGCGAGGGCGACTTGCGGGCCGTCGATCTCCGCGATCGCGACCGCACGGTTGAGCGTGACGATAGGCGACGGGTCCAGTCGCGTGAGGTCGTCGTACAGCGCGACGACCTGCGACCAGTCCGTACCTGTCGCCGTCGGAGCGTCTGTGTGCACGGCGTTGATCGCCGCGAGGATCTGGTAACGACCGGGGCGGTTGATCGCGAGGCACTCCCGAACCAGACGGCGACCTTCCTCGATCATTGCGCGGTCCCACCCGCTGCGATCCTGATCGGGCAGGGGGACGAGCCGTCCTTCCTGGATCCGCGAGGGGCGCCGCGCCTCGGTCAAGACCATCAACGCGAGCAGACCCGCCACCTCAGGCTGGTCAGGCATGAGCTGGCGCACGATGCGGGCCAGCCGGATGGCTTCGTCGGTGAGCTCGCCGCGGATCGGGTCACCGTCACCGGTCGCGAGGTAGCCCTCGTTGAAGATGAGGAACAGCACGGCGAGCACGTCGCTGAGCCGCTCGGGCAGGTCGGAGACCTCTGGGACGCGATACGGCACTTTTGCCGCGGCGATCTTCTTCTTCGCCCGGGTGAGGCGCTGACCCATTGTCGGCTCGGGGACGAGGAACGCGTTGGCAATTTCGGGTACGGTCAGCCCACCGAGAAGACGAAGTGTCAATGCGATCCGCGCCTCCTCGGCAAGTGCTGGGTGGCAGCAGGTGAACAGAAGTCTCAGCCGGTCGTCCTCAACCGGCCCGGTGGGCGGGTGGGGTGTGTCGTCGTACAGCATGAAAGCCGCCTGATGCTTGGCGTCGCGCTTCGCTTCGCGGCGCAGCCGGTCGATCGCGCGATTGCCCGCTGTCGTGACGAGCCAGCCGCCTGGGTTCGGGGGAACGCCGGACTTCGGCCAGGTTTCGAGGGCAGTGACGAGCGCCTCGCCGGCCGCCTCTTCGGCGATGTCGATGTCAGCGAAGCGGCGGATCAGCGAGGCGATGACCCGGCCGTACTCCTCGCGGAAGACCCGCTCGACGGCCGCAGCCTCGCGCTGCACCGACTTCTCGGAGCCAGGCCCGTTCAGGCGGTGCCCTGGAACGGGCGCACCTCGACCTTGCCGCGGCAGGCCTTGGACCCCTCGGCGGCGAGGCGGAGCGCAACGTCGAGGTCAGGAACGTCGATGACCCAGAACCCGCCGATCATCTCCTTGCTTTCGAGGTACGGGCCGTCGGTCATGATCGGTGCCGCGCCCTGACCGTCCACGACGGTCGCGGTGGCTGCCGGTTCGAGACCGCCGGCGAAGACCCAGTAGCCGTCGGCCTTGAGCTTGTCGTTGAATGCGCCCGTCGCCGCGAAGGCCGCCTCCATCTCTTCCTCGGAGGGGTAGTTGCCGAACTCGTTGCGCTCGGCTGGGCCGTGCACGCTGAGCAGGTAGTTCGCCATATCAATCACTCCCGGATCGTGGCGGCCTTCGATGACCGCCCGGCCGTCACCACGAACGGAGCACCCCCGATACGACAGCCTCACGATCATCCTCACGCACGGTCCGCCGTCTGGCGACCGTCCGAATGGGCACGGACGCGCTGACCCGCCAAGATCGGCGTGCAAATGTCGGTTGGTACCAATTGGGTTTCGCGATCACGAGTGGTCACTCGAGGCTGGCGGTCCGAGTCGGAGATTTGGGGGCGATCCGCTTGAAGCGTTGCGGTGAAAGAGAATCTGATGGTGGGCAGGGGCGGGATCGAACCGCCGACCTTCCGCTTTTCAGGCTTTGCGGGTTGTCGCAAGATCCGTTCACGCACCACGCTTTTCGGCGCCTTATTGCACGCGCGTGCAACTAGCGTGCAACAAGGATGTTTGACCACCTCAGGCTGCTTTCTGTAGGTGTTCATTCACCCGCGCCACACCTACTATGGACCCTGTGAGCACTACCTCCGCGGAATCCGATCTGCCGCTGGCGGACGAGGCGGCGGTGCGTGGGCGCTCAGGAGAGCTGCAGACGCTCGCCGAATCCTATGGAGTGACTGACCTGCGTTACGCCTCGCCCGGCCGACTGGTCGGGCATGTTGCTGCGGACAGGGACCTCCTCGACATGATCGAGTTCGACTTGGCGGCGTCGGACATGCTCGCGGCGAAGGTGAGCCTGTTCTCGGACGCAGTCCTCGACCATCCGCACGTCAGCGCAGATCTGGTCGATGCCAGACCGCTGTGACCGCTCCGATTCGTCCTGAACGCCGCGCACTGCTCGAGCTGGATGCTCTATTGATCGCCCTCGAGGAACTTGCCGGCGAGGGTGACGCCACGCGGTTTGGCTCCGACGACCGATATCGCTGGGTGATCGAGCGAGTGTGGATCGCGGTCGGCAACGAGGCTTTCGCTTACGCCACCTACCTCGGGGATCCGCGCAGCCAGCCGTGGCGGGCGTTGGTCGAGCTGCGCAACGAACTCGCACATCGACGCCTGCCGGATATCGACCGAGACAAGATCTGGCGCATGACAATCATCCGTCCGCCTCGGTTGCGGGAGCAGGTCCGCAGCGAGCTGGCCTAACCAGGCTCGGTGCGCCGGACCTCACCGCTGCGTGATGCTGCGCGGCCGGTCCGGGTCCTCGGGCTGGTCGGTCGCCAACCGGCTGAGGGCGTCGGCGATCTGACGGTCCCGGCTGTCGGTCGCGTGCAGGTACCGCTTGGCGGCGACCATCGAGGAGTGACCGAGACGGCGCATCAGGTCAGCCAGGCTCGCGCCCGCCTCCGCGGCGAGCGTCTGGCCGGTGTGGCGCAGATCGTGGAAGCGAAGCTGTGGCAGGCCGACCTCGCCGCGCGCCCGCTGGAACGCCAGCCGTAGCGCGTCACCACGCATCGGCTCTCCGCTTCGCCCGACGAAGACCCGCTCAGGACCCGCGTAGCTCTCGAGGTGCTCGGCGAGCAGCGGGATGACGTGTGGCGGGATCGCAACCGTCCGGTAGCCGGCATCGGTCTTCGGTGGCGCGTCGAACCGGTCCGGTGTGCTGAGCAGCTCGGTGCGGGTCCGACGGACCGTGACCAGCCCGCGGTCGAGGTCGAGATCGCTTCGGGTCAGCGCGAGGACCTCACCGCGACGAAGGCCACACCAGCCCGCCAGCACGACCGCGGCCCGGTAGCGGGGAGTGATCGCGTCGATGAGCGCCGCGATCTCCGCCGGGGTGGCGACCGGACGTTCGACCGCCCGGTCGATGCCGCCGCCACGGATCTGGCAGGGGTTGCGGGCTAGCGCACCGTCTGCGACCGCACTGTTCAGCACGGCGCGCAGGAAGCGGTAGGACTGGGCGATCGACGTCCGCCCGCCGTCACCGGCCATCGCCTCGGCATACCAGTGCCGGACCACCGACGGACTCAGGTCACGAAGCGCCAGCGGCTGCAGTGGAGCGAGATGCAGCCGCAGGTTGCGGTCGCAGGTCTCCCGCCATCGTGGACCGATCCGAGGATGCGAGGCCAGCCAGTCCTTCGCGTAGACGCCGAAGGCCACCTTG
>DATJWM010000064.1:0-20943 GCA_035501255.1 Mycobacteriales bacterium | reverse complement strand
GTCCTGGGCGAAGGAGGCAAGCAGCCGACCGGACCGTTCACGGATCTGACCACGGACATAGCTCATGCCGGCGCCGACTGCGGTGCTCTCGTGGTCGTAGAGGATCCAGCCGTCCCACTGAACCGGTTCGAGGAAGCTGATGTCGATCGCCATCACGGCGGTCGACAGGGTGTGGTGCGCCATCGCGGTACCGACCCCCGGGTGGGCCCGCATTGTGGTCGAGATGGACAGGTGCCCGCAGAAGTGCGCAAGAAGCGCGCGGCGCAGGTCGTCGCGTGCGGGCACCTGGTCGTAGAGCAGCCAGGCCTCGATCCGGGGCGGTCCCACCTCGTCCGGGTCGTTCGGGTCGGCAAGACCAACCAGGCGAATCTCCCGGCCCGTGAGCGGCATCGAGTGCTCGCCGGCCTGTTCCGGGGTGCTGTCCGGTGCGCTGACCGGGTGGCGGATGACGTCCTCGGACGGGACGTCGAGGAGCAGCGTGAAGGTCGCGCAGATCCGCTCGCCCTGACGCGCGATGATCCGCAGCGTGGTGAACAGCCGGCCCGCGTGCACCTCCTCGACCACCAACGCGATCGGCTCGTCGGCCCGGACCGGACGCGCGAAGACGCCGCTCGCCTTGCGAACGACCTTGCCCGGCACGTGCTTGCTCGCCGCGACAATCGCTTGGGCGAGGATCTGGCTGCCGTCGATCACGTCCCGCCCACCGGCGTCGTGACCGCCGCGGTAGTGCCCCGGCTCGACCTGCTCGACGTCGAAGACCTCGAGCAGCCCGGTCAGCGTCGAGGTCACCGCCCGGACACCGCCGGATTCGCCACCCCGACCTCGACCGACACCCGATCCTGGTAGAACGCGAGATGACCCGCCAGCCGGGCCACCTCGTGATGAGGCTGCCGGTAGGTCCAGGCGACCGGTTGCTCACCGCCGGCGAGCGCCCAGTGCGCGGCCTCGCCCTTGAAGGGGCAAACGGTCACGTGCTCGATCGCCTCGAGCGCGCTCAGATCCACATCGGCCTCCGGAAAGTAGAACACCAGCCCGTGATCCTGCTCGTCCACGAGCAGGGCCCGGGTCGTGCGGGCGATGACCCGCTCACCGACCCGGGCGGTCACCTGGTTGCGGTGCGGCCGGATGTCGACGCGATAGTCGAAGCGGTCGGCGAACCCGCCGGATGATTCGGCCATGACCGCTGCGCTAGCGCGGCTGGAACCGCAGTGCCGCGTCGATACGTACGACCTCGCCGTTGAGGTAGTCGTTGGCGATCATCGACTCGACGAGCTGGGCGTACTCCGGCGGGCGGCCCATCCGCTTCGGGAACGGGATGCCCTGGCCGAACCGCTCCTGCGCCTCCTCCTCCGGCATGCCGAACGCCGGGGTGAAGAACGTCCCGGGAGCGATGGTGAGCACCCGGATGCCCATCGAGGCGAGGTCGCGGGCGGCGACGAGCGTCATCGCGACCACGCCACCCTTCGCCGCGGCATAGGGCACCTGGCCGATCTGGCCCTCGAACGCGGCGATGCTCGCGGTCGTGATGATGACGCCACGCCCGCTCTCACCCTCCGGCTCGCTCGCCGCCATCGCGGCCGCGGCCAGGCGCATGACGTTGTAGGTGCCGGTGAGATAAGGCTCGAGGGTGTCGCGGAAGCCTTCCAGGCCGAGCGGCGAGCCGTCGCGCTGCACGATCCGGCCGGCGAGGACCGGCCCACCGTGCGCGGTCACCGCGGCGCGCAGCGGACCGCGCTCCTGCGCCGCGGCGATCGCCACCTGCACGTCGTCGGGCTCGGTCACGTCGACATGGGCGTAGGTCGCGCCCCCGCCGAGCTCCTCGGCAAGGGCCGCGCCTCGGTCGTCCGCGAGGTCGGCGACCACGACCGCGGCCCCGGCCGCGGCGAGGGCTCGACAGGTCGCGGCGCCGAGACCACCGGCACCTCCGGTGACGATCACGCTGTTGCCGGACAGACGCACACTGCCTCCACGCACTCGTTGGGTTCCCACCGGCCGGCGCCCTCACGGCCGAAAATGTCGTTCCTTTATACGTCAGGCGGGTTTCCCCACCCGCAGCAGGACCTTGCCGACGGCCTTCCCCTCGGCGACAAAGGCCAACGCATCGGCCGCGCCGGCGAGGTCGAATCCGGCCCCGACGTAGGGGGTCGCCTTGCCGGCACCCAGAAGCGCCAGCAACTCCTGCTCGCCGCGGACCATCTCCTCGCCGCGGTGAGCCGCGAACCCCCGGAACTCGAACCCGCGGATCTCGATGCCTTTGAGCAGGACGAGGTTCAGCGGGATTCGCGGGATCGTGCCGGAGGCATAGCCGACGGTCACGAATCGCCCGCCGAAGCGCAAGGACCGCAAGGCGGGCTCGCTGAGGTCGCCACCCACCGGGTCCACGACGACGTCGCAGCCCTCGGGGAGGGCGTCTCGTAGCGCCTGCCGCAGGTCGCCGTCGCGGTGGTTGATGAACCGGGTCGCGCCGCACGCCTTCGCCGCGTCGAGCTTGTCCGCCGAGGACGCGACCGCGGTCACGGCCGCGCCGAAGACCGCGCCGAGCTGGACCGCGGCAAGGCCGACGCCGCCTCCTGCGCCGAGCACGACGAGCTCCTCGCCGGGCTGAACCGCAGCGACCGAGCGCAGCACGTGGTACGCCGTACGGTGAGCCACCCCGAAGGCAGCCGCCGCACCGGAGTCGACGCCGGCCGGAACCCTCGTCAGGGCTGCCGACCCCACGACCACCTGCTCGGCGAACGCGCCCACAAACGTGGACCCGAAGACCCGGTCTCCGACCTCGAGGTCGGAGACCCCGTCGCCGAGCTCGATCACCTCACCGGCGAACTCGCTGCCCGGAACAAACGGAATCGGCGCACTGACCTGGTAGCTGTTGGCCACGATCAGCACGTCCGGGAAGTTGACCGCCGCGCAGTCGACCGCGACCCGGACCTCTCCGGGGCCGAGCGCGGGCGGATCGACCTCCTCGACCGTCACGGCGTCCGGGCCACCGTAGGAGCGGCAGAGGGCGGCGCGCATGCTCAGGCGGAGTACGACGTCGACTCGGCCAGGTCGGCCGCGTCCTTCATGAGGTCGAGGATGATCGGGCCGAACGCGAGCAGCTTCTCGTCGGTGCCGGCACGCTGGTATCCCTGCTCGAGGACGATCGCGAGCTTCCACTTCGCGAGGATCAGGTAGTAGTCGATATCGTCGACCTGGCGCCCCGAGACCGTCGCGTAGTGCGCGAGCACCTCCGAGCGCGAGGGCATCCCCAGCATGTCGACGTAGCCCGACGTCGCCGCCTCGGGCGCGCTCGTGTCCTCGGGCCACCCTTGCAACATCCAGCCGAGATCGAGCTTCGGGTCGCCGACCGTCCCCATCTCCCAGTCGACGATCGCCGCGAGGCGGGCCGGCGCGCCGTGGTGGAACATGACGTTCGCGAACTGGTAGTCGCCGTGCATCAGGCCGGGGACGTAGTCCAGCGGCTTGTGCGCGGCAAGCCAGGCCGAGGCGATCTCGAGCCCCGGGATGTCACGGGCCTTGATCCGATCCAGGAACGCCGTCCACCGGGCGACCTGGCGCTCGTGGAAGCCCTCCGGCCGACCCAGCGTCTGCAACCCCTTCGCCTGCCAGTCGACCCTCGACAGCAGCGCAATCCCTTCGGCGAGCTGGAACGCCAGGCCGCGACGCGCGGCGAGATCGGTGGTGAACGGTTCGGGCCAGACCTTGTCGACGAGGCCCATCGGTGACCAGCCCTCGACGAAGCCCATGAGGTAGAAGGCCCGACCGAGGACCGCCGTGTCCTCGCAGACCGCGATCGCCTCGGTGTGGGGGACGTCGGTGCCGGTAAGCGCCTCGATGATCCGCCACTCCCGGATGATGCCTTCGTCTCGGCTCTCCGGGGCGGACGGCGGCGGGATCCGCAACGCCGCATGCAGGTCACCGCGACGGATCTCGAAGATGACGTTCTGCGAGCCCCCGGAGACGTAGCGGTGCTCGAGCGGCTCCCCTTTGCCCGGCAGGTCGGTCGAGTCCAGCCAGGTGGTGAGGCGATCGAGGTCGATCGGGACGTCGTTGTCGCTCACAGGTTCCCCACTTCGTGCTCGAGGTAGTCGGCGTACTTGGCTCTCGCGGCCGCGAGGCGCTTCGGGTAGTACCGCGTCGGCCAGACATCGTCGCAGGGACGGTAGTCCCGAAGGACCTGACGCGCGACGGTGACCTTGTGCACCTCGGTCGGCCCGTCGGCCAGACCCATCACGCTGGCGCCGAGCAACATCCGGGAGAACGGCATGTCGCTGCTCACACCGAGCGCGCCGTGAATCTGGATCGCCCGCCACGAGATGTCGTGCAGGACCTGCGGCATCGCGACCTTGATCGCCGCGATGTCCTTGCGCACCTTCTTGTAGTCGTTGTGCTTGTCGATCGCCCACGCGGTGTGAAGCACCATGAGGCGGAATTGCTTGAGCTGAATATAGGAGTCGGCGATGAAGCCCTGGACAAACTGCTTGTCGGCGAGCAGCGAGCCCTGTGTGGTCCGGCTCAGCACCCGCTCGCACATCATGTCGATCGCGCTTTGGGCCAAACCGATCGTGCGCATCGCGTGATGGATCCGGCCGCCCCCGAGCCGGGTCTGGGCAATCGCGAAGGCCTGACCCTCTCCACCGAGCAGGGCCTCCTGGGGCACCCGCACGTCCTGGTAATGAATCAGGGCGTGTGACCCCTCCTCCTCGCTCTCGCCACCGAGGCCGACGTTGCGCACGATGTTGATCCCGGGAGTGTCGGCGGGGACCAGGAACATCGACGTGCCGCGGTAGACCTCAACGTCGGGGTTCGTCACGACCATGACGATGAAGAACGACGCGGTCTTGGCGTTCGAGGAGAAGTACTTCCAGCCGTTGATGACCCACTCGTCGCCGTCCTTGACCGCACGGGTGGTGAACTGCGCCGGATCCGCGCCGGCCTGCGGCTCGGTCATCGAATAACACGAGAACAGCTCGCCGTCGAGCAGCGGGCGAAGGTAGCGCTCCTTTTGCTCCTCGGTGCCGTAGTGGGCGATGATCTCGGCGTTCCCGGTGTCAGGGGCCTGGCATCCGAACACGATCGGCGCCCACGACGACCGCCCGAGGATCTCGTTGAGCAAGGAGAGCTTGAGCTGGCCGTAGCCTTCCCCGCCGAGTTCGGGTCCGAGGTGGGTCGCCCACAGCTTGTGCTTGCGGACCTCATCCTTGAGCGGGTCGATCGCCTTGCGGCGATTCTCATCGAGCGGGGTGAACTCCAGCCCCGGCCAGATCAAATCCAGCGGCTCGACCTGCTCGGTGACGAATTCCTCCGCCCAGTCCAGCTCCCGCTGGTAATCCGGGTCGGTCTCGAAGTCCCACGACATCGCGTGCTCCCTTGTGCCGGTGTGGCGTCTGTGGGAGAATAACGTTCTGATGTCTCAGAATGCAATTCTTGACCCGGAGGGGGTCGCCGCGCGGATCGCGGCGCAGACCCTCGCCAAGCGTGGCGTCGACTACGAGGACGAGGTCCGGCGCCTGCTCGACGCGGCCCTGGAGCTGATGCGGGCCTGCGGCACGTCGTCCAAGCCCCGGGTCGCGGACATCGTCGCGGCCGCGGGTCTGTCCAACGACGCGTTCTACCGGCACTTCCCCTCGAAGGACTCGCTGGTCACTGCGATCCTCGACGATGGCGCGGCGCGCCTGACGAGCTATCTCGAGCACCAGATGGCGAAGGGCAGCACCCCCACGGAGCAGGTACGCCGGTGGGTCGAGGGCGTACTCGCCCAGGCAGATCCGGAGATCGCCGCAACGACGCTCGCCGTGCTCTGGAACGGCAGCGGCGTCGGCGGCGGATCAGCCGCCGGGCGGCACTTTGCGAGCGCTCCCCTGGCCGACCTGCTGGTCGAGCCGCTCCGGGACCTCGGAGCGAGCACACCCGAGGCCACCGCGGGCCTGGTGGCGCACGCTGTCCTGGGCACGCTCTCGGACTATCTCTGGCAGCAGACCGTCCCGACCCCCGCCGAGCTGACCCGGATCACGACCTTCTGCGTCACCGCCGCGAGGTCTTGACCGCGAGCGCGGTCACCGTTCGGGACACGGACGGGCGGCCGAGGTGCTCGGCCATCCAGACACTCGTCTCGACCAGGGACGCGAGGTCCACCCCGGTGTCGATCCCCAGGCCATCGAGCTGCCAGACCAGGTCCTCGGTGGCAAGGTTCCCGGTCGCGCTCCCGGCGTACGGGCACCCGCCGAGACCGCCCGCGCTCGCATCGACGGTCGTGATCCCCGCCTGAAGGGCGACGAAGGTGTTCGCCAGCGCCTGCCCGTAGGTGTCATGGAAATGCGCGGCGAGCGCCGGCGGCTCGATGCCGCGCCGGGACAGCTCCTCGAGCACCGCCAGCACCTGCTTGGGCGTGGCCACGCCGATCGTGTCGCCGAGACTGATCTGCCCGCAACCCAGCTCCACCAGGGCGACCACGACGTCGGCCACCTGCGCAGGCGCAACGTCGCCCTCCCACGGGTCTGCGAAGCACATCGACACGTAGCCGCGCACGGCAAGCCCGTGCCCGCGAGCGCTCGACACCACCGGGGCGAACATCTCGAGCGACTCGGCGATCGTGCGGTTGAGGTTTCGCTTGGCGAACGTCTCGGTCGCGGACGCGAACACCGCCACCTCGCGCACGCCCGCCGCGAGCGCGCGGGCGAGTCCGGTCTCGTTGGGCACGAGGACCGGTGCGCGGGGAGGGACGTCGCCGTCGAGCAACGCGATCAGCTCCTCGGCGTCGCCGAGCTGCGGTACCCACTTCGCCGGCACAAAGCTGGTGAGCTCGACCGAGGACAGCCCGGAGGCGACCAGCCGGCGGATGAACTCCGCCTTCACCTCGACCGGCACGCTTGTCGGCTCGTTCTGCAGGCCGTCGCGCGGTCCGACCTCATAGATCTCGACTCGCGACGGCAAGCCATCGAGGGCAGCCCTCACGATGTCCTCCTCACCGTCACCAACAACTGGCCCGCACTGACCCGATCACCGGCAACGACAGTGACCTCGTCGACCTCGCCGTCGAACGGGGCGATCAACGAGTGCTCCATCTTCATCGCCTCGACCACCACCAGAACCTCGCCGGCGCGCACGGTTGTTCCCGCCGCGACCGCCACCGCGACGACCGCTCCCGGCATCGGCGAGTTGATGTCGCCGTCGTGCGAGTGATCGGCGGAGCCACGCCGCACGGGCGGAGCCGGCACGAACTCATACGTTCGACCATCCACGTGCAGCCACGTCGCCTCACCCACCGTGGCCGTCACCGCCACCAGGCTGCGATCGTCGACCGTGACAAGGATGCCATCGGCGACCGGCTCGGCTCGGCACGCAAGCAGGTCGCCGTCGCCGACCCGAACGCGGAGCGCGTCGTACCGGCCGGTGGCACAGACCTCCACCACCTCATCGCCCGCACCCGCGAGCCGCCAGATGCGTGCCGCGACCCCGCTCGGGCGCCACCCGTCCGCCCGGCCCCACGGGTCGTCCACGCCGGCGCTCCCCTCGAGCGCCTGCACCGCGGCGAAGGCGGCGTAGGCGAGGGTCGGCACGTCGGCCTCGACGAGCACGTCGATCTCGCGGCCGACCAGATCGGTGTCGAGTCTCCCGGCGCGGACGTCGGGATGCGCGAGCAAGGCCCGAAGGAACCCGAGGTTGGTGCCGACCCCCAGAACCAGCGTGTCCGCGAGCGCCGCGTCGAGCCGCGCGAGCGCGCTCGGCCGGTCCGAGCCGAGCGCGATGACCTTGCTCACCATCGGGTCGTAGGAGGAGCTGACCGGCACCCCCGCCAGCAACGAGCTGTCGACCCGCACGTGCGTACTGCCCGGCTCGCGGACGACGACGGGAACCCCCCCGGTCGGCACGAATCCGCGCTCCGGAGCCTCGGCGTACACCCGCGCCTCGATCGCGTGGCCGGTCAGGTGGACATCGGCCTGGGCGAACCCGAGCGGCTCGCCGGCGGCCACCCGGAGCTGCTGTTCGACGAGATCGACCCCGGTCACCATCTCCGTCACCGGATGCTCGACCTGAAGACGAGTGTTCATCTCCATGAAGAAGGGCTCATCCGGCGCAGACCCGGACACGATGAACTCGACCGTCCCCGCTCCCTCGTAGCCCACGGCCGTGGCGGTCGCCACCGCGAGCGCACCGAACCGATCCCGCAACTCCTCACCGAGAAGCGGGGACGGCGCCTCTTCGATGATCTTCTGATGGCGCCGCTGCAAGCTGCACTCGCGCTCCCCCAGGTGCAGGACGGCACCGAAGGTGTCGGCGAGGACCTGGACCTCGATGTGTCGCGGGCCGGTGACATAGCGCTCGACGAACAACGTGTCGTCACCGAAGCTGCGTGCGGCCTCTCGACGGGCGGACACGAGCGCGTCGGGCAAGGCTTTACGGTCCGTGACCAGGCGCATGCCCTTGCCGCCGCCGCCGGCCGACGGCTTGACGAGGACGGGGTAACCGATCTCCTCGGCCGCGGCCACCAGATCCGGATCCGACATCCCGGGGAGGTTGCGACCCGGTACGACGGGTACGCCGGCGGCTCCGACCGCCTGCTTGGCACGAATCTTGTCCCCCATGACCTCGATCGCGGCGGGCGGCGGGCCGACGAACACCAACCCCGCGGCGGCACAGGCACGGGCGAACTCCGCGTTCTCGGCGAGGAAGCCGTAGCCGGGGTGAACCGCCTGCGCGCCACTCGCGCGCGCCGCGGACAGCAGGCGATCGATGTTGAGGTAGCTCTCCTGTGCGGCGGCCGGACCGATGGGGACCGCGAAGTCCGCCTCGACGACGTGTCGAGCACCGCGATCGTCGTCGCTGTACACCGCCACCGAGCGCACGCCGAGGCGGCGCAGCGTGCGAATGATCCGCACCGCAATCTCGCCGCGGTTGGCGATGAGAACCGTGTCGAACATGGCGGTCACATCCGGAACACGCCGTACCCGACATCGTCGAGTGGCGCGTTGGCGCAGACACCGAGCGCGAGTCCGAGAGCGGTTCGGGTGTCGAGCGGATCGATCACGCCGTCGTCCCAGATCCGGGCGGTGGAGTAGTACGGGTTGCCTTGTTCCTCGTACTGCTCCCGGATCGGGGCCTTGAACGCCTCCTCGTCCTCGGCGCTCCAGCCCTCACCCAGCTGGTCGCGGCGGACGGTCGCGAGCACGGACGCGGCCTGCTCGCCGCCCATCACCGAGATCCTCGCTCCGGGCCACATCCACAGGAACCGCGGACTGTAGGCCCGCCCGCACATCGAGTAGTTACCTGCACCGAAGGAGCCGCCGATGACGACCGTGAGCTTGGGCACCCGAGCGCACGCCACCGCCATCACCATCTTCGCGCCGTGCTTGGCGATCCCCCCGGCCTCGTATTCCCGACCGACCATGAAGCCGGTGATGTTCTGCAAGAACAGCAACGGGACGATCCGCCGGTCGCACAACTCGATGAAATGCGCACCCTTGAGCGCCGACTCGGAGAACAGCACGCCGTTGTTGGCGATGATCCCCACCGGATGGCCGTGGATGTGGGCGAATCCGGTGACGAGGGTGGTGCCGTAGTCCGCCTTGAATTCCGCGAAGCGGCTGCCGTCGACTACCCGAGCGATGACCTCCCGAACGTCGTAGGGAGTGCGGGAGTCGGCCGGAAGTGCGCCGTAGAGATCGGCCGGATCGACGACCGGCTCCTCGGAGGACACCCGCTCCCACGGTGAGGGCGGCCGCGGCGCAAGCGTCGACACGATCTGGCGGACGATGCGAAGTGCGTGCTGGTCGTCGTCAGCAAGGTGGTCGACGACACCGGAGGTGCGAGCGTGCAGCAGACCACCGCCGAGATCCTCGGCCGAGACGACCTCGCCCGTCGCGGCCTTCACCAACGGCGGCCCGCCGAGGAAGATCGTGCCCTGATCCTTCACGATCACCGCCTCGTCGGCCATCGCCGGTACATAGGCGCCGCCGGCCGTGCACGATCCGAGCACGGCAGCGATCTGCGCGATCCCCCGAGCGCTCATCGTGGCCTGGTTGTAAAAGATCCGGCCGAAGTGGTCGCGGTCGGGAAACACCTCGTCCTGGCGTGGCAGGAAAGCACCGCCGCTGTCGACGAGGTAGAGGCACGGAAGCCTGTTCTGCGCAGCGATCTCCTGCGCGCGCAGGTGCTTCTTCACCGTCATCGGGTAGTACGTGCCGCCCTTGACGGTCGCGTCGTTCGCGACGATCACACATTCGCGTCCCGACACCCGGCCAACTCCGGTGATCAATCCGGCCCCCGGAGCCTCCCCGCCGTACATGCCGTCGGCCGCAAGCGGCGAGAGCTCGAGGAAGGGTGACCCGGGATCGATCAGCGCGTCGACCCGGTCGCGGGGAAGCAGCTTGCCTCGCTCCACATGGCGATCCCGCGCGGCCTGCGAACCGCCGAGCCGCACCCGGGCAATACGCTCGCGCAGATCGGCGGCGAGCACCTCCTGCCCCCGGGCGTTACGCGCGAACGCCTCGCTCGCCGGATCGATCCGGGAGCGCAGGCGTGACTCAGTCATCTGTCCGCCCTGGGTCGCTATCCATTACTGGTTAACATCTATTAACCTAAGAGTAGAGCGCGGCGAGCCGCCGTGTCCACCGACCCGCCCCAGGAGGTGCCGTGGCCCGCGCCGCCCGCACCCGCGACGTGGTCCTCGCTCACGCCGCTCGGTTGTTCGCCGAGCGCGGCTACGGCGGGACCACCGTGGCCGACCTCGGCGCGGCGTGCGGCATCAGCGGTCCGGCGCTCTACAAGCACTTCCGCTCGAAGTACGCCGTCCTGGCGCGCCTGCTCCTCGACATCTCCGAGCAGCTCGACGCCGGCGGCCGGGCGGTCGTCGCGTCCACCCCCGACCCCCACGCCGCGCTCGTGTCGTTGGTGGAGTTCCATGTCGCGTTCGCCCTTGCCGAGCGCGACGTCATCCGGGTCCAGGACCGTGACCTCGACACGCTGACCCAACAGGACAGCCAGGCGGTGCGACGGCTCCAACGGCATTACGCCGAGACCTGGGTCATGGTCATGCGCCGCGCTCAACCCGATGTGCCCGAGCGGGTCGCCCGGCTGCGGGTGCACGCTGCGTTCGGTCTGATGAACTCCACACCGCACATGCCCCGCCGCAGCGAACTGCGCCGCGAACTCGTCGCGATGGCGCTCCGCGCGCTCGACGTCCGGGTGAGTGCTACGGGTTGATCCCGGGCTCAAGGCTCGATGACCACGCGGATCGCGCCCGACTCGCGATCACCGGCAACCCGGAACGCCTCCGCGGCGTCGGCGAGCGGGAAGCGATGGGTGATCAGCGCGCGCACGATCTCCGGATCATCGGCCAGCATCGCGGCCGCGTCCGCCATCTCCCGACCGGAATCGGTTGCGCAATAGCCGAGCGACGGGATCAGTCGCGCCTCGCGGTGGAACAGCGGCATCCAGTTGAGCTCCACCGGACCAAAGTGCACCCCGAGGACCACGATCGTCCCGCCCGCAGCGACCAGCTCGGCGCATCGCGCCAGACTCTCCGGCGATCCCGCCGCCTCGACCACGACGTCGTACAGGCCATCGGTGCCGATCCCTGCGCCGAGCCGCTCACCCACCTCACGCTGGTGCGGGTAGCGGGCTTCGAGGCAGACCTCCTCACCACCCATCCGGCGCGCGCCGGCCACCGCGAGAAGGCCGAGCGCACCGGCGCCGACGACCGCCACCCGCCGACCCGGACCGGTGTCCGCCAGGCGCAGCGCATGCCAGGAGACCGACGCCGGCTCGACGATCGACGCGTCGTGGATGTCCAGCCCCTCGGGGACCTCGACCAGCCGCCCGGCCGGAGCCCGGAAGCTCTCCGCCATCCCGCCGTCGGCGAAGATGCCGAGCGCCCGCTCGCCGTGGGTCGGGCACAGGTTGTACGCGCCGGCCAGACATTGGTCGCACTCCATGCAGCCGTAGAGCGCCTCGACGACCACCTTCGTGCCGTCGGCGCGGACACCGGCGAGCTCGTGCCCGAGGATGTGCGTCGTCCCGAACCGCAGGTAGCTGAGATCGGAGGCGCACACGCTGGTCGCCTTCATCGTCAGCAGCTCGCCCGTTCCGGGCGGCTCGTCCACGTCGACGACCTGCGCCGCACCGTCAACGCCGCGTACCGCCTTCATGGGGTCGTCCGGCTCACGCGAGCACCTCGCTCTCGGCGGCGACGATGGCTCGCAGCCGCTGGTCGACCGGTCCGCCGGGACCCCCGTGCTGATCGTCGGTGAAGACGTACCGCCGGCGATGGCGGATCGCGTCAACGACGTTCGCCGCCACCGTCGCGGGCTCGACCGTGCCGATCGGGTTGAGGCCGGTTCGGATCATGCCGGGCATCACCACGCTGACCCCGACCGGTGCACCGATCGCCTCGAGCTCGGCACCCACCACGTCGGTCAGCCCGAGCAAGCCGTGCTTGGCGACGGTGTAGGGACCGAGGCGGGCATGGGCAACGACGGCAGCCATCGAGGCGACGTTCACGACGTGACCCTCCTCGCCCGTGTCGAGGATCAGCGGAACGAACGCGCGGATCCCGTGGATGACCCCCCAGAGGTTCACGTCGATCACCCGCTGCCAGTCCTCCAGCGCCAGCTCCCAGGAGGTGCCAGTGATCACGATGCCTGCGTTGTTCACCGCGACGTGCAGAGCGCCGAAGCGCGCCACCACCTCGCGGCCGAGGCGGTCGACGGCATCGGGATCGCGGACGTCGGTGAGGACGGCGAGGATCTCACCGCCCTCGGAGCGCAACCGGTCCGCCTGTGCGCGCAACGCGTCGGCGTTGACATCCGCCATGGCGACCCGCATGCCGCGCGCAAGGAACT
This sequence comes from Mycobacteriales bacterium, assembly GCA_035501255.1. Lineage (GTDB taxonomy): Bacteria > Actinomycetota > Actinomycetes > JAFAQI01 > JAFAQI01 > JAFAZI01. The sequence continues at coordinate 8,104 of DATJWM010000064.1, read as the reverse complement.
CCTCGCAGACGGCCAGGCCGATTCCGCTCGCCGCGCCGGTGACCACCGCGACGCGACCGGTCAACCGCTTCATCGCCGGACGTGGCCGCGGGACGCCTCGCCGATCACTCGTCGATCAGGCTCAGCGCCTGGCGCGGGCAGCTGTCGACCGCGTGCCGAACCGTCTCGAGCTCCGACGGCTCGACCTCCCACTTGTGAACGATCAGCATGTCGTCGTCATCAAGCTCGAAGCGGTCAGGGTCGATCGCCGTGCACAGGCCGTGCGCCTCGCACAGGATGGTGTCGTGCTCGAGCCTCATCGGTGCGCCTTTCTCTCGGCCGCAAGCATAGTGAGGATCCCGGCAGGATCGCTGACCGCTACCGTTGTGCCGTGCCAGCCGGGACCAGCGACGCCGGGGACCTGCACGGCCGACGTGCGCTGGTGACCGGGGCCGGGCAGGGGGTCGGCGACGCGATCGCGCGCGAGCTTGCCGGCGCCGGCTGCGAGGTGCTCGTCAACGACATCGTCGAAGCGCGTGCCCAGGTTGTTGCGGATGCCATCACCGCCGCCGGAGGGTCAGCCGACACCGTGGCCTTCGACGTGACCGACCACGACGAGGTCACCGCGGCGCTCACCAGGTCGGGCCCGATCGACATCCTGATCAACAATGCCGGCAACGCAGGACCGCAGGGGTTCGGGACGATCACGCCGTTCGTCGACACCTCCCCGGCCGACTGGCGGCGGTTCGTCGACGTCAACCTCTACGGCGTGATGAACTGCACCCACGCGACGCTGCCGGGGATGATCGCCGCCCGCTGGGGACGGGTCGTCACGATCGTCTCCGACGCAGGCCGGACAGGTGGCGCCCCCGCCGCGTACGGGGCGGCGAAGGCGGCCGCCGCGGGCTTCACTCGGGTGATCGCCCGCGAGGTTGCTCGCCATGCCATCACGGTGAATGCACTCGCGCTCGGCACCATGCGCACGCCGGTATCCGAAGAGTTCTGGGCGGACCCGGACCGGGAGCAGGCCCAGCGCGCGCTCATGGCCGACTACCTCATCCGCCGACCCGGCGAACCCGACGACGTCGCCTGGATGGTCGCCGCCCTGGTCAGCCCGCGGGCCGGGTGGATCACCGGGCAGACGATCGCGGTCAACGGCGGCTTCTCCTTCACGCTGTAAGGATGATGCTCTGATGGTGCGGCGGTGAAGGCGGTCACGCTCGACGCCGACGACTCCGGCGTCGCTGTGATCACGCTGAACGCAGCAGAGTCGAAAAACGCCTGGAGTCCGGAGCTCGAGCGGGCCTTCTATGACGTGCTCCGCACGGCCGACCGCGATCCGGCGATCCGCGCCGCAGTCCTCACCGGCGCCGGCTCGACGTTCTGTCCCGGGGTGGGTACCGGTCGACTCGATCAGGTGGCCGGTAGTGGTGTCGACTTCACCGGCCGCCTGCCGTTCAGCACCACGTTGACCTTCCGTAAGCCGCTGATCGCGGCGATCAACGGCGCGTGCGCCGGCGCCGGTCTCGCGCAGGCGCTGATGTGCGACGTGCGCTTCGCGGCTGCGACCGCGAAGTTCTCCACGTCGTTCGCCCGGCGCGGCCTGCCCGCCGAGCACGGCATGTCGTGGCTGTTGCCCCGGTTGATCGGCCTTGAGCGAGCGACGGACCTGTTGCTCTCCGCCCGGGTCTTCGACGCACGTGAAGCGCGCGAGCTCGGGATCCTCAGCCGGGTCACCGAGCCGAACTCGTTGCTGAACGAGGCGCAGGCCTACGCGCGAGACATCGCCGCGAACTGCGCGCCGGAGTCAGTCGCGCTGATCAAGGGCCAGATCCTCGCCGACCTCGACGCGACGTACGCTGCCGCACTCGACCGGGCTTACCGCGCAACCGTGCACGCTTCTCGTCAACCGACGTTCCGGGAAGGGATCGACGCGTTCATCGGCAAACGCCCGCCGAACTTCCCTGCGCTCGACCCGGACTTCGACCCCGCGGCACTGCTCGGGGCGCCGCTTCCCGCCATCGTCGTCGACCCCGGGGCAGCGAACCGCTCACACTCCGAGTGACCGGCCGATGATCTCCTTCATGATCTCGGTGGTTCCGCCGTAGATCGTCTGGACCCGGGCGTCGAGGTAGGCCCGCGCGATCGGGAACTCGAGCATGTAGCCGTACCCGCCGTGGAGCTGGACGCCGGCGTCGACGACCCGCTTCTGCAACTCCGTCGTCCACCACTTGGCCATCGCCGCATCGGTCACCGACAGTCGCTCGGCGTTGAGCTCGAGGATCGCCTTGTCGATGAAGGTCCGGGCAATCTCGATCTCGGTCGCGAGCTCGGCCAGGACGAACCGCGAGTTCTGGAAGGTCCCGATCGGCCTGTTGAACGCCGTCCGGGTCTTGCAGTAGTCCACGGTGTCCTCGAACGCGCGCTCGCAGGCGGCAAGCGCGGCGACGGCGATGGCGAGCCGCTCCTGCGGCAGGTTGTCCATCAGGTGAACGAAGCCGGCGTCGAGGATGCCGATCTGGTTGGTCGCCGGCACCCGGACGTCGGTGAAGAACAGCTCGGCGGTGTCCTGCGCCTTCATCCCGATCTTCGCGAGGTTGCGGCCGCGCTCGAACCCGGCCATTGCGCGCTCGACGCCGAACAAGGTGATGCCTTTCGACCCTTTGTCCGGGCTGGTCTTGGCCGCCACGATGACAAGATCCGAGTTGATCCCGTTGGTGATGAAGGTCTTCTGTCCGTTGATGATCCAGTCGTCACCATCGCGAACCGCGGTCGTCTGGATCCCGGCGAGGTCGGAACCTGCCGCCGGCTCCGACATCGCGATCGCGGTGATGATCTGTCCGGAGCAAAAGCCCGGGAACCAGCGCGCCTTTTGCTCGTCGGTCCCGAGCCGGGTCAGGTACGGCGCCACGACGTCGTTGTGCAGACCGAAACCGACTCCATTCGCCAGGGCTTTGACCAGTTCGGTGCGCAGGACGGCGTTGTAGCGAAAGTCCCGAATACCGCCGCCGCCGTAGCGCTCGTCGACGTCGGTGCCGAGCAGCCCCTGCGCCCCGGCCTCGAGCCATACCGATCGGTCGACGATCCCGGCGGCCTCCCACTCGCCGTAGCGGGGAAGGATGTGACGGTCGATGAAGCCTTTCACGGTCGCCCGGAAGGCCTCGTGGTCCTCGGTGTAGAGATCGCGCTGCACCCGGCGAGGATACCGCCTGCCGAGAATGCCAACTCTGCTGGCGAAAACGCTCTTTTCAGGCGACCAGCTCGACCATGGTGGCGTTGGCGGTGCCGCCGCCCTCGCACATCGTCTGGAGCCCGAACCTGATTCCGTGATCACGCATGTGGTGGATCATCCGCGTCATCAGGATCGCCCCCGAGCCCCCCAGCGGGTGGCCGAGCGCAATCGCACCGCCGAGCGGGTTGACCCGGTCGGGATCGGCACCGGTCTCGGCGAGCCAGGCCAGCGGAACCGGTGCGAAGGCCTCGTTGACCTCGAAGACCCCGATGTCGCCGATCGCGAGGCCGGTGCGCTTGAGCAGCAGCTCGGTGGCCGGGATGGGGCCGGTCAGCATCAGCTTCGCGTCCGCGCCGCTGACCGTCCCGGTGTGGTAGCGAACCAGCGGCGCCATCCCGAGCTCGCGGGCGCGCTCGGGCGTGGTCACGATCATGGCGGCAGCACCGTCGGAGATCTGCGAGGAGTTGCCGGCGTGGATCACGCCATCGTCGACGAAGGCCGGCTTGAGCCCGGACAGCGACTCGACCGACGTGCCTCGCCGTACCCCTTCGTCGACCGCGAACACGCCGGTCTCGACCTCCACGGGCACGATCTGCTCCTCGAACGCCCCGGCATCGATCGCGGCCGCGGCGAGGGCATGCGAGCGCGCCGCGAACTCATCCAGCCGCGAGCGACCGAATCCCCACCGCGCGGCGATGAGCTCGGCCGAGATGCCCTGGTTGAACGAGAAGTTGTCATAGCGCTCGAGGACGCGCGGGCCGTAGGGGAAGCCGGACTGGCGGGCGGATCCGAGCGGGACGCGGGACATCGTCTCGACTCCGCCCGCAACCACGAGCTCGCGCTGGCCGGACATGACGGCCTGGGCGGCGAACTCGAGTGCCTGCTGACTCGACCCGCACGCCCGGTTGACCGTCACACCGGGAATGTGATCGGGCCATCCGGCGGCGAGCACGGCGTAGCGGGCGATGTTGCTCGACTGGTCCCCCACCTGGGACACGCAGCCCCAGACGACGTCCTCGACGACCTCCGGCGCGATCCGCGCCCGGTCAAGCGCGGCGTTCAGGATGTCCGCGGACAGGTCGACCGGGTGCGTGCCGGCAAGACTGCCGTTGCGCTTGCCGACAGCAGTTCGAACAGCGGCGCAGATCACGGCTTCACTCACGGTGACACCCCATCCTCAGATCGGTGCTCAGCGGGCCGGGGTGACGAGCCCGCGAACCAGGAGGTCCCACAGCTCCTCGGCATGACCGCCCGACGAGGCACGCACCGATGGCCCGCTGATCGTCGCGGCGAACACGTTGAACATGATCGCCTGAAGAATCACCCCCGCCACCCGGTTGTAGTCCATCCCCGTACGAATCGCGCCGTCCGCGGCAGCGGCGATCAGCAGACCCTCGAGCATCTCGGTGAGCGGGACGAACGCCCGAGACGCCTCCTGCGGGTGGTCGGTGAGCAGCTGCTGGGCGAAGGTCGCGAAGGTCGGCGCGAAACCGCCCGAGCTGTTCTGACGCTTCGGGCTCGGCTGGCATTGGTCGTAATAGTCGACGGCGAAGCGGTGCAACTTCGCGAGCGGGGTCGTCTCCTCCGCCACCGCCTCATGGAGCGCGGCGGCCGCAGAGCGAACCGAATCTTCGAACAGGGCGAGGAGCAACTCGTACTTGCCGTCGAAGTGCTGGTAGAAGCTGCGCAGGGACTGCCCGGAACGTTCGATGACCTCCTGCACGGTGAATTCCTGACCGGAGTCACCGTTCATCAGGTCAAGGGCGGCATCGAGGAACGCCTGCACCTTGCTTTCGGCGCGCTCGCGGGCCGGGTCGAGCACTCTCGCGACCGCCAACTCGCGCCGGGTAACGGCGGTCCGACCGGCGGATTCTCCGGCCGCCCCACCATCCCGCGCCATGGCAAGAAGCCTACTCTTGGGACCGAGAATCGTGCTGGCTTTCTGTGACGCTGTTACAGACAATTTCCGAGAACGTAGTTCACCCCGGGCCGGCGCGGAACTCACGGCGAACGGCCTCGGTCTCGACGCCCAGTCCGGGCACGTCCTGCGGCTCCCACGCCCACGACGGGCAGTCCGCGGCCGGACGCAAGCTCGAGAACTCTCCTCCGGGGGCGGCGGTCGTCACCCAGCGATCACGCTCCGACAGCTGAGGATGGGCGAGAACCTCGGTCGGCGTGTTGTAGCGCGCCCAGCCGATCCCGGCCCGTTCGGCGGCGGCGCTCGCCACCGCGAAGGTCTGCCCGGCCGCCCACTCGGCGATCACCGCGTCGATCTCGGCGCGGCGACGCACTCGGTCGGCGTTGCCGGCGTACCGGGGGTCGTCCGCCAGGTCGGGACGGCCGAGCACGTCGGTGGCGAGCCGCTGCCACTCCCCGTCGTTGGTGGTGCCGACGACGAGCGTCTGGCCGTCGGCGGTCTCGAATGCGCCGTACGGCGACACCATCGGGCTCGACATGCCCCGTGGCAGCGGGTCGGTGCCGCTCGAGCGGGCCTGATGCAAAGCCCAGCTCATCCAGTCGGTCACGACGTCGAACATGGCCACCGAGATCGCCGCACCCGCACCGGTCCGTCCCCGCGCCAGCAACGCGGCCAGTACGGCGTTGGCGGCGACCATCCCGGTGCCGATGTCGGCGAGGGGGATCCCTGGCTTGGCCGGGTGCCCCGGCTCGCCGGTCACCGCGCACGATCCGCTTTCGGCCTGGACCAGCAGGTCGTAGGCCCGGGAGGTCGCCCGCGGCCCGCCGTGGCCATAGCCGCTGATGTCGACCGCCACCAGTCGTGGGTGCCGGTCAACCGCAGACCGGGCGTCGAGACCGAGTCGCTCGGCCGATCCGGGAGCGAGGTTTTGCACCAGCACGTCGGCGCGGGCCAGCATCCGCTCGACAACCGCCCGGTCGGCCTCCGCCTTGAGGTCCAGGACCGCCGACTCCTTGCCCCGGTTCGCCCAGGCGAAGTGGGCCGAGACCTCGCCGACGGCGTCGTCGTACCAGCGGGCGAAATCACCCCCGCCCGACTCGATCTTGATCACCCGGGCACCGAGGTCGGCAAGCTGGCGGGTGCAGTGGGGTGCCGAGACGGCGACCTCGAGGCCGACGACGAGGACGCCGTCCAGCGGCAACACCGCTAGCGGAGCTCGAGGATGAGTGCCGCGCCCATACCGCCGCCGGCACACATCGACACGCACCCGAGCGGAACGTCGCGCCGGCGCATCTCCGCGAGCATGGTGACGATCATCCGCGCGCCGGTCGCGGCGATGGGGTGACCGAGGCTCGCCCCACTGCCGTTGACGTTGACGATGCTCGGATCGATCCCGAGCTTGCGGGTCACGGCGACCGGAACCGCGCAGAACGCCTCGTTGATCTCCCACAAACCGATGTCCCCGATGCCCAGCCCGGCCCGGGCCAGCGCCTGCTCGATCGCGGACACGGGGGCCAGGCCGGTTTCGACGGGGTCAACACCGACGTTCGCCCACTGGCGCACGGCGCCGAGCGGTGCCAGCCCGTGGGCGCCCGCGTAGTCCTCGCTGGTCAGCACGAGGGCGGCGGCCGCGTCGTTGACGCCGGCCGCGTTGCCCGCCGTCACGGTCGCCCCCTCGATTTCGGGGTGGATCAACGGCAACTGGGCGAGGGTCTCGACGGTGACCCCGCGGCGCGGGTGCTCGTCGAGGGTCACCTCGACCTGCTCCCCGCTCTCGAGCGTCACTGGAACCGGGACGATTTCGGCGTCGAAGTACCCGGCGTCCTGGCTGGCGACCGCCCGGCCGTGCGTGTACGCCGCCCACTCGTCCACGTCGCGGCGAGTGAGGCCCGCGATCCGGGCGGTGTTCTCCCCGACCGTGATCGACATGTCGAACGCCGGTGCGTCGGGGGTCTCCGGATGGCTCGGCGACGCCCAGCGGGCAAGCGTCCCGTCCGGGCCGGGCTTCATGACCGCCGGCATGCTGCTCATGCTCTCGGTCCCGCCCGCGACCACCACGTCGGCGCTGCCCGCCCGGATCGCCGCCGCGCCGACCTGCGCGGCAGCCTGCCCGCCCGCGCAGTGCCGGTTGACCGCGAGGCCCGGCACCCGGGTGAGGCCGAGCGACACCGCGGTGTGCCGCGCGATCACCCCGCCGCCCTGCATCGACTCCGCGAGGACGAGGTCGTCGATGTCCACGGCCGGTACGCCGCTGCGCTCGATGACCGCCGCCACGGCGGTGCGTGCGAGCGCGAACGCGTCGACGCTCGCGAGCCCGCCCTTGCGGGCCTTGGCGATCGGCGTCCGCGCCGCTGCCACGATCACGGTGTTCGGCACCGGTGTGCTCCCTACTTCTCGGTGAGGCCCGGCCAGGTTGGTTCGGCCTCGTCGTCGTTGGTCACCAGTGTGCTCAACGCTGCTCGACCGCGGGCAAGCGGCCCTCGCGGAGCTCGTTGCGCACCTTGAACTTCTGCACCTTGCCCGACGGCGTACGCGGGAACTCCGCCACCGCGTGCACCGACTCCGGCCACTTCTGCCGGGCCAGGCCGACCGCGGCCAGGTGGGCCTGAACGTCGGCAAGGGTCGGCACGCTCGCACCGCCGCGGACCCGGACGACCGCGGCGGCCCGCTCCCCGAACCGGTCGTCGGGCACGCCGACGACGCTCACCTCGGCGACCCCGTCCATCCCGAGCAGAACGTCCTCGACCTCCTGGGCGCTGATGTTCTCGCCGCCCCGGATGATGATGTCGGCGACCCGGTCGGTGATCGTCAGATAGCCGTCGGCGTCGAGGACACCCACGTCGCCGGTGCGGTACCAGCCCTGCGCGTCGAACGCCGCCGCGGTGAGCGCCGGGTCGGTGTAGCCGACGCAGCAGTCCGGCCCCCGGCTGGAGATCTCACCGCCATCATCAAGCCGGATCTCGACCCCGGGCAGC
>DATJWM010000063.1:0-18093 GCA_035501255.1 Mycobacteriales bacterium | reverse complement strand
CATTCGGATTGCCGAACGGAAAGGAGATCGCGTGGACCGACGGCGATGTTGTGTCTGCCGTCTTCGTCACGGTGACGTCCCGGGTGGAGTCATATGCCGCCAGATCGCTGTCGCCGTAGCTGCTCTGGCTGCCGTCGGACCCGGTCAAGGCGACCGTGCTCACAGCCCAGTCACCGGCAGCAGCAGTTTGCGGCACCTGGACGGTCACCGCGACCACGCCTTCAGAGATGTCACCCGCGACGAGGCCCGCCGAGCCTCCAGTCGATCCCGACACGGAGGACGTCCCAGGTCCACATCCGGTCTCACAGCTGAGGATGACCGAGGCCGCAGATAGACCGGCGTCGCCGCCGTTGTACCGGATGTCGACGGCAACGCTCGTCGCACCACCACTCACGTCAACCGGGCTGGAGCCGACCACGTGAACGCCCGCCAGCGTCGGCGGGTCGGCTGCGCCAGCGCGCGATGCGGTGACGAGGACCACGCCCGCTCCCATCGCGAAAACGCTGATCGCCGCGAGCGTTCGGCGCGCAATGCCCACTGTCATCGGGTCCTCCTTGAGATCGGCTCGCGGCGACGGCGCCACCACAGCCATCCGCCCCCGAGCACCACGACCACCAACCCGCACGCCGCAGCCAGCAGCGGGGTCGGCTCGCCTCCTCCGGAAAGGGAGGAGACAACTGCCGACGACGACACCGGCACCCCGCCACCGAAGCGCGGACCGCCGGGCGCCGCCTCCGACCGCAACGCCCGAAGGACGGACACGTGACCGGACGCGGCCAGCCGGCCGAGAGCCGTCGAGGAGCCACCGAACGTCGGGAGCCGAGCAGGCCCCGACCTGGCGACCCGCAGCCGATGAACCTCGACGACGCTGCGGCCACCCGGGCCGGGTCCGGCGAGATCGAGGACGTGCAGCCCGGGGCCGACGGTCCGCGGCATGCGGAACCCGACCACGGCGTCGCCGGACCGATCGGCCCGCGCCGTCCCGACCGCCGTTGCGTCGATCTCAAGTGTCAGCGGGGCTTTCGGCCCGAATCCGGTGGCACCGACCCGCCATACCCGATCGAGCCGAGCGGGAGGATCGGCCGCTGCGCTGCGAACTCGGGTGGTCACCGTCATCGGGATTGTCGTCGTCCGTCCGGCGGTGTCGACGGCAGCGCAGGCACCGTCAACAACTCCGACCGGGAAGGCCGATCCTGGGGCCGGGTTGCACGTGACCCGCACGCCGGTGCCGGTCGCGCTGGGAAGGGGGAAGGTCACCACGGCTCGGGAGTGGGTCGAGGCATCGACGTACGCCGACACCGAGTAACGGTCCACCGAGAAGCGCGGCGGCGGCGCGGTCGGAGCCGCCTGCATATCGACATCGGCGTACAGCGGGCCCACCCGTGCACAGTTGCCGACCGCGTCGCACACCGTCACGGTGGTCGTCGCCGCGTGCCGGTCGACTTCTCCGCTCGGCACCTCAGTGACCAGGGCGACCTGTGACTGCGCCGGGTTCGCCAGCCCGCTGCCGTCGTCGGTCACGACGCATCGGACGCTGACCTGGCCACGGTTCACCCCCGCGGGCACGTTGCCGCAACGCGCAAGGGGTGCCTGCTGGTCGATCCGCCCGGCCCGAAGTCGAGGCGTCGTCGCGCAGTGACCGACGCCATCACAGAACGTGTGGCGCGGCAGCGTAACGTCGCGCTCGGTGTCACCGGGCGTGCCGGTGGCGCGCAGCGTCACCGTGGCAGGTGTGCCAGGAGCCAGCCCCGACCCTTGATCGCTCGCCGAGCACTGAACCCGCACCGCCTCGGGCTGCCACTGCGCTGGAACCGTTCCGCACGTGACCACCGGCGCGCGATCGTCGAGGCGCACAACCACAGGACCCGCGGTCACGCAGTTGCCGGCCGCGTCGCAGACCTGCCGGGAGCCGGTCTGCACCCGGCGCTCAGCGCCAGCGGCAATCGTCGCAGTCAACGCGAAGTGCGCCTGGCCGCCTGCTGCCAGGCCACTTCCGGCGTCGCTCGCTGTGCACCGGGCGACCCAGCGGGTTGCCGCGATCCACCGTCGCGGGGAGGACGAGCAATGCACGTGCGGAGCCGACCGGTCGACAGAGAAGACCCCGATGGGGCCCACGCGGGCGCAGTTGCCGGCGCGGTCGCACACCTTCTGGGTCGCGGTCCGCGCGGTGGGTGTCGAGACGCCGGGCGCGACGTCGGTCGAGAGCGTGAAGCTCCCGTCGCTCGTCGTCAGCAGCCCGCTACCTGCGTCGCTCGCACTGCAGGTCACGTGCCCCTGAACGTCGGTCCAGCCCGGCTGCGCTTTGCCGCAGCTGACGGTCGGTGGTTGCCGATCCACGGCCGCCGGTCGGGGAGCCGTGACGTTCGTGCAGTTTCCCGCCTTGTCGCAGACTGCAGCATGGCGGGAGAACCGGGCAGCCGGGTCGGTCGAGCCGAAGGGAACTGATGTGTGCAACCAGAACGAGGCGTCGGCGGGGTCCGCCAATCCACTACCGGTGTCTGCGGACCGGCAGTGAGTTTTTGCTTGCCCGGGTCCGGACCAACTTCCCGGCGCCGGGTCACACACCACCTCGGGTGCGCTGAGATCGACCTCGATTCCGGTCATGGGCGCCACCGAGGCGCAGTTGCCGGCCTTGTCACAGATTTGGCGGCTCGGTGTTGCCGCTGACGAGTCGGCCTGCCCTTTGGGCACCCCTACCGGGAGCGTGAAGTGTCTCGCGGTGCGCAGCCCGCTACCGCCCGCATCATGAGCAGTACAGGAGATCGTCCGACGACGGGTCCATCCGTTGGGCGGTGACGCACAGGTCACGACCGGCGGACTGGTGTCAAGGCGCCGGAACCCGCTCACCGCACCACTCAACCGGAACGTTTCGGCCGGGCCCGCGATGCGGATGACCAGGCGGCGCGCTCCGGAAGGCACGACGAGGGAGACCGAGCGGCGCGCCGATACCAGGGGGCGCACCGACCCGATCGGCGTTGAGGGGCTACCGGCGCCTACCGAGACCGACAGCGCCGGCGAGCCCTTCTGAGCGGCCACGGCCAACGAGAGGCGGTGACCGACTACCGCGGCGGGAAGGTCTGCCGAATACCAGACCGAGTGAGGGGCCGCCGACCCGTGAGTCTCACCGGGTTGGACGGTGGCGCCGAGCGTCGTACCGTCAATCAAGGCTCCGGGGCGACCGGTGGGCAAGGCGGACAATTCCCCGGTAAGGTCCTGCGCGTCGGCCAGGTCGTCGTTGGCCGGAGGAGCACCGGCCGCCGCCGATCCGCCGCCGGCCGGCTGGACCGCGATGGTGAACGCGCCACCCGATCGCGCCGACCTCACCGCAAGCCGATAGGTCCGGCCCGCGACCGCCGACACCTCGAGTGCGCCGGTCGCTCGCTGCGCCGGTAAAGCCGCAAGCGAGCCCAAGGAGGATCCCGACAACACCTCGACGGTAGGTGAACTGCCGCTGACATCGACAAAGTCATAGCGACCGCTCACCGCAGGCTGCCAGGCATACCAGACGTCGCCGCCCGGACCGCGCGCATCGACGGTGGGGGGTTCGTCCGGCTGCCAACTCGCCCGAGCCGTCGTCCCACTAATGGTCGAGGCCGCCCCGATTTCGGCCGCTCGGTCGAAGTTGTCGTTCGCCGGACGGGATGGACCGCGAGTCGCGAGTGCGACGAGGACGACCGCGATCGCGGCGATCACGGCCGCGATCGCCGCCACCGCCACGAGGCGATGCTCATGTCGGTGTGATCGTGGGGATTCAGATGTCACTGGGGACGCACACCTTGCCCACGTGGTCCAGCGAACCGCAGACGTCGAACGACGGAACCGTCTGAAGCGTCAGCGTCGCCGGTCCGACCGTCGCGGTGCCGAAGCCTAGGTCCACATTTCCTTCGACCGTTCCTGACGTCGAGATTCCTGCCGTCGGCCCGAACCAGATAGATGCTTCGAACGTCGCCGAACCGCTGAAGATCCAGAACGATCCCGATGCCGAGCCCGTGACGGTCATCGAACCGTCCGACAGGTGACCGGACACGCTTCCCGACAAGCCGGTGGAAGAGTCGAAGCTCGCCGACACACCGACATCGCCGTTGACGTAGGTGGCCGAGAAGTCGAGATAGCTCGGCAACCCACCGGAACTGCTGGTCACCGCAATCGCCAGGTTGTTGGCGGAGATGTTCCAGGACCCACTGATCTGAACGAACAGGACGTTGAGGCCAACCTGACCGGAGAAGGTCGGATCGCTTCCGGCGTTGGTCAGGGTGAGAGTGGTATGGGCGAGGTCCAGCTTGGCCCCGCTGAGCGCGAGGTTGGTATCGGCCGTGATGTCGTAGGTGATCTGGCCGTCCTGCACCTCGACCGAGCCGCCCATGCTGCCGGTCAGCAGGTTGGCGATGTTGTACCCGCCGCTCACGCTAACGCCGCTGCTATTGACGTCGATCGTTGCGCTCGCGAGGCTCGCACCGGCCACCGTGAGCCGACCGGTGGCGGCGATGTCGAACCGCACCGGACCGAGCGCGCCGACATTCTGGAGACCGAGCTGGGTGCAGGCGGGGTCCCCGATGCACAGTGCACCCACGATCTGGAACCCGGATCCGATCCCGAAGACGTCGAAGTTGCCGCTGGAGGCGACCTGAGCCTCCAGCCCACTCGGGCTGAGGTTCGCCGCGAACATCGAGGCGATCTGGAACGTGTTGTCGGCGGAGGGGTTTGCGGTGTCGCAGTTAGCGGCCGTCGGTGATACACACAACAGCCCGCTCCCCGAGACGGCGAAGTCGCCCTGGTGCGCCTGCACGGTGGTCCAGCCATCGTGGCTGGCGTTGATCACCTGATAGGTCTGGTGGTCGTCGCTGAGCGTCTGGTCGGTCGCGTAGAACAGCCCACCTTGCAGCGAGAACCCGGCGACTGCTCCCACCGTCTGTGAGTCGAAGTCGGCGCTCACCGCCATGTCATCGCTGCCGAAGTCACCATGGACATCCATCACGGCGCTGCTCGGCCCGACCTTCACGCCGCCGTCGAAGTGCAGGGAGAACTTGGCGTCGGGGATGTCCACGTCAAGACAGACGTCAGGACCAGCGCTTGCCGAGGAGGTGTTCACGCCTCCGGCCGGTTGGCAGCTGGAGCTGGCGCCCTGCGGCGAGGCGTGGAAGGTCACAGTGGCGGGGCCCGCGCCAATCGGGACCGGCTTCGGCGCCTGCGCGTCGGCGTAGATGCCCATGATGCCGAGCGGTCCCAACGTCACCGCGCCGGTGATCTGCAGGTCACTCCCGAGCACGTCGAGATCGACGCCGACGCCGATCTGGACGCCGGTCGGGATGTCGAGTGAGTTCTCGTCGAGGTTCATGAACAGGTGGGCGCTCTTGATCGTCACGATGGGCAGGGTGCCCGCGGAAATGCCCAACGGGAGGTTCGTAACGTTGGCGTCGAAGGCGAACTGGAACGGCCCGCTCCCGCCTTGTGAGGTGTCGACGCCCGGCCCGCCCACCGCATCTTGACATTTGCCACTGAAGTCCGAGGGCTCGTTCACCAGATACGCGTCGAGGCGGCCTTCGGTGTTAACCGCGTCCGTACCGGTCCCGATCGTCAGACCGCCACAGGCCAACACCCCGAACTGAGCGGTCGCGGGATGCAGCTCGATGTCGAGATCCGTCGCGGTCATCGCCACCGGGCCGACGTTGAATGCGCCGATGCTCAACGACGCGTCGAAGCCCCAGGCGGCGGTCGAGGCGCCCTGGCCGGGAAGCGTCAGGGCCGCCTTGACGTGGACCGCGGTGTTCATGATCGAGGCATCGAAGAGCAGGTCGAACACCGGGGTCGAGCCGAAGTCGTAGGGGCCGACCTTCCCGCCGTCGGGGGCGATCACCAGCGTCGCGTCGTAGATCTCGAGCGCGTCGGCGTACGTCCCGCCGTCGACGCTGCGCAACGGCTCAAGTGCAGGCGTCCCGTTCGGCGGGGCCCCGATGATGAACTCGAACACGGGTTGCGTCGCACTGATGTTCACGACCAACGTGACGGGCGGTTCGGTCGAGGTCCCGCAGTTCTGCGGGAGGATCCCCAGACCGGCGCACCACGCGTTCGGCACCCGGGTGACGGTCACGCCGAAGCCGACCGTGACGCTCACCGGCGTACCCACGGTGAACCCGACCTGAGCGGTGAGGGTGCCGAGCGTGAGGCCAGGCACACCGAAGGCGTTCCGCCAGTTCGTCGCGGTCATGCTGCCGGTGACCTGAAGGTGAACCAGGTCGAGGGAGAATTCGGCGTCAAGGTCGAGGCCGTACGGTTCGTTGTTCTCACACGCCGCTTCCGGGGACGGCAGCTTGGCGGGCGTCGCCGAGCTCGATGCCGTCACCGTGGTGTCCTCGATCTGGTCCAGGCATACGTCGGCGCCAACGGAGAACGTGCCCGCGGTACTGAACTGGAGATACGCGGACTTGAAGATCAGCTGGGTCGTCGGCTCCTTCATGATCGGCACGTTCACCTTCAGCGCGACGCGGATCGTGCTGTCGGCGCCGGCGAAGTTGCCGGAGATCACTCCGGCAAGTCGGCTGACGTTGAGGTGCAGGTTCGTCGACAACATTCCGGAGATCTTCGGACCGACAAGGCTGCCGATGTTCGGAATACCCAGCGCGACCGAGAATCCGGGGCTGAGGTTGACACCGTCGACCTCACCGACAGACAAGCCGGGGATGGCGGGCAGATCCACCGTGAGATCGGTGCTCGAGGTGCTGTAGACGAGATGGCCCACGCCGAGGTTCGGCACGCCGATCGAGGACAGGTCGATACCGATGTCGAACAACCAGCTGCCATCGATGTCCTCGACACTTCCCACCCCGCCGACGCCGAATGCGGTGAAGTGCGCGCTCAGCCCGAAGTCCGGCGCAGAGAAGTCCGTACCGGTGAAGGAGAGCTGGAGGTCGTCGATGTCGAGACCCGAGATCGGCGTCCAGCCACCACCACCGGTCGCCGCAGTCGAGTTCTCAACGCCTGCAGTTGCTTCGTAGTGCCCGCTGCTGAGATCAACGCAGACGTCCGCGTCGATCGTCGGGGTCGTGAACGTCGCGAGGGTCGCCTGACCGCTTGCGCTCACCTCGAGCTGCGCTCCGCTGCCGCACTTCGAGGTGTTCGACAGCTCGGCACGCGCGGTTCCAGTTGCAGTGAAGGGCCCGAGCTTGAGGTTGCTGCCGGAGACCGAGCCGACCAGGTCGTAGGTGAAAGTGCCCTCGGTGTCCGCGAGCGTCCCGCTGAAGCCGGAAGTGGAGGTCGAAGCGATGCCGGGCAGACTCGGACCCGAGCCAATCTCGGTCGACATCGTTGCCGACCAGTCACCGGAGTCGAAGTCGAGTTGCCCCGTCGCATTCAACGTGAGGTACGTCCCGATCTCGACGTTGTCCAGGGAGAACTGGAGCCCGGAGTTATCGAGATCGAACGACCCGCTTCCGATCGTCGCCTCTGCGACGGTCACAGCGCTCTTCAGAGCGATGTTCGCGTCGAACGTGCCGTCCGACTTGATCGAACCGCTGCCGTTCGCAGTTACCTCGCTCGTATTCGCTCCGAACGGCTGCCACTCGTCCGCCGCCGCCTTGATCGTCCACGGCCCGCTGAACGACGTCTCCGACACGTCAACGTCGAGTAGAGGAGTCTTGTTATCAGACGCGAGCTCGGTGGTATGCCCGTCGACATCGATCCGGCCGCCGAGGAAGGTGACGGTTGTGGCATAAGCACTGCTCGCGGTCAGCATCGGGATGCCGGCGAAGGTCACGGTTCCCGACGCCGACGGAGCCCCGGTGCCAGTGAGATCCACCGAGACCGTCGCCGGGTCGGTCGGTTGGCAATTCTTCGTCCCGACGCTCGCCGTTCCGATTCGCCAGGAGGATGGGAAGCTTGCGCTCCCACACACGAGAGAAAGCGTGTCCTTGGTCAGCGTTCCGGTCAGACCGGTGAGCTGCAACGCACCGAAGCCCACCGTCGCGTTGTCGAACGTCACCTGCGCCGGGTCGGACGAACCGGACCCGCACGACCCGGTCGTCCCGCCGACCGGAAGCGAAATGGTGATCGCACCGATCGTGATCGTCGACGGAACGTTGGCCGAGATCGCGGCGATCGCCTGGTCGACCGGGTCGCTCGACCCGCACGATGGCGACGGCGCGCTCGGCAGACTCAACGTGACCGGGACGTCGACAGACCGTTGCTGCCCACTCGAATCCGACACCGTCACCCGGACCACCCGTGCACCGGCATCGGCCGGGTCGGACGACGGCGGCGGGGTGAACGTGACCGTGTCGCCGGATGCGCTCACCGACGATCCGGCATCCGTCGCGGCGCAGCCGGAGTCGGTGACAATGCAGGCGCTCGGCGAGCTTGTCGTACCGGCCACGGTGACGGTGAAGCTCTCGGCGGAAGCCCCCAGTGCGAGCGAGATGCCGGCCGGGCCGGCGATACTCAACGGGTCCGCGGCAACCGGGATAGTCACCGACGCGGTCGCCGCCACCGGGGTTCCCACGTCGGCCGACGTCGCAGTGCCGGTCACAGTGATCGTCGAACCGACGGCTGTTCCCGCGGGCGCGGTCAGCGTCACCGATCCGTCGGCGGCGACGGTGCCCAGGCAGTTGCTCGGCGTGCCCGAGCACGTGCCCTGACCGGCGACTCCATAAGCGTAGGCCGGCGCTGGATCCGAGGTTCCGAGGCCGCTGATCGACGGCCTGATGGTGATCGTGCCGCCGGGCAGCACGGTCGACTGCGTCCCGGTGCTGAGGCTGAGAGCGGGCGCGGGCACCGGCGTACCGAGTTGCACGGTCTCACTGGTCGTAACTGCGGCACCCTGCTTGTTGGTCTGCCCGTCGGCCTCGGTGAGCGTGACGGTCATCCGGGCGGTTCCTGACGGCCAGACGAACGACACCCCTGAACCGCTCACCAGCGGGGTCAGTCCGGTGCTCGTCTTCGCGGTCAAGCTCAGCGGGTCGTTGTCGGGATCATGAGCAGCGACGCCGACGTTGACCTGGGTCAATCGGGCAATCGCCTGCCCCGCCTGGTAGGTGCTGCGGTGGCCGCTCGGTCCGAGCGTGACGGCGGGAGGCTGGTCGAACACGGGCGGCTGGTCCGGGGACGGATCGACGGTAACCGTCGTGTCGGCGGTGTGCACGACCGTGCCGTCGGTGACGTACACCCGGAACGTCAGCGTCTGGACCGAGTGGGTCGGAGCGACCGTGAAGCTCGGCCGGACTCCCCAGTCATCGGGCGCCGACGCGCCGTCGAACTTGTAGGACGACGGAAACGACGGAAGACTGCTGCCCGGTTGTGTCCCCGTCGCCGGCGCGTTCCAATGGACCGGACCGCCGGTGTCTGCGACCAGTCTCCAGGCATAGGTCAACGGGCTGCCGGGCGAGGTCGTTCCGCTCGCGTCGAGAGTCACAGTCGAGGGGTTGACGGTCTCGTGCTGGGCATTCCCGACGACGGTCTCGGAGTTGACCGTCTGGCTCTTACCGGCGTTCGCGGACCAGCCGAGGACGCCAATCGTGGCCTGTGCCGAGGTGAGCGAGGCCTGGCCGATACCCGCCGCCTCGAAGTTGGTGATCGCCTGTCCGAACAGGAGCGTGCCGTCGGCGTACGGCACCGCCAGCCCCGCCGTCAACGCAAGGGCGCCAGGTGCCGTCTGGCTCACGGTGAACGGTATGGTCAGCGACCCATCACCAAGGTCGCCAACCCCGACCGCGGTAGGAGAACGCATCTCCTGGTAGCGATGCTGGCACACCAGCATCGGAGTTGCCGCCGTCGGGTACGACGAGTCAGGAACCTGCTCACAGGACCACGCGGGACCGCTCGGCTTTCCAAGGGTGGCGACGCCGGACGGGTCATAGGGCAGGTTCCCAATTGTCATCCCCGTCGGGATGGAGATCCCGACGATCACAGGGGTATGTATAGGAGTAGAACCGCTGTTGGAGACCTGCAACGTCATCGACGAGCTGTCGCCGACTTGCAACGGGTTGGTCGCGGGAGTCAGGCTGAGCCCGACCTGCTTGTCGGCAGCGAGGTTGGTCGCGTTGATCGTGATGGCGGAATCACCGCCGGCCGCAGCGAGCGCAGCGATCCCGCTCCCCTCGACCGTGTAACCAGAGGCGACCTTCCCAACCAGACCCTGCAGCGACGTGTCGAGCAGACCCGACTGCGCGAGATTGCTCTTCAGCAGCAGCGTGATCGGCGGAGTCGCGCCTCCCGGAGGGATGACCGCGCCTGTGCCGGAGGCCTGCAACGTGCAGGTGAGAGTTTGACCGCTCTGCGAGCAGGTCCAGCCCGGCGTCCCCTGGCCCTGGCCGAACGAGAGGACCGTCGCGGTGTAGCCGGCCGGAATCTGCTCGGTGATCGTGACGGTTCCGATCGCATCGCCGCTGCCTTGGTTGACGACCGACAGGAGATACTCGGCGCCGGCCGACCCGCCGAGCAGGGTGAGCGGCAGCGGGGTCGCGGTGACCTGGAAGGACGGGCGGGCCGTGGTGAGGCGGGTGACGGTCGACGTCGTGGTCGCGGTCACCGCACCGTGGTAGTCCGAGCCAGTGCCGGCAACGGTTACCGTGCGAGGCCCGTCGTTGCCGCTGGCGTCACCGCCAACGGGAAGCCTTCCGTTCGGTAGCTCCGCGAGGCCAATGACGTTGGCCGGCACCGGGTAGGCGTGCACCGACAGCGGCAACGGAGTCGTCGAGTCACCCGGCGTGACCGCGGCGCTGTACGCGCATCTCATCGACGGGCTTGTCACGTGCCCACCGATCCGACCCAGGACCGGTTCCGCCACGGACGTGCAGGCCCAGTTCGACCCGTTCTTCGGGCGGATGTCCAACCCGGCCGGCACGGTGACGGTCACCACGCTGCCGCCGTTGAGGGTCGCGTTCCCCGGGTTGGCGAGGACGAGGTTCCCGCTCGCCGAGCTCCCGACGTTGAGCGATTTGGGGATGTTCATCGTGATGGCCATGGCGGCGTGGCCGGGCGGGGTGACCGTAAACGCGGCCCGCCCGCTCGCCGGGCTCGGCACGTTCTGGGCGCGCGCGGTCACCGGTATCGCCACGGCCGACGAGGGTTGCACCCCCGATGTCAGCAGACTCATCGCAATCGGCGCGGCAGTGTGAGCGGCGCTGATCCCAGTGGAGTTGGTGCAGGTCTCGATCGTCGACGTCGTCAGCGTGACGGCTCGGCAACTCCAGCCGACCCCGCCGACCCCAGCGACGGCGATCACTTGCCCGCGCGGCGAACCGTGCGGCAACGTCACAGTGACCGACAGCGGACCGGCGACGGAAGCCGTGCCGGTGTCCCGCACCTGGATCTTCATGGTCTCTTGCTGGCCCTGCTGGACTTCCGGCAACCCCGTCACGGCCGAGACGGCCAGCGCCGGTCCGGTCGGCGCGACCACGGCGATCTGATCGACCGCGGTGTTGTTGGCGGTCGACGCGTCACCGGTCGCGATCGCCACCGCGGTCACTTTCTCGGAGCCCGCGGCAACCCCGAGGAAGGTTTCGCTGACGGTCGCGCTGCCCCCCGCCGCGATCGCGAGGAAATTGCACGAATAGCCGCCGGTCACCGGCGTACATGACCCACCGGCACTCGCTGTCGGTGACCCCACGGTCGCGAGGCCGCTGTCAGCGGTGAGGTTCAACCCCACCCGGGCCGCGGGCGCCGAGCCCTGATTCTTGATGGTCGTGGTAACGAGGACCTGGCCGCCGGTTGCAACCTGGGTGACGGTTGCATGCGTTGCCGGATCAGTCGCCCGCACCGTAGTCGCCACATCGACCCCACCGCCACGCACGGTCAGGAAGACATCGGTGGCGTCGTAGGAGGCGGACCACGAGGCGGACGCCGGGTTACCGGTGACAGTGTCGAAAGTGGTGTCTTCGTTGCTCGTTCCGCCGGGCCAAGTCATCGCCGTCACCGTGTCCGCGCTCGACGGCGCGAACCCACCGACAAGGTTGCCCTCGAGCGTGCCGTTCAGGGTGACAACGTCGTTGTTCGTATCGATCGCGAGCTTGCCATTGCCGGTGCTCGCGACATCGATCTCGAGCGTGCCGCCGCCGCTCTGGCTGTAACTGGCCGTGGTCAAAGTGCCGGGGGCACCCCCCGGGTCACCGGGGTAGACGGTGCCGGCCTGGTTGTCGATCGCCGTCACGGTTCCGGTGCCGCGCAGCGTGCCGCCGGTCACCGTCGTGTTGTCGAACTCGTCCATCTCGCCGTCGTCAATGACCGTCGCACCGGAATCGATGGCCACCGCACCGGCTCGGAAGTGCCCGCGGATCGTCGTGGTTCCGCCGGTGAGCTCGAGATCGTCCTGATTCGGGCCGTACGCACTCGTCGGCCCTGGATTCGGAGAGATCAACCCTGCAGCGGTAAACGTCGAGTCGCCGCCCGCGGAGTTGGTCACCAACGCGCCACTGCTGAAGTCCAACGTCGACGTCGTGGTCAGGGACGCGTCGTACCCGGTAGTGAACGCGGTGCTGTCGACCACGACCGGACTCTGCGTGCTCAGCGTCGAGTCGTACAAGTAGTGCGCGGTCGCCGTGTCGATCGTCAGGGTGTGGCCGGCGGCCTCGTTGACGGTCGTGTAGATGCTGCTGGTGCCGATCGCACCGCCGTGCCAGTCGATGTCACCGTCGACATCAAGCACGCCGGTGCCGCTGTTGGTGCCGGAGGTTTCGAGGTAGTTACCGACCGTCATCGGGTCGTCCCCATCGAACGCGAACGTCGGGGCGCCCCCGCCATCGCCGATCGTGAGGCTGCCTCCCCCGAGGTCACTCGGGTTGTCTGCTCCGGCGATCACCATCGTGCCCGTCTGGACGTCCAATGAGCCGTCCTCGACCGCGTCGGCCCGCGGCGTCGTGCTCGCACTCCCGTTGAAGTCCACCGTGTGACCGTCCAGACATGCCACGTCGGTAGGGGTCGGCAGCCCGTTGCTCCAATTCCCCGCGGTCGTCCACGCCCCGCCGTCGACACCGGTGTAGGTCGTCGTACACGTTGCGGCGACCGGCCCCGGGTAGGTTCCCCAGCTCGGGTCGTCAGCCCCGGTGGTGTCGGGAATCTGGGTCTCGGCTCCGGTGGTCGCGTTGACGAGGTAGAGGCCGACTTCGGTGCGGTCGGGGAGCACCGCACCCGAGATCACCAGGTCGCTGCCGTCGGGCGCCCAGCTGGGTCGCGAGGCGTCGATCGAGGAGTCGTCCGGAGTGAGCTGGGTAGGTACGCCGCTCTTGCTCGGGTCATCGGTCCAGATGTCCTGCTCGTTGCCCTGGAAGGCAATCGTCTGCCCGTCCGGCGACCAGGCCGGCTGAGCGGGGTCGAGGTCGTCGAGCACCGTCAGAGGCGTCTGGTCCTGACCATCGGGCGACATCGTCCAGATCTCACGGTCGCGCTCGTAGGCGATGTCGCCGTTGACCGGGTTCACCGTCGGATGTCGCTCACTGGCATCACTGGTTGCGGTGAGGTTGGTGGCGCTGTCGCCGCCCTCGGCGGAAATCTCGTCGATGTCGTACTGCGGGGACGAGTCCGAGTAGTCGATCTGGGAGTAGACGATGTCGTTGCCGTTCGGCGTCCACTGCGGGTTTTCGGTGGTGATGTCGGAGCCGTATCCGGGAGTGAGATCGACCGGGTTCGAGCCGTCCGCGTCCATCACGAAGATGTGGCCGCTCGAAACGAACGCGATCTTCGTGCCGTCAGGTGACCAGGCAGGCTCGGACTGGTCACGCTCCGCAGTGACACCGGAGTCCTGAGTCAGCTGGGTCGAGTCGTCCCCTTGTGCGGTGATCGAGAACACCTGTGGATGACTGCCGGCGTCGTCGTCGAAGGCGATCAGGCCGTTCGTCACGGGGCCTGTACCTGGACAGGTGCCGCCGGAGAACGTCCCGCCGGACTGGGTGACCGATCCGCCGTAGCCGGAAGGAGCGGACACCGAACCTGCGTCGACGACGAGGGACCCGGTTGCTCCGCAGGCGTCGGAGAGTGTCAGCGTGCCGTTGCCAGTCTTGTCGATCTCACCGGTACCGGTGAGGGTCGCTCCGATCACGAGCTGGTTGTTGGGGTTGGCCTCGCCGATCGTGTGCTTGCTGGCAAGGCGGGAGCTCAGCGCGATCTTTCCGGAGATCTCCCCGCTGGTGTTGTTGTTGTAGATGTCGTTGTCAATCGTGAGCAATCCGCTGCCGGTGCTGACCGTTCCTGAGTTCAGGATTAACGAGGCGGCCTCGTCGCTGTGGGAGTTCAGATCGAGTACGCCGCTCCCGGCCACCTGGAGATCCACCGGACTGGACGTCGGCAGCTGGTCGTCGGCAGCCCAGCGCGCGGTGGCCTCGCCGTAGAAGTCCTCGCCGGCCGTTAGCCCGCCCGCGAGCGCGGTCGCTCCGCCCGCCTTGTCGAGCACAAGCGTCGCGTTTTGGTTGACGTTGTCGTACCCGCTGTTGGTATTGCTCGTGGCTCCGTCGAGTTTGACCGTGCCGCTGCCCGCGATATCCATCCCGTTGCCGCCGCTGACCGCGCCCCCGAGGGTGAGCGTGCTCGTGGGACTCACCGTGATCTCGAGTTGGCCACCATCGGTCGAGATCGGGTCGTCGACCGTCGCGGCGTCGCCCCCAGAGACGATCGCGCTCGTGAGCGGCATCGATCCGCCGCTCACGGCGTACCCGTCGCCCTCGAAAATGAGCGTGGCGACGGTAACGCCAGGATCGAGGTCGTCGACCATCGTGACGTTCGACGGCGTCGTCAACGTGGTCGTGGCCGGAAAGTCCAGGCTGACGTCGGTTCCGGACGGTGCCACTCCACTCGACCAGTTCGCCGGGTCGGACCAGTCGCCGTCAGTTCCACCGCCCGACCATCGGTAGCTCGAGCCGGCCGAGGCAGGTGATGCGACAACGACCGCGTCGACGGCGGCCGCCGCGATAATCAACGATCCGACGGCGCACCAGGTCGCCAACCTGCGCACTCCGCCCCACCCCCGTCGCCGCCACGGCCAGACGATGTGGTCGGGACACTAGAGCAACCGCAGGGCGTTGTCAGCGCCTCTTCGAGCTAGGTCCCGGACCTCTCGACCCAACGGCCCGCTTCGTACCCGGCGAAGCGCTACTCACTGAGGAGTCCTCGACCATATCTGCGCTCGGGTGCCGGTACACCGTTGACGGGTATATCGGTTTCCGGTCTACCGCCGCGCTCCGTAAGCTCCTGATCCTGGATGCCGCCGAGACGTTGCACCGTTAGGCCCTGGGGCCTAACGAGGGTGCCGCGCGAGCAGTCCCCGGCTGAAGCGGCTCATACGGTTGACTAAAGAAAATCATTAGTCGGTCTTATGAGGTCTTATGGATCCGCTCCGGAATCCCTACCAACCTGGCGCTGGGGTGCGCCCGCCAGAGTTGGCCGGCCGCGATGAGGACCTGGCGCTCGTCGATGTGGCCCTGCAACGAACCGAACTCGGTTACGCCGAACGAGGATCTGTTTGGCATGGGCTCCGCGGCGTTGGCAAGACCGTCCTCCTCAACGAGGTTGCCTCCCGTGCCCGCAATCGCCAATGGATCGTGAGTAAGGCCGAGGCGGCCAGGACCGCTCAAGCCTGCTGCCAGGTCTCACGCGCAGCCTCTATCAAGGTCTTCGCGCTGCCCTCGGAACGCATGAGGTCGGCCGGCTGCGCCGGCTGCTTGGGGTGTTCAAATCATTCTCCGTCACGGTCGACCCGACCGGTGCCTATACCTCGGCGTTGAGGTCGATGCGGCACGCGGCCATGCCGGCAGCGGCGACGCCGCCACCGACCTGACCGACCTTCTGCGAGAGCTCGGTGCGACTGCGCGCCAACTTGGCGTCGGGGCGCTCCTCGTCGTTGACGAGATGCAGGACACTCCTGCGATCGAACTTGCGGCGCTCAACCGCGCGATGCACGACGCCGGCTCGCGAAGGCCACTCCGATCGATGCCGAAGACGCGGAGGCCGGTCTCGCAGCCGCGCGCGAGGAGATCGACGTCGGGCTCTATTTGTCACGGTGGAGTCGTGCAACCGCAGCCCAGCGGCGGATGATGCGCGCCATGGCGGCACACGAAGACGGCACCCAAGTAGCCGTCGCGGACCTAGCGCGCGAGATGGGACTGGCGCGAAGCACTGACCTGTCCGTGTCTCGCGATCAACTCATCAAGAAGGGGCTGGTCTACGCACCCGATCGCGGTCTACTCGCATTCACCGTTCCGGGCATGGCCGACTACATTCAGCGCCAGCCCGAGGAGTAGTAGCACCAACGATCGCGTGGTGGGCGAGGGGGGAGTTGAACCCGTGAGCTGTCATCCTCCGACCAGGCACTTTGCTCGATTTGCGTTGGAAATACGAGATACTCCGCAACTTTCGAGAGCGTTGGCTACCCAGTCGACGACGATCGGTTAGGCCCTGTGGCCTCGCACGATCAACCTCGCCCAGGCGGAACTGTCATGTCTGACAAGTACTCGGTTGCGGCGGCTCCGATCGCACACGCGGCGGAGCCTTGTCCGATAGGGCTGGCTTTACGTCTATACAAGTCACCTGGGGGCGTGAATTTGATCAACTACTTGGTGCTCCCCAAGAGACTCGCCAATCGGTGTAACATTCGTACGTGCCGGTGTTGTAGGCAGCAACCCACCATTCAGCGACCCAATTACTACCTGAGGTGTAATTGTCTGTGTACGCTGCGGTATAGTTCTCGCAGCCACTGCTCGTACCATCAGTATCTGGAATGACGCCAACCGGTTTCGGAGCACCATGTCCGCTAGCCGTCGTCCATGTCGTCTCGTAGAAGAATAGATTGCATTGCGAAGTGCTGCCGCAGTTGCTTTGAGCGTAATTGTCGAACCAGAGATTTGAATTGGTAATGGTCGCATGTGCTTGTGTTGCTGGTAACAGAGACAGCATCAGCGTCCCCAGTCCGAGCACCAACTGAGTCCGCCGACGAATCTTTGTCATTGCGCTGCACCTTCTGAAGGTGTGATGTTTGGCGTCGGGGCATCCGCAGGCATCGGGGCGCTCGCAGCATAGATATCCAACACAGGCGAGCCGCTCAAGTTCGACACCGTGAAAGCGAGCGAGAGGTACGTGCCGGAGGTTGTATATTCGGGGGTCGTCTGCACGGGACCAACGTGCGCGGTGCCGTCACCGGTCAGCCGCGTCATCACCTCAATCTTGTCTGGTAAGCCGTTGGTCAACGACAATGACGGCGTGGTGATGGAGTACTGGCCCTCGTGGTCGAGCGATACCGGCATTCCTTGCGCGTATGACAACGACATATCACCGTCGGCGGCAATGCCCGGTGTGTCGGTTGCTCCGGCAGTCCCGTCCGCACCTGTTCGAACGGTCTGTGCCGAATTTAGTGTGCCGCATGCCACGAGACCAACCAGGGCGGGGACGACAGCAACGCCGAGCAGGACTTGTTTGAGCATGGTTTCCCCGATCCATTCGTGATCTGAAGGTATCTTCCAGCATGTAGAGCGTCAACGTCCCGACGTCGTCTCACTTCGCCAGCGCTCGACTTGCCGCGAACACGCGACTGGGGCCAAGCCAAAAGTATGCCGCGGCCTCTCAAGCTCCACTCGGATCGGTATCCAGGTGCACGGCACCCGACCCTGACCATCGTCTCAAAACGGCAGGTCGCGCGCGCGACCCATCCGCTTGTTCGACGTCCTCTGTCCCGCGCGCGCCCCCATGTCGTCAACCGCTCACTGAAAAGCGGAAGGTCGGCGGTTCGATCCCGCCCCTGCCCACCACCGATTCCCAACGTCTCCGCAGGCCAGAGACTCGAGCAGCAGCGCATGGACCTTCCCGCCCCTAAATCTCGTGCTTGAGTGACTTGAGTTGCCGGAGGTACTTCGTCTGCGTGTCAGGCGCTGCACTGGTCAGTCGTCGAACGTAGTCGGATGCGAAGTCGAGGAATGGAGTCTCATCGGCGAGGTCGTCCGGCGCCCCGGCGAAGCCAAAGCCCTTGACCCAGCCATCGGGCCAGCGGTGACCGTTTGCCTCGACCAGTGCCTGGAACTTCAGGGCCGCGCGTCGATCGTCGAAGGTCTCGGACTGCCATCGGCCACCGCGCGCGCCGCCAAGTAGCCACTTCACGCGGTAGGCCAGAGTCCCGTCATTGCGCTTGCG
>DATJWM010000062.1:0-14148 GCA_035501255.1 Mycobacteriales bacterium | reverse complement strand
CCGAGCGGGCGGCAGAGGGCGAGACCGTCGTGGTGACGCCGGTCAAGAAGACGGCAGCCAAGAAGACCGCGGCGAAGAAGACCACGGCCAAAACGACCACTGCCAAAACGACCACGGCGAAGAAGGCCACGGCCAAAAAGGCGGCGGCCACCACGGCTGCGGCGGCGGACGAGCCGGTCGCCGACGAGGCGACCGTGGCTGAACCGGCCTCCGACGAGCCGGCCGTGGCCGATGCCAGCGTCGAGGAGCCAGTGGCCGATGCCAGCGTCGAGGAGCCAGTGGCCGAGGCGAGCGATGAGGTGACGGAGTAAATGGCGACCATCCCCGACCCCCGCGACGTCCTGCTCGGCCCGGTGATTTCGGAGAAGAGCTACGGGCTGCTCGACGAGGGCAAGTACACCTTCATCGTCCGCCCGGATGCCAACAAGACCCAGATCAAGATTGCGGTCGAGCAGGTCTTCAACGTCCGGGTGACCTCGGTCAACACCGCGAACCGCCCGGGCAAGCGCAAGCGCACCCGCAACGGCTACGGCACCCGCAACGCCACCAAGCGCGCGGTTGTGGCGCTCGCCGCAGGCGACCGCATCGACTTGTTCGGAGGGCCGATCTAAATGGGCATTCGTAAGTACAAGCCCACGACCCCGGGGCGTCGTGGTGCCTCGGTTTCGGACTTTGTCGAGGTCACCCGCACGACGCCGGAGAAGTCGCTCGTCCGGCCGTTGCACGGCAAGGGTGGGCGTAACGTCCACGGCCGGGTGACCGTGCGCCACCAAGGTGGCGGCCACAAGCGTGCCTACCGCGTGATCGACTTCCGTCGCAACGACAAAGACGGCGTACCGGCGAAGGTCGCGCACATCGAGTACGACCCCAACCGCACCGCACGAATCGCTCTGTTGCACTACGCCGACGGTGAGAAGCGCTACATCATCGCGCCGGCTCGGTTGAATCAGGGTGACACGGTCGAGTCCGGTCCGTCCGCCGACATCAAGCCGGGCAACAACCTGCCGATGCGCAACATCCCGGTCGGTACGGTCATCCACGCGATCGAGCTGCGGCCCGGTGGCGGCGCGAAGATCGCTCGCTCGGCAGGATCGAGCGTGCAACTGGTGGCGAAGGACGCCGGCATGGCGCAGCTTCGGATGCCCTCGGGTGAGATCCGCAACGTCGACGCCCGCTGCCGCGCGACCATCGGTGAGGTCGGCAACGCCGAACAGTCCAACATCAACTGGGGCAAGGCGGGCCGGATGCGGTGGAAGGGCAAGCGCCCGACCGTCCGTGGCGTCGCCATGAACCCGATCGATCATCCGCACGGCGGTGGTGAGGGCAAGACCTCCGGCGGCCGGCATCCGGTCAGCCCGTGGGGTCAACCCGAGGGTCGCACTCGCCGCGCGCACAAGGAAAGCGATCGCCTCATTGTCCGCCGCCGCAAGGCCACGAAGAGGCGCTAGGAGACCAACGAGATGCCGCGCAGCCTGAAGAAGGGCCCGTTCGTCGACGACCACCTGAGCAAGAAGGTGGACGAGCAGAACGAGAAGGGCACCAAAAACGTCATCAAGACGTGGTCCCGACGCTCGATGATCGTGCCGTCGATGCTGGGTCACACCATTGCCGTCCACGACGGGCGCAAGCACGTCCCGGTCTTCGTCACCGAGGCGATGGTCGGCCACAAGCTCGGCGAGTTCGCACCGACCCGGACCTTCCGCGGTCACGTCAAGGACGAGCGGAGGTCACGTCGTGGCTGACATCTACGTCGACGAGATCATCGGTCGCGCCACCGCGAAGCACGTGCGCATGTCGCCGACCAAGATCCGACGGGTGGTGAACCTCGTCCGCGGCCGGTCGGTGACCGAGGCCCGCGCGATCGTGAAGTTCGATCCCCACTCGGCCTCCGAGCCGGTCGGAAAGGTGGTCGACTCGGCCGCCGCGAACGCCGCACATCTCGCCCACACCCGCAACCTTCGCCTCGACCCCGACGACCTCGTGATCATCGAGGCCTACGTCGACGAAGGTCCCACGTTGAAGCGATTCCGCCCACGTGCGCAGGGCCGGGCATACCGGATCCGCAAGCGCACCAGCCACATCACGGTTGTGGTGGCCCCGGCGCAATCAGAGGCGGCCCTTCCGGGCGGCCCGGACAGGAAGGCCCGCTGATGGGGCAGAAGGTAAACCCGAACGGGTTCCGGCTCGGGATCACCGCGCGGCACAAGAGCCGGTGGTACGCCGACAAGCTCTACCGCGACTACGTCAAGGAGGACGTCGAGATCCGCCGCCTGCTGACGAAGGGGATGGAGCGGGCCGGCATCAGCCGAGTCGAGATCGAACGCACCCGCGAGCGGGTCAACGTCGACATCCACACCGCCCGGCCCGGGATCGTCATCGGCCGGCGGGGCGCCGAGGCCGATCGGATCCGTGGCGACCTCGAGAAGCTCACGAACAAACACGTCAACCTCAACATCCTCGAGGTCAAGAACCCCGAGATCGACGCTCAGCTTGTTGCGCAGGGCGTCGCCGAGCAGCTGTCCAGCCGGGTCAGCTTCCGGCGGGCGATGCGCAAGGCGATGCAGTCCGCGATGAAGGGCGGAGCCAAGGGCATCCGGGTGCAGTGCGGTGGTCGCCTCGGCGGCGCCGAGATGAGCCGCTCGGAGTTCTACCGTGAAGGTCGGGTGCCGCTGCACACGCTGCGCGCGAACATCGACTTCGGCTTCTACGAGGCGCGCACCACCTTCGGTCGGATCGGTGTGAAGGTGTGGATCTACACCGGGGACGAGGTCCTCACGCGGGAGGAGCAGGCCGCCGCCGCCGCGCTGCGCGCCCGCGACCAGCGCAACCGCCGCCCCCGCCGTGACCGTCCGTCGACCGCCGCGAGCGCGGCCGTGAACGGTGGCCCCGCCGCCGCTACCGGCCCGGCGGACCAGGCCCCGGCCGACCCGGCGACGGTTGCCGACGCGAGCGTGCCCGAGGCCCCGGTCGACACCCCAGCCGACTCCGCGCCGGTCGCTGAGACCCCCGCGGTCGAGACGCCTGCGGTCGAGACGCCTGCGGTCGACACGCCGACCGAGCCGGAAGGGGCCTAGTCATGTTGATCCCGCGGCGGGTCAAGCATCGCAAGCAGCATCACCCCGGCCGCTCTGGTGCCGCCAAGGGCGGCACGAGGGTGACGTTCGGGGAATACGGCATTCAAGCCCTCGAACCGGCCTACGTCACCAACCGCCAGATCGAGTCCGCGCGTATCGCCATCACGCGCCACATCCGGCGAGGCGGCAAGGTCTGGATCAACATCTACCCGGATCGCCCGCTGACGAAAAAGCCGGCCGAGACGCGGATGGGGTCCGGAAAGGGTTCGCCTGAGTGGTGGATCGCGAACGTCAAGCCGGGTCGGGTGATGTTCGAGCTGTCCTACCCGAACGAGGCGACGGCTCGCGAGGCGCTGACCCGAGCGATTCACAAGCTGCCGATGAAGTGCCGGATCGTCACACGCGAAGTGGGTGAGAGCTGATGGCAGCCGGAACACCAGCGCTGGAGCTGCGCGGCCTCGAGGACGACGAGCTGATCACCAAGCTCAAGGAGTCCAAGGAGGAGCTGTTCAACCTCCGCTTCCAGTCCGCGACCGGACAGCTGGACAACAACAAGCGCCTTCGGACGGTGCGCCACGACATCGCCCGGATCTACACCGTGATGCGCGAGCGCGAACTCGGCCTGACCGCGGCCCCGACCAGTGGCAGTGAGTGAGGACACGATGACGAAGACGGCTAGCTCGGCTGACGCGCCGACCACGGAGTCCCGGGGATTCCGCAAGACCCGCGAGGGCTACGTGGTCAGCGACAAGATGGACAAGACCGTGACGGTCGAGGTCGAAGACCGCGTCCTGCACCCCCGCTACGGAAAGACGATCCGCCGGACCAAGAAGGTCAAGGCGCACGACGAGGCGGGCCAGGTCGGCGTCGGCGACCGCGTGCTGCTCATGGAGACGCGACCGCTGTCGGCCACCAAGCGCTGGCGGGTCGTCCAGATCCTCGAGAAGGCCAAGTAATGACGGCGGACCCAAGCAATGAAGGCAGACCAGCAGTGAAGGTGACCCAGTGATTCAGCAGGAGTCGCGGTTGCGGGTCGCCGACAACACGGGTGCGAAGGAGATCCTCTGCATCCGGGTTCTCGGCGGTTCCGGGCGTCGCTATGCCGGGATCGGCGACATCATCGTCGGTACGGTCAAGGACGCCCTGCCCGGTGCCGGGGTCAAGAAGGGTGACGTCGTCAAGGCGGTCGTCGTGCGTACGACGAAGAGCCGGCGCCGCGCGGACGGCTCGTACATCAAGTTCGATGAGAACGCTGCGGTACTGATCCGGGACGGTGGCGACCCTCGCGGGACGCGCATCTTCGGCCCGGTTGGCCGCGAGCTTCGCGAGAAGCGGTTCATGCGGATCATCTCGCTTGCGCCGGAGGTGTTGTAGGCCATGGCCGGTCTGTTCGTGAAGAAGGGTGACACCGTCGTCGTGCTGTCCGGGAAGGACCGGGGCGCGCGCGGCAAGGTGCTGCTGACGTCGCCCACTACCGACCGGGTCCTCGTCGAGGGCGTGAACCGGGTCAAGAAGCACACCAAGGTCGAGACCACGAGCCGTGGTGCCCAGGAAGGCGGCATCGTCCACCAGGAGGCGGCTATCCACGCCAGCAACGTCCAGGTGGTCTGCCCGCACTGCGGCAAGCCGACTCGGGTCGGCCACCGCCGCGACGACGGTCGCAACGTCCGGGTCTGCCGCAAGTGCGACCAGGACCTCTAGGAGCATCGAGATGACAGCGACAACGCACGCGCCGGCGATTCCCCGGCTCAAGGCGCGCTACCGCGAGGAGATCGCGCCTGCGCTTCGGGAGCAGTTCGGCTACTCCAACGTCATGCAGGTCCCGACGTTGGTGAAGGTCAAGGTCAACATGGGCGTCGGCGACGCCGCCCGCGACGGCAAGTTGATCGAAGGTGCCGTCCGTGATCTCACGTCGATCACCGGCCAGCGCCCAGCGATCGCGCGCGCACGGCTGTCGATCGCCCAGTTCAAGCTCCGTGAGGGCATGCCGATCGGAGCGCACGTTACGTTGCGCGGTGACCGCATGTGGGAGTTCGTCGATCGCCTGCTCTCGATTGCGTTGCCCCGGATCAGGGACTTTCGCGGGCTCGACGGTCGCAAGCTCGACGGCAACGGCAACTACACCTTCGGCCTCAACGAGCAGTCGATGTTCCACGAGATCGACCCCGACTCGATCGACCGGGTCCGCGGCATGGACATCACCTTGGTGACGAGTGCGAAGTCCGACGATGAGGGACGCGCACTGCTGCGCGCTCTCGGTTTCCCGTTCAAGGAGGCGTGAGATGGCGACCAAGGCCTGGATCGCGAAGGCGGCCCGCAAGCCCAAGTACGCCGTTCGCGGCTACACCCGTTGTTCGCGTTGCGGCCGCTCGCGGGCGGTCTACCGCGCGTTCGGCCTGTGCCGGATCTGCCTCCGGGAGATGGCCCACGCAGGCGAACTCCCCGGTATTACGAAGAGCTCCTGGTAGGGGTTCGCAAATGAACGCTGTGCTCCCGCTGGCGCATCACTTCGTCGCAGGCCCCGTAGTGGGGAACCGCGGCGGGAAGGAACTGACCGCATGACCATGACGGACCCGATCGCAGACATGCTGACCCGTCTGCGCAACGCGAACTCGGCGTACCACGACACCGTGGCGATGCCGCACTCGGTGCTGAAGGTGCACATCGCCGAGATCCTCCAGCAGGAGGGCTACATCTCGGGCTGGTCGGTCGAGGAACCGGCCGCGGACGCCAAGCACGGCAGCCCCGGCAAGGTGCTGACCCTCACCTTGAAGTACGGCCCGAACCGTGAGCGCTCGATCGCCGGCGTCCGCCGGGTGAGCAAGCCCGGCCTACGGGTGTATGCGAAGGCCTCCAGCCTTCCGAAGGTGCTCGGCGGTCTCGGCGTCGCGATCATCTCGACGTCCGCCGGCCTGCGCACCGACCGGCAGTGTTCCAAGCAGCGAGTAGGCGGGGAAGTCCTCGCCTACGTGTGGTGACGGGAGGAGCCACGATGAGTCGCATCGGCAGGCTGCCGATCCCCGTTCCTTCCGGCGTTGAGGTCACGATCACCGGTCGGGATGTCACGGTGAAGGGCCCCAAGGGCACGCTGTCGCACACTGTCGTCGAGCCGATCACCATCGAGCAGACCGACGGCCGGATCGTCGTTTCGCGTCCGGACGACGAGCGGGACAGCAAGGCCCGGCACGGGCTGACCCGCACCCTCGTCGCCAACATGGTGACCGGCGTCACGGACGGCTACTCCAAGACGCTCGAGATCGTGGGCACCGGCTACCGCGTGCAAGCCAAGGGCAGTGACCTGGAGTTCGCGCTCGGATTCAGCCACCCCGTCCTCGTCAAGGCCCCGGAGGGAATCTCCTTCGCGGTCGAGGCGCCGACCCGGTTCGTGGTCTCCGGCATCGACAAGCAGCAGGTCGGTGAGGTCGCGGCGAACATCCGCAAGATCCGCAAGCCCGAGCCGTATAAGGGCAAGGGTGTGCGTTACGCGGGCGAAGTTGTGCGCCGCAAGGCCGGAAAGGCAGGGAAGTAGACATGAGCGCTCCGAAGACCGCGGGCGCGCGGCGGGTGGCCCGGGCACGACGCCACCTTCGGGTTCGCAAGAAGGTGGCGGGGACGCCGGCGCGTCCGCGCCTCGTCGTCACCCGATCCGCTCGCCACATCTACGTTCAGGTCGTCGACGACACGGAGCGTCGCACGCTCGTCTCGGCCTCGACCCTCGACGCCGACATTCGCGCCGGCGAGGGCGACAAGAAGGCCAAGGCGGCCAAGGTCGGCCGCCTCGTTGCGGAGCGGGCCACCGGAGCCGGAATCGGCAAGGTGGTTTTCGATCGCGGCGGCCACCGATACCACGGCCGGATCGCGGCCCTCGCGGACGCGGCTCGCGAAGCCGGGTTGGAGTTTTAGATGACGTACACCGGAAGGACGATCTGATGCCTGGACCCCAACGACGCGGCACCGGCGCCGGCGGCGGTGAGCGGCGCGACCGTCGCGAGGGAGGCCGCGGCGAGCGCGGCGCGCCCCAGTCGACCTACCTCGAGCGCGTCGTCGCGATCAACCGGGTGGCGAAGGTCGTCAAGGGCGGCCGGCGGTTCAGCTTCACCGCGTTGGTCGTCGTCGGCGACGGCGACGGTCAGGTCGGCGTCGGCTACGGGAAGGCCAAGGAGGTCCCCGCCGCCATCGCGAAGGGGGTCGAGGAGGCCAAGAAGCACTTCTTCGCCGTCCCCCGAATCCAGGGCACGATTCCGCATCCGGTGCAGGGCGAGGCGGCCGCAGGGGTTGTCCTGCTCAAGCCGGCCTCGCCGGGTACCGGCGTCATCGCCGGCGGGCCGGTGCGAGCCGTGCTCGAGTGCGCCGGCATCCACGACGTCCTGTCGAAGTCGCTCGGATCGTCGAACCCGATCAACATCGTGCACGCGACGGTTGCCGCCCTCCAGGACCTGCACCGGCCGGAGGAGATCGCTGCCCGGCGCGGGCTGCCGATCGAGGACGTCGCCCCTGCGGCGATGCTGCGTGCCCGCGAGACTGCGAGCGTGTGATGTCCCGCCTGAAGATCACTCAGACGCGGTCGCCGATCGGCGGCACGCACAGCCAGCGCGAGACGCTGCGCTCTCTCGGGCTCAAGCGAATGCGCGACGTCGTCGTGCAGGAGGACCGTCCGGAGATCCGCGGCATGGTCCGCACGGTCGCGCACCTCGTTACCGTCGAAGAGGTTGACTCATGACACTCAAGGTTCACCACCTGCGCCCTGCGCCGGGTGCCCACACCCCGAAGACCCGGGTGGGGCGCGGCGAGGGGTCGAAGGGCAAAACGGCCGGTCGGGGGACAAAAGGTACAAAGGCCCGCTATCAGGTGCCGGAGGCCTTCGAGGGCGGCCAGATGCCCTTGCACATGCGGCTACCCAAGCTGAAGGGGTTCACCAACCCATTCCGGACGCAGTACCAGGTCGTCAACCTGGACAAGCTCGCGGCGCTGTTCCCCGACGGCGGTGAGGTCACCCCCGAGCTCCTCGCCGATCGCGGCGCGGTCCGCAAGGGTCAGCTGGTCAAGATTCTCGGCACCGGGGAGATCTCCGCCGCGCTGACCGTCAGCGCCCACAAGTTCTCCGAGACGGCTCGGGAGAAGATCACGGCCGCCGGAGGCACCGCGACCGACCTCTAGCGTTTCCCGCGCACGCTCTATTCGGAGCGTGCGGCCAGGTAGGCTCGGCGACCTGGCGAGCGCGGTCGTCCGGCCTGCGTTCGATTGTTGGCGCCGCACCGGATAGTTCGTACCAGGAGGACCCGTGCTCACCGCTTTCGGCAGGGCCTTCCGTACCCCGGACCTGCGGAACAAGATCCTGTTCACGTTGGCGATCCTTGCGCTTTTCCGGTTCGGATCGACGATCCCGGCCCCCGGTGTCGACTACTCGCACGTGCACGAGTGCCTGCAGGCGAGCGAGAACAACTCCGTCCTTCAGATCGTGAACCTGTTCAGTGGCGGCGCGCTGCTGAGCCTGACCGTGTTCGCGCTCGGCATCATGCCCTACATCACCAGCAGCATCATCATCCAGCTGCTGGTGGTGGTGATCCCCCGGCTCGAGCGGCTCAAGGAGCAAGGCGGCGCCGGGCAAGCGAAGTTGACCCAATACACCCGCTACCTCACGGTCGCCCTCGCGATCCTGCAGGCGACCGGGATCGTGGCGTTGGCCCGCAGCGGACGACTGCTGACCGGGTGTTACGTGCCCGGCACGACCACCCCGCTGTCGTTGCTGTACTCCACCAGCATCTTCCACATCAGCGTGATGGTGATCACGATGACCGCCGGCACGGCCGTGATCATGTGGCTGGGCGAGCTCATCACCGACCGGGGCATCGGCAACGGCATGTCCCTGCTGATCTTCACCTCGATCGCCGCCCGGTTCCCGAGCCAGGGCAGCCAGATCCTGCAGAACCGCGGTCCCACGGCGCTGGTGCTCGTCCTGTTAGCCGGGCTGCTCATCATCGTCGGGATCGTGTTCATGGAACAAGGTCAGCGGCGAATACCGGTGCAGTATGCCAAGCGGATGATCGGCCGCCGGATGTACGGCGGCACCTCCACCTACATCCCGTTGAAGGTCAACCAGGCCGGCGTGATCCCGGTCATCTTCTCCTCCTCGCTGCTGTACCTGCCACAGCTGTTGAGTCAGGTCTGGTCGTCGAACGCCGGGTTCACCAAGTTCGTCAGCACCTATCTCACCGCGACGGACAGCTGGAGCTACATCCTGGCCTACGCGCTGCTGACCATCTTCTTCACCTACTTCTACGTCGCAATCACCTTCAACCCGGTCGAAGTGAGCGACAACATGCGCAAGTACGGGGGCTTCATCCCGGGCATCCGACCCGGGCGCCCCACGGCGGAATACCTCGAGTACGTCCTGTCGCGGATCACTCTTCCCGGCGCCCTGTACCTCACGGCCATCGCCGTACTTCCGATCCTCGCCCTCCACTACCTGCCCGGCTCAGCGTCCGGCACGTCGCAGTCGTTCCCGTTCGGTGGCACCTCGGTGCTCATCCTGGTCGGCGTCGGCCTCGACACCTCGAAACAGATCGAGAGCCAGCTGATGTTGCGCAACTACGAAGGCTTCCTGCGGTAGTGCCGCGCGTACGCGAGGTGCCGGGGATCGGGGCACTAGTGCGCGCGGAACCGTCACGATGTGGGTCGCGCGCGCCGATGGGACCGCGCCGATGAGAATCGTGCTCGTGGGCCCGCCGGGCGCCGGCAAAGGCACCCAGGCACAGTTCGTCGCGGCCCACCTGGCGGTGCCGCAGATCTCGACCGGCGAGATCTTCCGAGCGAATGTCAGCCAGGGCACGCCGCTGGGCAAGGAGGCCAAGACCTTCATGGAGGTCGGCGACCTGGTGCCGGACGAAGTGACGGTGGCGATGGTCCGGGAGCGGCTGGAGGAGCAGGATGCGCTGGCCGGCTTCCTGCTCGACGGTTTCCCGCGGACGGTGCCGCAGGCACTTCGGCTCGACGAGATCCTCGCGGAGCGCAGCGCCTTGCTCGATGTCGTCATGGAGCTCGTCGTCGACGACAGTGAGGTCGTGCGGCGGCTGTCCGGTCGCCGTACCTGTCGAAGCTGTGGTCACATCTGGCACGTGGACTTCGATCCGCCATCGGCGGACGGGGTGTGCGACAACTGTGCCGGCGAGCTGTTCCAGCGTGATGACGATCAGGCGGAAACAATTTGGCACCGGCTTGAGGTTTACTACGAACAGACGGCACCGTTGATCGGCCACTATGCCGAGCGGGGAGTCCTGGTCGGCATCGACGCGATGGGGCCGGTGGATGATGTGACGGATCGTGCCACGGCGGCATTGCGCCCCTTTTCCCGTTCGTGACAGGCGAGCACAATGACGGTGGCGGCCACGTCGCGGTGATGCGGAAGTCGTGAGGAGAAGGTCCCGGATGATCGAGTACAAGAGCCCGGCGGAGATCGAGCTGATGCGCCAGGCGGGCATCGTCGTCGGCACTGCGCTGGCGGCGTTGCGCGAGGCGGCTCGCCCCGGCATGAGCACGGCCGACCTGGACGAGGTTGCCCGCGACGTCATTTACGGCGCCGGTGCCACTCCGTCGTTCCTGGGCTACCACGGCTTCCCGGCGACCATCTGCACATCGATCAACTCGGAGATCGTGCACGGCATCCCGTCGACGACGGCGATCATCCGCGACGGGGACATCGTCTCGATCGACTGCGGGGCGATCGTCGAGGGCTACCACGGTGACGCCGCGATCTCGGTGCCGGTAGGGGCGGTCTCGGCCGACCGGCTCGAGTTGCTGCGGGTGACCGAGGAATGCCTGTGGCGCGGGATGGCAGCGGCCCACCTCGGTGGCCGGCTGGTCGACATCTCCCGGGCGATCGAGGACTACGTCCGGTCCCAGCCTCACCCGACGGGCGGATCGTGGGGCATCGTCGAGGAGTACGTCGGTCACGGCATCGGGACCGCGATGCACCAGGACCCCCAGGTGCACAACTACGTCGGGCCGCGGATGGGCAAAGGCCCCCAAATCGTCAAAGGCCTGGCGCTCGCGGTCGAGCCGATGGTCAACCTGGGCGGGCGGCATACCAGAGTCCTCGACGACGGCTGGACCGTCGTCACGCAGGACGGAGCGCCGTCGGCACACTTCGAGCACACCTTCACGGTCACCGACGACGGTCCGTGGGTTCTCACGGCACTCGACGGTGGGCACGCTCGGATCGCCGAGATTCTCGGGCAGTCCGTGCCGGTGTAGCTATCGCGAGGGGCACCTGCCATCACGCCTAGGTAATCAGCCAACCGCTGACATATACCGCGAGTGACGACCACGTTTGAACCGGGAGCCACGCTCACGTAGACTCCTCGGTTGGCCTAGCAGGCTGCCGTCTGCCATGCCGTTATCCAGAATCATCCCCGAACGTCGACACGGAAACCCGGAGGACATGCCGAAGAAGGAAGGCGCGATCGAGATCGAGGGGCGCGTCGTCGAGCCGCTACCGAACGC
Organism: Mycobacteriales bacterium; assembly: GCA_035501255.1. Taxonomy (GTDB): domain Bacteria; phylum Actinomycetota; class Actinomycetes; order JAFAQI01; family JAFAQI01; genus JAFAZI01. The sequence continues at coordinate 2,575 of DATJWM010000062.1, read as the reverse complement.
AATGTTTCGAGTGGAGCTCGCCAACGGTCACAAGGTCCTTGCCCACATCAGCGGCAAGATGCGCCAGCACTACATTCGGATTCTTCCGGAGGACCGGGTCGTGGTCGAGTTGTCGCCGTACGACCTTTCACGCGGTCGGATCGTCTACCGGTACAAGTAAGAGGAAGCGTTACGACTGTGAAGGTCAAGCCGAGCGTCAAGAAGATGTGTGACAAGTGCAAGGTGATCCGCCGACATGGACGGGTCATGGTGATCTGCGAGAACCTGCGGCACAAGCAGCGGCAGGGCTAGCCGGCCACCACAACAGCGCGCACCACCTGCGTCGCGGCTCCGCCACGACGCAGCAACCCCCGGCCCGGAGGCCGGGGCCCATCCGGGCTGATGGGACGGTGACGCGGACGACCTCCGGCTCGAATGAAGGAGTACCAGCCCGATGGCACGCCTTGTTGGCGTCGACCTGCCCCGCGACAAGCGGCTGGAGGTGGCGCTCACCTACATCTACGGCATCGGCCGGTCACGCGCGCTGGAGACCCTCGCGCAGACCGGAGTCGACGGGAACACCCGGGTGCGGGATCTCGGCGACGAGGAGCTGGTGAAGCTTCGCGACTGGATCGAGGCCACCTACCGCGTCGAGGGTGACCTCCGCCGCGAGGTCGCCTCCGACATCCGGCGCAAGATCGAGATCGGGTGCTACCAGGGCATCCGCCACCGCCGCGGACTTCCGGTGCGCGGTCAGCGCACCCACACCAACGCTCGGACTCGCAAGGGCCCGCGCAAGACCGTGGCCGGCAAGAAGAAGGTAGGGAAGTAGTCGTGCCTCCCGCACAGAAGCGTGCGGCCGCCGCCAAGAAGGTGCGCCGCAAGGAGAAGAAGAACGTCGCCCACGGGCACGCCCACATCAAGAGCACGTTCAACAACACGATCGTGTCGATCACCGACCCGATGGGCAACGTCGTGAGTTGGGCCAGTGCCGGTCAGGTGGGGTTCAAGGGCTCGCGCAAGTCGACCCCGTTCGCGGCGCAGATGGCGGCCGAGGCCGCCGCCCGCCGCGCCCAGGAGCACGGCATGCGCAAGGTCGACGTGTTCGTGAAGGGTCCCGGCTCCGGCCGCGAGACCGCGATCCGGTCGCTGCAGGCGACCGGGCTGGAGGTAGGAACGATTTCCGACGTGACCCCCGCACCGCACAACGGCTGCCGTCCCCCGAAGCGGCGGCGAGTCTGAATGCCCCACGAAATCGCTCGCTTTGCTCACGATTCCGCGGGGACCCCGAAGGAGAACCACTGATGGCCAGGTATACGGGCCCGGACTGCAAGCGCTGCCGGCGCGAGAAGACCAAGCTGTTCCTCAAGGGCAGCAAGTGCGAGTCCGCGAAGTGCCCGATCGAGATCCGTCCCTACCCTCCGGGCGAGCACGGTCGCGGGCGCACGAAGGACAGCGAATACCTCCTCCAGATGCGCGAGAAGCAGAAGTGCGCGCGCATCTACGGCGTGCTGGAAAAGCAGTTCCGCCGCTACTACGAGGAGGCCAACCGGCGTCCCGGCAAGACCGGCGAGAACCTGCTTCAGTTGCTCGAGCGGCGACTGGACAACGTCGTCTACCGCGCCGGTTTTGCTCACAGCCGGGACATGGCCCGCCAGCTCGTCAAGCACGGCCACTTCACCGTCAACGGGCAGAAGGTCGACATTCCGTCCTACCTCGTGTCCGAGAACGACATCATCGAGGTCAAGTCGACGTCCACCGACCTGACCCCGTTCGTCATCGCGCGGGCCGAGGCCGGCGAGCGCCCGGTGCCGGCGTGGCTCGAGGTCATTGCCAACCGGATGCGCATCCTCGTGCACTCGCTGCCCGCCAGGCAGATCATCGACACTCAGGTGCAGGAGCAGCTGATCGTCGAGTTGTATTCGAAGTAGCAACACCGTCAGTTCCCACGGACCTCATATAGCGGTGGTCCACGATCGGAAGGCACGACCTTGCTCATTGCCCAGCGCCCCACTCTGACCGAAGACCCCATCGACGGGAGCCGGTCGCGGTTTGTGATTGAACCGCTCGAGCCCGGTTTCGGTTACACCCTCGGCAACTCCCTCCGGCGTACCTTGCTGTCGTCGATCCCGGGAGCGGCCGTCACGTCGCTGCGGATCGCCGACGTGCTCCACGAGTTCTCCACGATCTCCGGAGTGAAAGAGGACGTCACCGACCTGATCCTCAACATCAAGGCGCTCGTGGTCTCCTCCGAGCACGACGAGCCCGTCGTGATGTACCTGCGCAAGCAGGGTCCGGGGGTCGTCACCGCCGCCGACATCGCGCCGCCGGCGGGGGTGGAGATCCACAACCCCGACCTGCACATCGCCACCCTCAACGGCAAGGGCAAGCTGGAGATCGAGTTCACGGTCGAGCGTGGCCGTGGCTACGTCTCTGCGGTCCAGAACAAGCAGCCCGGTCAGCCGATCGGGGTCATTCCGATCGACTCGATCTATTCGCCGGTGCTCAAGGTCACCTACAAGGTCGAGGCCACCCGGGTCGAGCAGCGGACCGACTTCGACAAGCTGATCATCGACGTGGAGACCAAGCCCTCCAT
>DATJWM010000061.1:0-13704 GCA_035501255.1 Mycobacteriales bacterium | reverse complement strand
TTGGCCCGCCAGCGGGGGCCGAAGAGCAGGGTGCCGCCACCCCCTGCGCGCCGACGCGCGTCGGCGTACACCTGGTCCCGGTAACCGATCCGGTCGATGAGTCCGACCTCGACCGCCCGGGTGGGGGACAGCGGGGCAGAGTCCGCGATCGCCCGGACGTCGTCGGTGCTCAGTCGGCGTGACTCGGCGATGGCGGACACCACGGTGTCCCAGGTTGACTCGGCGATTCGGTCGATCGCTTCGTGATGTTCGCGGGTGAACTCGGTGCGCATGAACCGGTCGGCAGCGTTCTTGTATTCGTGTCGCTTGTCGAACTGCGGTTCGATGCCGAGGAGGTCCAGCGTCCCGCGAAGGAACGTCACCTCCGCGGACACACCGAGCAGGTTCACCTCACCCGAGGGTTGCACCCACGTCTGGGTGAACGCGCTCGCGAGGTAGTACGCGAGGGTCCCGTTCGCGCCCTCCCCGAACGTCTCCGACCACGCCACGGCGGGCTTGCCGCCGGCGATGAACGCCTGCACGCCGGCGCGCAGCTCGTCGGCGGTTGCGGCCGACATCGCCGCGCCGCCGATCTTCGCGACGAGCCCGGCCACACGCTCGTCGCTCCCGGCCTCGTGCAGCGTGCGGAGCACGGCGGACAGGCGCGGTTTACCGCGGCTGCGCAGCTTCGAGATCGGGTCCTCGGGTTCGACCTCCACGAGGGGGCGGGTCAGGTCGAGCTCGAGCAGGATCGGTGGGTTGCGTCGGGAAAGAGCGACCATTCACCCGAGCCTAGGCGCATACGCCCGAAGGCGCCGGACCGCTTCGTCGAGGACGTCGTCGCGCTTGCAGAACGCGAATCGCACGAAGGGGGTCCCGATCCCCGGCGTGTCGCAGAACACGCCGGTGGGGATGGCGACGACTCCCGCCTGGTGCGGCAGAGCGCGGGCGAAAACCTCGCCGTCGTCCAGCCCGATGCCGCGCACGTCGGCCTGGATGAAGTAGGTGCCCTGAGGGCGGCTGACGGTCAACCCCACCGACTCGAGCCCGGCGGCAATTCGATTGCGTCGATCCGCCAGCGAGCGACGCAGGGCCTCGACCCACAGCGCCTCGTGGTCGAGGGCGTAGCCGACCGCCACCTGCATCGCGCCGTTGTGGGCGTAAGTCAGGAACTGCTTGACCGTGTTGACCGCGTCGACCAGAGCGCCGGTCGCGCAGATCCAGCCGATCTTCCACCCGGTGACGCTGAAGGTCTTGCCCGCGCTGGAGACCGTGACCGTGCGGTCGCGCATGCCGGGGAAGCCGGCGAGCGGGATGTGCTCGGCATCGTCGTACACCAGGTGTTCGTAGACCTCGTCGGTGACCGCGATCAGATCGCGATCGCAGCACAATTCGGCGACCATCCCCAACTCGGAGCGGGTGAGGACCGTGCCGGTGGGATTGTGCGGCGAGTTGAGGAGGATCAGGGTCGTTCGATCGGTGACCGCTGCCCGCAGCTCGTCGGGGTCGAAGGTGAACCGCCCGTCCGGTCCGGCCGGGCGGAGCGGCACCGGGATTCGGCGTGCTCCTGCCAGCGCGATCGCGGCGGCGTAGGAGTCGTAGTACGGCTCGAAGACGACGACCTCGTCGCCGGGCTCGGCGAGCGCGAGGATGGTGGCGGTGACCCCCTCGGTGGCGCCGACGGTGACCAGGATCTCCCGCTCCGGGTCGTAGTCCAGACCGTAGCGACGGCTGCGATGATCGGCGATCGCCCTGCGGAGCTCGGGGCGTCCGGTGCCGGGCGGGTACTGGTTCAGGCCGCTGGTGATCCCTTCTGTGGCGTGCCTGAGCATCGCTTCCGGCCCGTCGACGTCGGGAAATCCCTGTCCCAGGTTGATCGCGCCGGTCGTGAGCGCGAGCGCACTCATCTCGGCGAAGATCGTGGTGCCGAAGGCGCGCATGCGTTCGACAACCATGCGCGCGAGCGTAGTTGGATGGGGCCATGAGAGTGGCTGCCGTCCAGTTCGCGCCCGGCCTCGACAAGCCCGCCAACCGTGCGGTGCTCGCGGCGCTGATCGAGGACGCGGCAGATGATGGCGCGTCCCTCGTGGTCGCGCCCGAGGGTGCGATGCACGACTTCGGCCCGAAGGACCTTGCGCTGGCGGGGATCGCAGAGACCCTCGACGGTCCGTTCGTGACCGCGCTGTCCGTGGTCGCCGCCCGGCGTGGCGTGAGGGTGATCGCGGGCATGTTCGAGGCGGTGCCCGACGATCCCGCGCGGGTCTACAACACGGTGGTGGCGGTCGGACCGGACGGGCTGATCGGCAGCTACCGCAAGCAGCACCTTTTCGACGCCTTGGGTTGGACCGAGTCCGATCGACTCGCCGCCGGCGTGCCCGGTGAGCAGCTCGTCGTGGAGTGCGAAGGCTTTCGGGTCGGCGTACTGACCTGCTACGACGTCCGGTTCCCGGAGCTCGCCCGGGCGCTGGTCGATGCCGGTACGACGATGCTCGCGGTGCCGTCCGCCTGGGTCGCGGGACCCGGCAAGGCGGCGCAGTTCCGCGCGCTTGCGACCGCGCGCGCGATCGAGAACGTCTGTTACCTCGTCGCCGCCGTCGCCCCACCGCCGACCTACACCGGCGAGAGCTGTGTCATCGAACCCTTCGGCGAGGTCCTGGCCGAGCTCGGCACGGCCTCGGGGATGTGCGCAGCCGACGTTTCGCCGGAGCGGGTCGCCTCCTGTCGCGAGCAGATGCCCTCGCTGCGCAACCGGCGCTGGGCAGTGACGCCGCGGTGACGGCGGTCAGGAGTTGCGTCGCCACACGGACACGTTGAGCGCCCACACGTAAGTCACCGCGGCGAGCGAGGGGAGAGCCAGTAGCGCCGCGAGTCGATGGCGGCGGCTGAACTCCACGATCGTCAGCGCGGTCGCGAGCCACAGCACGCTGATCTCGATCAGGGCCATCGCCGGGCGCCGCAGACCGAAGAACAGCAGCATCCACGCCAGGCTGAGCCACAGCTGGACGGCGTAGGAGGACAGGGCAGGGACGTCGACGGCGTCGTGGTTGTCCTCGGCCTTCCAGAGCAGCCAGGCGCCGACCGCTTGCGCGGCCGCGATCAGCGACCACGTCGGCGCCATCGCGGTGGCCGGGATCGCCCACGGCGGCGTGTCCAGGTCGTCGTACCAGTCCTCTCCGAGCCCGATGATGATCGCGCCGCTGCCGGCAGCAGTCGTGATCCCGCCAAGCGATCCGGCCAGGCCGATCGCCCGCGTAGCCTGACTCGAGGGCATGGCGCGAGTCTGCCACCCCACCTCGAACCCCGTCGAGGTGCCCACCGTTGTCACGGAGCGCAGCGTGCTCGAGGCCGTTCGGGTGGTTGCGGTCGTCCTCGGTGTCGGGATCATCGTCGCGACCACGATCAGCGTGATGCGGACGCTGATCATCCCGCGGGCGCGATTCGCACGCATCGGGCGGATCGTCGACCGTGTCGTCGACCGGATCTTCCTCATCGTGACCCACCGGGTCCGCGACTACGAGGCACGCGACAACATGCTCGCGGCGCAAGCCGCGGTCTACCTGCTCGTCCAGCTGACCGTTTGGCTCGCCGCCTATCTCATCGGTTTCGCGTTCCTGGTCTGGCCGTCCACCCACAACCTGGCGTTCGCCTTTCGTGAGGCCGGGTCCTCGATGTTCACCCTCGGGTTCCTCGCGCCCGCCGGCAGCACCTCGACCGCGATCGACGTGGTCGCTGCTGCTCTCGGCCTGTTCGTGATCGCCGCGCAAATCGGCTACTTGCCGACGCTGTACAACGCGTTCAACCGGCGCGAGACCGAGGTGACCGTGCTCGCCGCGCGCGCGGGCACTCCGGCGTGGGGTCCGGAGTTGCTGGCTCGCACGAAGTTCGGGATCAGGGCCAAGACCGACGACCTTCCGGCGCTCTACGCCGCCTGGGAGCGTTGGGCGGCGGACGTGGGGGAGAGCCACTCGAACTACCCGGTTCTGATGCGGTTCCGGTCGCCGCAGCCGCACTCGTCGTGGCTCGTCGGCTTGCTTGCCGTGATGGACTCCGCCGCGCTCGTGCTGTCGCTCGCTCCGAGCCGGCAACGGATCGAGGCGCGGTTCTGCCTGCGGACCGGGTTCACCGCCCTCCGCCAGATGGGTCGGGCGGTCGGTATCCCGGTCAACGACGATCCGGACCCGGACGCCGACATCGAGCTGACCTTTGCCGAGTTCGAATCGGCCGTGCAGCGACTGCGGGATGTCGGGTTCGAGACCGAGCGAAGCGCCGAGGCCGCGTGGCCACACTTCCGCGGCTGGCGGGCCAACTACGAGTCGATCGCCTACGCCCTGGCCTACGCCACCGACGCCGTCCCCGCGCTGTGGAGCGGTCCGCGGCGCTGGGCGCACACGCCGATTCCGCCGATCCGTCCGGCGGATCGGCGTCCGCGGGAGTTCGACCCGTCTAGTAGTTCTTGATCCGGCGGCGGGTACGCAACAGCGATCGTCGAAGCGCCGGCGGCATCTTCTGCTCCGGCGGAGCCTCCTTCTTCAACGTCACCGATGCGGCCTTCGAGTCGATCTTGCCCGCCTCCAGGCTGCGGGCGATCGCCGCGATCAGCGCCTCGGCCGCGATGTGGGCCGGCACGAGGGTGGGCGGCGCCTCGGTGATGCCGGTGGGCGCCGGTTGCGCTCCGAGGGAGTCCAGGTCGCCGACCACACGGATCCCGAGCGTGGCAATGTTGCGGGCGAACTCGGCGCCGATCTCCGCGGCTCGCTCCGCGGCCCAGTCCGGCATCGGGATCTTCGGCATCTCGCCCGCTGCCGGGCGCATCTTCGCCAGCCGAGAGACGATGCCCTGCCGGACGACGCTGCGATACAGCGAGTCCGGCCAGCCGCGGTCTTTGAACACGCCGTTGACGCGGCGCACCATCTCCGCCTCCGGCCAGGTCAGCGACCGGTTGTCCTTCGCCGGGGGTTCCGGCGCGAGGAACCCCGCCGGCATGGCCAGCATCTGCTCGAACTGGCGGAGTAGCAGCTCGTGGTCGCTCGAGTCGACGATGATCGCGGTGACGTTCTCGGGGCCGGCGATCTTTGCCCACCGGGCGAGGACTTCGTCATGACGGTGGCGGCGCCAGAACGATGGCGTCGGCTTGTCGTACGGCGGTTCGAGCAGCACCCCGTGCAGCCACTTCTCCCAGTGGAAGCGATGGCCGTTCTGGAGGTATTGCTGCCACGACGACGGCAGGATCTTCACGATCGGTCGAAGGGTTGCGACGATGTGTGCCTGCCCGTCGCCGAGCTCGTTGACCACCCGGGCGATCCCGGCGTCGTCGGTCTCGGCCATCCACTCGCTGCTGATCAGGACTCGCTGGTCGCCGGCGGCCTTGATCTGGCGCACGAGGGTGTTCCAGTGCGTCTCGGTCGACGGCGGGTCGCCGAGGCGACCAGTCGCACCGGCGATGTAGATCCCGGCTTCCTTGTGGTAGCGCTCCTTGCCCGGGTAGACCACGCCGACCTCGCCGAGCTTCGGCCGGGCTTGCAGCATCGCCCCTTGGACAAAGGTCGTGCCGGTCTTCGGAAAGCCGATGTGAATCAGTCGGGTCGCGGAAGGCAGCGTGAGGTCGGACGCGGTCACGTCCGAATTGTACGGGCGATACGGTTGGCATCGAGCCCGAGAGGAAGGCCAAGGCGATGGCTGAGTGCTTTCCGTATGGCGTGTTCACCTACCCCGACGACCCCGACTCCGCCCGGATCGCCGTTCGGGCGGGGGAACAGATCCTCGATCTCGCCGATGTCGCGGCGCGGCAGATGTCGCCGTACGCCGATCTGCTTGCCGCACCGACGCTGGACCCGCTGCTCGCCGCCGGCCCGACGGTCTGGCACGCGGTCCATCGGGACGTGAGGTCCTCGGTCACCGACGGCATGTTCATCGATCCGGGCGACGTGGTGATGAGGTTGCCGTTCACCGTTGCCGATGTCGCGACCTTCGGCCCGGGGGGATCGCACCCGCACCCGGCCGTTCGCTTCGGCCGATCGGGTGCGGTCACGGTCTCCGACACCCCGGTCGTGCGCCCCCGCGGCCCGAGCACACAACTCGGGGTCGACGCCCAGGTGGGGTTCGTCGTCGGTGTCCCGTCCGAACGCGGTGACCCGATCCCGGCTGAGGCGTTCGCCGACCACGTGTTCGGCATGGTCCTCGTGAGCGATTGGTGTGCGCGTGATGTTCCCGCCACCGACGACACCCACTTCCAAACGTCGGTCTCGCCGTGGGTAGTGCCCCTGGACGTGCTCGCATCCGCGCGATTCGACGTCGAGCTGGAGGTTCGGGTCAACGACGAGGTCGTGTCCCGATCGGCCTACCGGGAGAGCCGGTGGGCGCCGGGCGAGCTTCTCGCCCACTTGACCTCGACCGGCGCTTCGGTCCGCACCGGTGATCTGTTTTCCTCGGGCGAGCCGGCGGTCCGCATGCTGGACGACGGTGACCGGGTGGTCGTCAGCGCGAAGGCGCCGGCGGGGGACGGCACCTCGATCGATCTGGGCGAGGTCCGCGGCCAGGTTCTGGCCGCGCGCTAACCGTTCCTGACGGCGACCGCGACCGCCTTGTCGAGGTGGCTGACCGCAGTGGCGAACTTGCGGTCGCTGAACCCGCTGAGCAGGAAGGAGAAGGTCAGCGTCCGACCGGATCTGGCGGTCGCGAAGCCCGACAGCGCGGTCACGTGATCGAGCGTGCCGGTCTTCGCGCGCACCCGACCGCTGGTAGCCGACCCGCACAGCCGATGGTCGAGCGTGCCTGTCCTGCAGGCGACCGGCAGCCCGTCGTACACGGCCGTGGAAACTTTCGGGAGCCGGCTGAGAGCCTTCAGCCAGGCGACGATCGTCGCCGGGGTCTGGCGATCGTCGTAGGACAGTCCGGATCCGTCGTGGATCGTGCCGGTCGGGACGTCCAGCGTTGCCGCCTCCGCTTGGATGCCGGCGATGCCCGTGCCGATCGTTCCGCGGCCGGTCCGCTGGGCGCCGATCTCGCGGAGCATCATCTCCGCGTCGAAGTTGATCGAATAGGTGAGCGTCGCCTCGACGATGGTCGCGAGCGTGGACGAGTGGTGGGTCAGTAGGCGCACCGGCATCGACGGCACCGGTGCCACCTTGGTGGCGCCGGCCACCGTGATGTGCACCGCCTTGAGGGCTTTGCGCCACAGGCGGGCGTTGTCCGGTGTCGGGTCCCGGTCGAACGCGGACCCCGATCTCCAGTCGTTGTGGTTGACCGTGAACGCGCTGACCGGCCCGCTCTCCTCGGGGACGAACGCCGGCTTCCACCCTCGGGCTCGGGTGTGATGGCTGTAGCGCGTGTCATCCACAACCAGCCGCCCGGTGACGTGGCGCAACCCCAACCGGCGGAGATGGCGGGCCATCTTGGCCAGATCGCCGGTGGTGAGGGTGGGGTCACCCGCCCCGATCAGGTCGAGGTTGCCGCGCAGCTTTCCGTGGGTGATCGGCGCAGTGCTACCGACCCGGGTCGCGTAGCGGAACTGCGGACCGAGCAGTGCGAGGATCGTGCCGGTGGTGAGGAGCTTCTCGTTGCTCGCCGGTGCGCTTGACCGTTTCGGGGCGCGGCCGACCGTGCCGACCGACGTGCCGGAGATCTGAAACCGGGCGTGGGTCGCGGTGCTGCCACGCAGCGCCTTGTCGATTTTCGCGATCAGAGTGGTTCGGGTTGACGGGGCATGCGGTTGAGCGAAGGGTGCCGACCTGGCCGCCGCAGGAGCGATGGCCTGGATGGTCGCGGCCGCGAAGACGGCGGCGGCCACTGTCCGACCGACGAGGTGGTTGGGCATCCCCTCGAGGATGCCATTTGCCGGGCTCTACAGTGACCCGGTGTCGGATGTCGGGGTGGGCCCGCACCCGCAACCGTGGCCCGAGGACCCGCGCCTGGACGAGGATCTGCTCCGCGCCGGTGACCGGCGCAACGTTGTCGACCGTTACCGCTATTGGTCGACGGAGGCGATCCTCGCCGACCTCGCGATCCGTCGCCGCCCGTTTCACGTGGCGATCGAGAACTGGCAGCACGATTTCAACATCGGGACGGTCGTCCGCAACGCGAACGCTTTTATGGCGAGTGCGGTGCACATCGTCGGCAACCGACGCTGGAACCGGCGGGGCGCGATGGTCACCGACCGGTACGTCGACGTCCGACATCACGCGAGCATCGGCGAGCTCGCCAGATGGGCGGCCGGTGAGTCACTGCCGCTGATCGGGATCGACCTTCTCCCGGGGTCGGCGAGTCTGCCCGATGAGGGTCTGCCGGAGCGGTGCATCATGCTTTTCGGCCAGGAGGGTCCGGGACTGTCGGCTGCCGCCCGTGGTGCGGTTAGCCAGGTCCTCCACATCCCGCAGGACGGCTCGACGCGGTCGATCAATGCCGGCGTTGCCAGCGGGATCGCGATGTATGAATGGGTGCGCCGCCACACCTGATTGACGAGCCCGGCTCAGGTGCCGACCACGGACGGCGGCCAGGCGAGATCGAGCACCTTGGACAAGGTGGGATCGGTGCTCGAGTCGCAGTACGGCGTGTGCCGGCGTTCGCGGACGCGAAGGTGAACCGGCGCGGTGAGCATTCCCCACGGAGGTACCGCGTTGGCGAGCCGGCCGTCGAGTGCCATCTGCAGGTAGGTAGGCGTATCCCAGATCGCGACGACCTGTTGGAGATGGTCGGGATCGATTGCCACCCACACGCCGAAGGTGAGGGTCGACCCGTCCGTCAGCGCAACCGGTAGCAAGGCCCGCACGAACGCCCCGACACGCGGTACCTGCATCATCACCGACGTCTGGGCGTCCCGATGGCTCATCCAGGTGCCGGGGGCGCGCTCGCGCTCGTCCGTCGCCGCCACCGGGTCCGGCAGCGTGTACCGGATCTGGCGGTCAGCCATTCGGCAACCGCACGGTGCATCGCGACGGGAGGACGTTGAGAGTGATCGGGTAGGCCCGGCAGATCGGCGGGCGCTCCTCGTGCGCCGTACATCTGCGGGACACCGGATCGAAGCGGTCGCAAGCATAGGCATTGAGCTCCTCGCGTCGCTCGCCGGTCGCTCGCCAGTGGGCGGCGGCGAAGATCAGGTCCTCTGCTCCTGTGGTGGCGGCCGATTGCCGGATGTCTGCGGCCCCGAGGGGATACCAGACCGGGTCGCAGCAGTCCCCGCACGCCGTACACATCCCCGACGGCTCGGCCACAACCGGTGAGGATAGGGGGTTCGCGGGTAGCGTCGTCGGGTGGTGAACAAGCTCCCGATCCAGATGTTGCACGACCGCGTTCTGGTCACCCTCGACCGCGAGGCCGGCGAACGTCGCTCGAACGGCGGAATCGTCATCCCGGCGACCGCGACCATGGGCAAGCGGCTCGCGTGGGCCGAGGCGGTCGCGATCGGGGCCAACGTGCGAACCGTGCAGGTCGGCGACCGGGTTCTCTACGACCCCGAGGACCGCTCCGAGGTCGAACTTCACAGCACCACCTACGTCCTTCTGCGTGAGCGGGACATCCACGCGGTTGCCGCAGAGCGAGTGGACGACGGGAGGGCCGCCCCCGGCCTCTACCTGTAGGGCTACCGTCGAGCGATGTGCCGGAGCATCAAAACCCTTCGCCCGCCCTACGTCGAGGACGCGAGCGCCGCTGACGTGAACGCCGCCGCGCTTCAGTACGTCCGCAAGATCGCCGGGATGCGGGCCCCGTCCGTCGCGAACCGCGAGGCTTTCGACCGCGCGGTCGAGGAGGTCGCGGCCGCGACCGCGACGCTGCTCGACACCATCACGGTGCGACCAGCGGCCACGTCTGGGCGAACCCGGGATGCAGCTCGAGCAGGTTGACCTTCTCGACCTCCACCCAGCGGATCTCGGCGGTCTCATGACCGCGCGGGTCGGCCGGCAGCGGACGGTCGATCGAGGCGATCACCGTCCAGTACGCCCATCCGCCGTGGTCGTCCTGGTGGATCCGGTCCACCTCGGGCATCTCGAGCGAGAGCGAGACCTCCTCGCCGAGTTCCCGGAACGCGGCTTCCTGCGGCGTTTCCCAGGACGCCCGCGCGCCGCCCGGGAGTCCCCAGGTCCCGCCGTGGTGGGTCCACCAGGCCCGGCGCTGGAGCAGAACGCTGACGACGCCCGCCGGGTCCGTCGTACGCAAGAGCATTCCGGCAGCCCCGTGGCGGCCCCAGTGTTGGTGGCCCGCCGAGCAGGTGACCCAGCCGTCGCCGTCGAGCGCCGAAGGTGTCATGGCTTCAGTTTGTCGTCCTCGCGCGAGTCGGGAACGACCGAGGTCGCTGCGGTGTTGGGATGGCTGTCACGTCGAAAGGTGGAGTGGTGATGCTGTTCTCGAGTCAGAAGGTGACGATGGTGACCCCCGACACGGCCCTTCCGGGTCACGACACGCGGATGTTCACTGTCCCGACGACGCACTTCGTGCTGGGGACTCCGCTCGCCGAGCCCTACGACGGCGACGTTGAGGTTGCCTACTTCGGCATGGGGTGCTTCTGGGGTGCCGAGCGGATCTTCTGGCAGTTGGACGGCGTCATCAGCACCGCGGTCGGCTACCAGGGCGGGTTCACTGCCAACCCGACCTACGAGGAAGTGTGCTCTGCCCGCACCGGTCACGCCGAGGTCGTCAAGGTCGTCTTCGACCCGACCCGGATCTCCTACGAGGAGTTGTTAAAGGTCTTCTGGGAGTCCCACGACCCGACCCAGGGCATGCGTCAGGGCGCGGACACGGGAACGCAGTACCGCTCGGCCATCTACACGACCTCGCCCGAGCAGGAGAAGTCTGCCGAGATGAGTCGTGACGAGTACCAGCCATGGTTGACGAAGGCGCGCTACGGCGCGATCACCACCGAAATTGCGCCCGCCAAGGAGTTCTACTACGCCGAGGGCTATCACCAGCAGTACCTCGCCAAGAACCCGAGCGGGTACTGCGGGATCGGTGGAACCGGGGTTACTTGTCCGGTCGGACTTGGTGTGGAAGGCGCCGAGGAGTAACCGTTCTGGACCGGTCCACGAATACCCGAACGCGCGGGGCTGGCAATGAACATCACATTGGCATGCCGAACGCCAGGTACTGCCGTGGCGCTGTCCTCGGTCGCACAATCATTCCGTGATGGGGACACATGTCGCCCAGGATCGACCGGCGCGCTGGGGGGTGGTCGGGCCTATTACCGTCTTACATTCTGTGAGACACTTGGTGGATGGCCGACACAATCACTTTCCGTCCCGACGCCGAGACCGCGCGGGCACTCGACGTCCTCACGCGCGACGGTACCCCGGTGTCCACCGCCGTACGCAAGGCGCTCTTGGCGGCTGCACGCGACGAGGCCACCGCCAGGCTGAGAGCTGAGGCCGAGGCGCTAGCCGACGACGAGGTGGACCGGGCAGAGGCCGCGCAGGTGCTGCGGGACATGGAGACCCTGCGTGCGTGGTGAGGTCTACCGGCTGCGGACTGCTCGCAAGACGCGAGGTCACGAACAGGCTGGAACCAGATACGCCGTAGTCGTGCAGAGCGACGCCTTGCCGCTCTCGACATGGCTCGTTGCTCCCACGTCGACCTCAGCGCGACCAGCCACCTTCCGACCCCAGGTCCACATCGAGGGCCGATCGACCATGGTCCTGGCGGAACAGACCGTGGCGATCGACCCATCGCGCCTGGGCGAATCCGCAGGGCATCTCACCTTCGACGAGCTACGGCGCGTAGACGCAGCCCTGCGACTTGTGCTCGAGCTCTAAGGCCCCAGAAGCTCGGCACGAGCCGACGCCGCCCAAACCGTCAGCCTGCTGGACAGGATGCCCGGAGAGGAGACGAGGTGCCGATCCAGCGCACAGTCCCGGCGTTCGCGTACACCTCCTGGGCACCCTTGCCGGTCAGGCGCGATGAGTGGTGAACGGTGACAGGTAGATACCGTTTCCCTGACAGACTTCAACATTGATTTTCCGCACTACGGTCGCCGACTGTCGTCCGAGGCCCACGCGCAGGTCCGCTGAGTGACTCGCGCCGCACTCGGCACCGTCGCTGAACACTAGATATGCAAACGCGCTCTTCCTCGGCGTGAGCCCGACGTTCACCGGCCGCAACATGCTCGCCGTTCCCGCAACGACCGGCGGGTAGGCATAGCCGGTCGAAGTTGGCAGGATCAGTTGCGTCCCTGATAGTGGTGTAACGCGGTTGTCGTGATCGTCACCGGCGTGTCTGCCGGACGTGAGCGCGGCCATCGCGTGATCTTTCGAGTGAACCTTCCACAGCACTCTCGAAAGGGAACTCACGCGATGACCGCACCGCACATGATCGACCCTGCTGGCTTGTTGGGCCAGGCATTGACCGACGCGTCGCCGGATCTGATGCGTCACCTGCTCGGAACGGTGATCAACGCGCTGCTCAGCGCGGATGCTGATGCGGTGTGTGGCGCGGAGTACGGCGTCGCGTCGCCGGACCGGGTGAACTCCCGCAACGGCTACCGGTGCCGGGAGCTGGACACCCGGGCCGGCACGATCGACGTGGCGATCCCGAAACTGCGCACCGGGTCGTACTTCCCGGACTGGCTGCTCGAGCGACGCAAACGGGCTGAGGCGGCGTTGATCAGCGTGGTCGCGACCTGTTACCTGCTGGGGGTCTCCACCCGCAGGATGGACAAGCTCGTCCAGACCCTCGGCATCAGCTCGCTGTCGAAGTCGCAGGTCTCCCGGATGGCCAAGGATCTCGACGAGCAGGTCGCGGCGTTTAGGACCCGGCCGCTCGGCGACGCCGGGCCGTTCACCTTCGTCGCCGCTGACGCGTTGACGATGAAGGTCCGTGAGCAGCGCCGCGTCGTCAACGCTGTCGTGCTGGTCGCGACCGGGGTCAACGGCGACGGGCACCGGGAGGTCCTCGGGGTGAAGGTCGCGACGAGTGAGACCAAGGAAGCGTGGAACGTCTTCTTCGCCGACCTCGTCGCCCGCGGCCTGGCCGGGGTCAAGCTCGTGACGAGCGATGCGCACGCCGGTCTGGTCGAAGCGATCGCGGCGAACCTGCCCGGCACCGGCTGGCAACGCTGCCGCACCCACTACGCCGCCAACCTGATGTCGGTGACCCCGAAAAGCGCCTGGCCAGGGGTGAAGGCGATGCTGCACAGCGTCTACGACCAGCCCGACGCCGAGTCGGTCCACGCCCAGTACGACAAGATGCTCGACACCCTCGCCGAGGCGCTACCCGACGTGCACGCCCACCTCGACGCGGCCCGCGCCGACATCCTCGCCTTCACCGAATTCCCGAAAGAGATCTGGCGGCAGATCTGGTCGAACAACCCCAACGAGCGGCTCAACAAGGAGATCCGCCGGCGCACCGACGTCGTCGGGATCTTCCCCGACCGTGACGCCGTCACCCGCCTCGTCGGAGCCGTGCTCGCCGAACAACACGACGAATGGGTCGAAGGCCGCCGCTACCTCGGCCTCGACGTCCTCGCCCGAGCCCAAGCCATCAACACCGACAACGCCGACCCGCTCGAGCTCGAGGCAGCGGCATGAACCCGCAGCCCACCATCCCCGACCCGGCGCACCGCGCCGTCCTCAACGCCGAGCTGCTCGCCGGCGGAGACGACAGCGGCTTCTGGGACGAGCACGGCCGACCCGCACCCTGGCCCGACGACATCGACGAATGGAGGCCCTGCATCACCGCACCCAGCCAACAAGACTCCTAACGACTGACTCGAAGATCAGCCGTTACACCACGTCCAGGGACTTGACC
>DATJWM010000060.1:0-85713 GCA_035501255.1 Mycobacteriales bacterium | reverse complement strand
CGCGCAACCTGGATCGCCAGCTCGTGCACGATCGGCACCCGCTCTTCGAAGATCAGGTCGACGTCGGGGAGCGGGTCGCCCTCCTTGAGCATCCAGACCCCACGACCGTCGTACCCGCCGGTGACCGCCTTGGCCACGCACGGCCGTGGCAGCGCGCCCGGGTCGTCGGACCAGCGCGGCACCGGCAGGCCCAGTTCGGTCAACTTCTGCCGCATCGCCCGCTTGTCCTGGGCGTAGATCAACGCCTTGGAGTGCGGGTAGACGGTGACCCCGGCTTCCACCAGCGCATCGATGAGATCGCCCGGCACGTGCTCGTGGTCGAAGGTGACGACGTCGCAGAGCTCGGCGAAGCGTTCCACCGCCTTCCAGTCCGACGGCGCACCGATCTCGACGTCGGGCGTCACCAAGGCCGCGCCATCAGTGGGCGACTCGGCGAGGACGTGCAGGGTCACTCCGAGCGAGATCGCCGCCTGCTGGGTCATCCGGGCGAGCTGGCCGGCGCCGATCATTCCCACGACCGGCAGGCCGGTCACCCGATTGGTCACAACCCCAGGTCTCGGGCGATGAGCATCCGCTGGATCTCCGACGTACCCTCGCCGATCTCGAGGATCTTCGCGTCCCGCCAGTGCCGGGCGACGGGGAACTCGTTCATGAACCCATACCCTCCGAACACCTGCGTCGCGTCGCGGGCATTGTCGACCGCGATCGTCGTGGAGTACAGCTTCGCGATGGCGGCCTCGCGCTTGAACGACTCGCCGGCGAGCATCCGCGACGCAGCGTCGAGATAGGCGCAGCGTGCTACGTGCGTGCGCATCTGCATGTCGGCGATCTTGAAAGCCACTGCCTGGTACGACGCGATCGGCGCACCGAAGGCCTCCCGCTCCTTGGCGTAGCGCACCGACTCGTCCAGGCACCCTTGTGCCAGCCCGACCGCCAACGCGCTGATCGCCACCCGACCCTCGTCGAGGGTCGAGAGGAACTGCGCATAGCCGCGACCGCGCTCCCCGAGCACGTTCGCCTCGGGCACCCGGCAGTCGGCGAAGGCCAGCTCGCGGGTGTCGCTCGCGTGCCACCCGACCTTGTCATAGGACTTCGACGCGCTGAATCCGGACCGCGGAACAGGGACGAGAATCGAGGTCAGCTCGGGGCGGCCGTCGGCCTTCTCCCCGGTACGGCACAAAACGGTGACCAGGTTGGTGATGTCGGTGCCGGAGTTGGTGATGAACGCCTTGCTGCCGTTGACGACCCACTCACTCCCGTCGAGAACCGCCGTGGTCCGGGGGTTGCCCGCATCGGAACCGCCCCCGGGCTCGGTCAACCCGAACGCTGCCAGCCGCTCACCGCGGCACAACGCGGGCAGCCATTCGCGCTTGTGCTCCTCGGTGCCGAAGCGGTAAATCGGCATCGACCCGAGACCGACCCCGGCCTCCAGGGTGATCGCCACGCTGGAGTCGATCCGGGCCAACTCCTCGATCGCGAGGCATAGCGCGAGGAAATCGCCGCCCATCCCGTCGTACTCCTCCGGGAACGGCAGGCCGAACAGACCCATATCACCCATCTGGGCGATCACGCGGTACGGAAACTCGCCGCTGCGATCGGCCTCCGCCGCCGACGGAGCAACCACCTCGCGGGCAAAAGCCTCGACGCTCTTGCGCAGCGCCTCGTGCTCGGGGCTAAGTCGATGCTCCACGCAGCAATTTTCGCATGGCACTCCCGTGATGATCCGAGCGCGCCGATACGGTGGACGGATGGTCGCTGCTCGGGTTCACCGTCTCTACGTGACGTTCGAGCACCTGATTCACGAAATCGCGAAGTTCGGCGTGATCGGCGCCGTGGCCTTCGCCTTGACCACCGTCCTGAACAACATCTTTCACTTCTGGGCCAACTTCGGACCGCTCGTCAGCTTCGGGCTCGCGACCGCGATCTCGGCCGTCTTTTCCTACTTCGCCAACCGCCACTGGACGTGGCGCCACCGCGACGACACCGGAATCCAGCGGGAGCTCCCACTGTTCCTTGCGCTCTCCGCCGTCGGCCTGGTGATCTCCGAGGCGCCCCTGTTCGTCAGCGAGTACATCCTCGGCCTGCACTCTCCGCTGGCCTACAACATCTCCTCGACCTTGATCGGTACGGCGCTCGGCACGATCTGGCGCTTCTGGTCCTTCCGGCGCTGGGTGTTCCTCGACCCTGAGCCACGGGCCTCGGCGGAGGCCGCGCACGAAGCGCTCGTCTGAGTTTCGCAACGGAGGATCTGATCCATGTCCGCACGCATCGACGAGCAGGGCCGCCCGGAACCGCCGGCGAACGGTGACGAGTGGGACACCCTCACCGGCTTCCTCGATTACCAGCGAGCCACCCTCGCCTGGAAGACCGCGGGTCTCGACGCCGAACAGCTCCGGCAGGCGCTGTGTCCGACCACGATGACTTTGGGTGGTCTGCTCAAGCACATGGCCCTCGTCGAGGATGTCTGGTTCCACCGGTACCTGCGCAACGCCCCACGACACGAGCCCTGGGCGTCGGTCGACTGGAAGGCCACGCCGGACTGGGACTGGGAGTCCGCCAGCGACGACCGGCCCGAGGACTTGCGCGGGCTGTGGCAGCAGGCGACCGAACGATCTCGGGAGGCCGCCGCGGCCGCGTACGAAGCCGGGGGTCTCGACCATCGAGCCGCCCGCGCCTGGCCGGATGGGCAGGCGCCGAGCCTGCGATGGATCTTCACGCACATGATCGAGGAGTACGCGCGGCACAACGGCCACGCGGATCTGCTCCGCGAGGCGGTCGACGGGGGTGTCGGCGAGTAGCCGTCGTCCACCGCCCCTGTTCGGCCTAGGGCAGGTCCCGCTCCATCCAGAGCACGTCCCACCATCGTCCGTGCTTGCGTCCCACCTCGGTCATCGTGCCGACGTCGCGGAAACCGAACCGGCGGTGCAGGGCGAGCGAGGCCTCGTTGGGTAGTGCGATCGCGGCGTACGCGCGGTGCAGATCCTCTCCCCGAAGATCGTGAAGCAGTTGCTGATAGAGCATCGAGCCGACCCCGGCGCCACCGCTGTCCGCGGCGAGGTACGCCGTTACCTCGATCGACGGTGCGTAGGCGGCCTTGTCCCGAAACGGGCTGCTGGTCGCGTACCCGATGACCCGGTCCCCCCGGGTCGCGACGAGCAGGCGGTACGGGCCGGTCGAGCGGTAACGCCCGAACCACTCCTGGCGCCGCTCGACGCTGAACGCGTCCAGATCAAAGGTCACCGCCGTGGTGAGGACGTAGTGGTTGTAGATCTCGGTGAGCGCCGGCAGATCCGCGGCCACGCCCGCCCGGATCGAGACGTCGGCACGGACCGGAAGTCCGAGCGCGGCCAGGTCGCGCCTCAAAACGTCCGCGCGCGTGAACACCACCCCGCTCATGCCGACACCCCGGGCCGCGTTGACGTGCCCCGGGGTGTCGTCGACGAACACCGCGGTCGCGGCATCGACGTCGTACCGGTCGAGCACGAGGGCGAAAATCTCCGGATCCGGCTTGGCCATGTTCTCCGCGCCGGAGACGACGATGCCATCGAAGCACTGGAAGAACGGAAACCGTCCGCGCGCCGGCTCGAACGTCTCCCGGGGCCAGTTGGTCAGCGCCACCAAGCGCACGCCGGCGTCGTGAAGCTCGCGCACGACGTCGACCGTCGCGGGCAGTGCTCCGGCGGTCATTTCGTCCCAGCGGCCGTAGTAAGCCCCGATCAGCTCGGCATGCTCGGGGTGGGCCGCGATGAGCTCAGCGGTGCCCTCGGCAACCGATCGGCCGCGATCCTGGCGGTTGTGCCAGGACGGGGTGACCACCTCGGTGAGGAAGCGCGCCCGTTCCTCGGGATCCGCGATCAGCTTGCGATAGAGCCGGTCCGGGTCCCAGTCAAGGAGGACGTTGCCGAGGTCGAACACGACCGTCGTCGGGGTAGCCCGGTCAGCTGCCGGCGTCATCGGGTCACCGCCGGATCACTGCGCGAGCAGGTGGGTGACCGCGTCGGCGAACCGGGACTGCGCCGTCGCCGGATCGCCGAGAGCATCCGCCAACAACTCGCGACGCGCCGTCCGGGTCGCGTCCGGGCCATCCGCGGCCGCGACCAGCAGGGCGTCGAGCCCGTCGAGGTCCGCGGTGATCACCATCCCACCCGCCGTCGACGGGAACCGATCGTGGAAGGCTGCGGGCCCCAGTCCCCGAGTGTCGGGGACGGCGTAGGGGCGATCGAAGACCAGGAACTCGCTGATCACGCTCGACACGTCGCCGATCAAAGCAGACGCGGACTCGAAGGTCTGGAACAGGGTCTCCTCGGCCGGCACCTGTCCGATCCGGTCGAGGATCCGCCGATGCGCGAGCCGCAACTGTTCGCTTCGTCGACCCGTGAGCGGATGGGGTCGGTAGCGCACCTGGACGCCGCGAGCGAGCAGGGCATCGACCAATGACGGGCCGATCCAGGCCAGCGAACTGTGATGCGGATCGTCCCCCCAACCCTCCCAGGTCGGGGCGTACACGATAGTCGTCCGGGCCGGCGGAGCGGACCGCGGTCGGGCGACCTGCGGGCGCCCGACCTCGACGATCGCCCGGTCGGCCACGCCCACGGTCTCGGCGGAATACCGCCGTCGCCCGAGCGGTCCGGCCACCCAGACCTCGTCATAGACCCGGGCGAACGGGTTGGCGCTGTCCGCCTTGTCGCTGTCGCCGTGTCCGACGAAGACCGTCCGCGCGTCCGCGCGCCGAAGCATCGGCAGGTTGTCCCCGCTGTGGGTGACGAACAGCGCCACGAAGGGGTCCGCGAACGGCAGGCCGGCGAGCAGGCCGCTGTAGGGCGTGCAGATGACCGGCACACCGACCTCGCCGAGCGCGTCCATCACCTCATGGCTACGGACAACGACCGCCACCCGACGATCGAGCCGCTGCAGTGGCTCCAACCACATCCGCACCTGGTAGAGCTCCGAAGGGGTCGCCGCGAAGTAGAGCACGACCTGCGCGGCGTACCCGGCGACGGCAGCCTGTGCGGCGGAGGTGGCGCGCGCGCGAGCGTGGGTCCGCCGGGCCGAGAACGCGCGGGGCGCGAGGACCCCGACCGGAACCGCCGCGAGCACCACCGCGACTGCCAGTGTGAGGGCGGCGATCCGGGCGGAGTGGGCCCCGTTCGGCGTGATCGCGAGCCCGACGGCGACGACCACGACGGCCAGGCACGCGACACCGTCGATCCGGGCCAGGAGGCGCGAGGGCGAGGCCGCCGGGAGAGCCCCCGACAGATCGAGCCCGCTCGTCATGAGCGGTGGCCGCCGGACGGCGAGGAGATAGCGGTCGAGCGCGCCCGAGAGCAGGTCGAGCACGACGATCACCGCCACCGCCGTCGCCACGCCGACCAGGTGACCGGTGGTGAGCGTGAGCCTCCCGGCAACCAGGACGATGACGACCGCGCTGAGCGCGATCCGCACCGCCCGGCCGGCTCCGAGGTCGGCCACCTGCGCCGCGAACGACGGGACGACCCGGGCGAGCGCGATCTCACATCCTGCCCACCCGAGCAGCGCTGCGGCTGTCCACCACGGCCATCCCCCGGCAGCGGTGACGAACGCGACCGTGAGTGCGACCACCACGCCGAGCGCGATCACCATCCCGGCTCGCGTCCTCCGCACACCACCATTCAAACCGACGGCGGGTGAATCCTGCTCGCGCCGACCCGCGCGTCACCGCGACGATCAGCGCAGCCGCTGCGTCTCGGCCTCGACGAGCCGGTAGATGTCGCGCTGGACGGCCTCGACCTGCGGCACGTCCTTGATCGCGACCTGACCGCGCTCACCCGCGGACTCGATCGTCAACGTGCCGGATCCGAAGAACCGCTCCACGAGCGTGCGCTGGAAGGAGACGTCGTTGATCCGGGTCAGCGGAATGTCTCGCCCGCTGCGCGACAGAACCCCGCTTCGCATGAGGACCCGGCGGTTGGTCAGGCAGTAGCGGGTGGAGAGCCAGAACAGGAAGGGCCGCAACGTCCAGCGGGCGAGGATCAGCAGCCCGATCGCGAGGGCCACCCAGCCGCCAT
Organism: Mycobacteriales bacterium; assembly: GCA_035501255.1. GTDB lineage: Bacteria > Actinomycetota > Actinomycetes > JAFAQI01 > JAFAQI01 > JAFAZI01. Next base: position 79,669 of record DATJWM010000060.1, on the reverse strand, counting down.
CCCGACCGGCCGCGCCATGCCGGCGAAGCGTGAGGATGCCGTAGGTTCCGAAGCCCACGACGACCGGAAGAAGCAGAACCGGGAACACCAGCCGACGCCAGTGCGGACGCATGCTGCGCACCACCACCTCGCCGGCATCGAGAATGCTCTGCGGGAATGCCATCAGAGTCGGTCCCCCTCGGTCGGCGCGCGGATGTGGACGACGTCGCCTGCCGGCCAGGCGTGTTCCTCGCCGCCGACGGCGTCCCGCACGACCAGCCGCCCCTCGTCGTCGACATTCGTCACCGTGCCCACCGCCGCGCGTCCTCCGGGCAGGTCGAGCCGGATGTCGCGTCCTATCGTCTCGCACCGCTCGCGATACGCCGGCAGAACCGCGCTCGCGCGGCCGCCGCTGTCGCTCCACTCGGCGTACCGCCGGCCGAAGGAGCGCAGGATCTCTTTGACGAGCGGCTCCCGGTCGGTAACCCCGCCGGCGAGCGCCAGGCTGGTCGCACCCTCGGGTGGCAACTCCTCGGCGCGGGTGGACACGTTCACGCCGATCCCGACGACCACCGCGTCATCCACCCGCTCGGTCAGGATCCCTCCCAGCTTGCGGGCGCCGACCAGGACGTCGTTCGGCCACTTGAGCGCGGCATCGACGTGGGCAACCGCGATGACGGCCTCGAGCGCCGCCAGCCCGGCGATCAGCGGGAGGTGCGGCCAGGTCCCCGGACTGGTGGTGGGTCGCAGCACGAACGACATCAACACGCCGGCGCGAGCCGGCGACTGCCAGACCCGGTCAAGACGCCCGCGTCCAGCCGTCTGCTCCTCGGCCAGAATGACCAGACCCGCGGGCACCCCGTCGCGGGCACGGGCGGCGGCGAGCGCGTTCGTCGACTCCGTGCTGGCAACCACCATCACCGCGTGCCAGAGCCGGTCGCCGGCAAGCGCGCGCTGGAGCCGATCCGCCGACAGCGGGGGTCGCGACAGATCGCTCCACTGCGAGGTCACCGTCGAAGGGTAGGGCCCGGGCGCGTCCGGACGCCGGATCCGCGCGCCGTACGCTACGAGCCCATGAGCGCGCAACCACAGGAGACGCCGCCTCCACACACGACGGCCGGTCGGATCGAGGACCTCACCCACCGGATCGACGAGGCCGTGCACGCCGGCTCGAAGCGGGCGGTCGACAAGCAGCACGCCCGCGGCAAGATGACCGCCCGGGAGCGGATCGACCTGTTGCTCGACCCGGGCTCCTTCGTCGAGCTCGACGCGCTCGCGCGCCACCGCGCCCACGACTTCGAGATGGCCGACGAGCGACCGTACGGCGACGGCGTGGTCACCGGCTACGGCACCGTCAACGGACGCCAGATCTGCGTGTTCAGCCAGGACTTCACCGTTTTTGGCGGGTCACTCGGCGAGGTCTTCGGCGAGAAGATCTGCAAGGTCATGGACCTCGCGATGAAGACCGGGTGTCCCGTCGTAGGGATCAACGACTCCGGTGGTGCCCGGATCCAGGAGGGCGTGGTCGCGCTCGGCCTCTACGCGGAGATCTTCTACCGCAACGTCATGGCCTCGGGCGTGATCCCGCAGGTATCGCTCGTCATGGGTCCGTGCGCCGGCGGCGCCGTCTATTCGCCCGCGATCACCGACTTCATCGTCATGGTCGACCAGACCTCCCACATGTTCATCACCGGTCCGGACGTGATCAAGACGGTCACCGGCGAGGACGTGACGATGGAGGACCTCGGCGGCGCTCGGAGCCACAACTCGAAGTCCGGCGTCGCGCACTTCATGTCCGCGGGCGAGTCCGAAGCACTCGACCTGACCCGCGCGCTACTCGCCTTCCTGCCCAGCAACAACATGGAACAGCCACCGTCCTACGACGAGGAAGACCTCGACGCACTCGAGCCGGACACCTACCTCGACACCTTCGTGCCGGACTCCGCCAACCAGCCCTACGACATCACCACCGTCATCGAACACGTCCTTGACGACGCGGACTTCCTTCAGGTCCATGCGCTCTTCGCGCCGAACATCGTGTGCGGGTTCGGCCGAGTCGACGGCCACTCCGTGGGAGTGGTCGCCAACCAGCCGATGCAGTACGCCGGGACACTCGACATCGACGCCTCGGAGAAGGCGGCCCGCTTCGTGCGCACCTGCGACGCGTTCAACGTGCCGGTGTTGACCTTCGTCGACGTACCGGGATTCCTGCCCGGCACGGCGCAGGAGTGGAACGGCATCATCCGGCGGGGCGCGAAGCTGCTGTACGCCTACGCGGAAGCCACCGTGCCCAAGGTCACCGTCATCACCCGCAAGGCCTATGGCGGCGCGTACGACGTGATGGGATCCAAACACCTTCGGGCCGACATCAACCTCGCCTGGCCAACGGCCGAGATCGCGGTCATGGGCGCGCAGGGCGCGGTCAACATTCTGCATCGGCGCACCATCGCCGATGCCGACGACGCCGATGCCAAGCGCAGCGAGCTGATCACCGACTACGAGGACCACTTCGCCAACCCCTACATCGCCGCCGAGCGCGGCTACGTCGACGCCGTCATCCGGCCGTCGACCACCCGTCGCGAAGTGATCAAGGCACTGCGCATCCTGCGCACCAAGCGCGAGTCGCTCCCGCCGAAGAAGCACGGGAACATCCCGCTATGACCACGGAGCCGGAGCCGACCGCGCCGCCGTTGCTACGGGTGGTGCGCGGCGGCGAGCCGACGCCTGAGGAGGTGGCCGCGCTCGTCGCCGTCCTGAGCACCCGACCCGGCGGCGAAGCCGGCCCGGAGCCGCTGCGCACACCGCTGCCCGCCTGGGTAGCAAGCGGGCTCGTCAAAGGAACCCGAACCAAGGCCTGACCCCGGGTTAGTCCTCGCGGCCGGCCGCGATCCGGGTCGGGGACGCCGCGACCGCCTCGTCGTACGCGGCGTCGACCGCGGCCGCGAACCGGGTCATCGCGTCGGGTTCGTCCGGGCCGAGCAGGTAGTGCTTGAGCTGCCGCCGCTCGGCCGCCAGCGGGTCGCCGTCGCGCACCAGGTCGATGATGGCGCCGATCCGCTCACCCGCCGGGTCGAGCAGGTAGGCCTTGCTGGCGCTGGGGTACGCCGCCCGGAACTCCTCCTCGGAGCGTCCGGTGAGGTTCGCCACGACGTAGGGCTTCTCGCTGAAGATGAAGTCGGACAGGACGCTCGAGATATCCGCGACCAACAGGTCCGCGTCGTTGAAGCACTCATAGATCGTCGGCGCGCTGCCGGCGATCGTTGTGTGCCCTCCCCCGGCCCGGGACAGCACGCTACGAATCCGGGCATCGGCCGCGGCGGCATCCCGGCTGACGGTGCCGGTGAACGGGTGCGGCTTGTACAGAACCCGAACACCGGTGAGGCGGACCAGTCGCTCGACCAGAGCGGGTCCGGTGCGAATCAAGGACGTATGCGCCGGGTCGCCCGTCCAGCCCTCCCAAGTCGGGGCGTAGAGCACGGTCATCGGTCGGTCCCCGATCGGTTCGGTCGCGACCGCGATGTGCTCGAGCTGCGGCCGGCCGACCTCGACGATGTCCTCGTCCCGAACGCCCACCGCCGCTCGGCGGTAGCGATCCCGGCCCGCCTCACCCGCCACCCACACCTGCGTGTACACCCGGCTGAACGGGTTGAACGACGCGGTCTTGTCGCTGTCACCGTGCCCGATGAAGACGTGGCACACCCCGGGTTCGCGAAGCATATGGATCGTCTTCCCGACATTCGCGGTGTAGAGCGCCACCCGGACCGAGGGCAGCGTGAAGGTCATGAAGTCCACCGCATCGGGAATGCACGCGACGGGCAACGTGGTCCGCGCCAGGTCCGGCTCGTAGAGCCGCTCGCGCAGGACGACGAGCACCGGCCGGTTGAGCCGTTCACACGCGCGCAGCCACATGTCCACCTGATGGACCGAGTCGATCGTGCCGGTGTGGTAGAGCATCACCTCCGGGGCATCGCGCAGCACTCGCCGGTGAACCTCGGCGAGGTAACGCTCGCGCACGAGGGACCCCCGAGAGCGGACCAACCACAACCCGGCGGCAAGGACACCCGCCAGCTCGACCGCCACGACGGCGCCCACGATCGCGTACCCGATCGGCGGTTGCTTCGCCATGACCGCGATCACGGCTCCGACGAGGGCGATCGCGGACAGCAGGTGAAGTCGCTCCGACAGCTGGCGCTTCATCACGTCCGGAAGGCTCGGAGGTGGGCGGATTCCGCTGAGGTCGATGTTGCGGGTCTCCACCGGAAGGACCGAGCGACGGCGCACCAGCACGAGCAGCAGCTGGTAGGCAACGCGCAACCCGGCCACGGCGAGCACGAGCACGGCGGTCGCCCGGATGTTGGCGCGGTCGGTCCACGCCGAGGCAAACACCAGCAAGACAACCGAGGCCTCGCGAGCGACGGTGCGCGTCGCGATCCCGAATTGGCCACGCGCGAGCGCGACGCGTACGTCGGGCACCTCGGCGACCACGAGCAGGTCGAGCGCTTGGGTGACCACCACGAGCACGAGCGCGAGGACCGGCAGCCCGAACACGCCCGCGATCGGTAGGAGCCCGTAGCACAGCAGTACCAGCAGACCGGTCGGGCGCGGGGCGAAATTTTGCCCTCGGCCGCCCTCCTCGCCCCCCGAGTCCGAGACGTCCAGCGCGCGCTCTTCGGTCACGACGCGCCGTGTTGCCGGGCAGCCTCGTCGGCTGCCGCGGCCTCCTGGAGCTCGACTTGCGCCGCAACGGCCTCAGCGGTACCTTGCCCGCCGCCCACCGCCTGGACCGGCCGGCGTACGTCGATCACCTGTCCGGTCACGTCCGCGACGAGTACGTCGACCGAGGTGCGAGCCACCTCGGTCGCATCGAGCAGGTCGCCCGCGGGCTCGACCCCGAACGCCTTCGTGCGCATCGGCGTCGCCGTCCGCTCCGGATTCACGCAGTTGACCCGCACGCCGTGCGCGCTCCACTCCTCGGCGAGCGCCTGCGTCAGGTTCACGACCGCGGCCTTCGAGGAGGAGTAGAGGCTGTAGTTCGCCCGACCGCGGGTGTAGCTGCTCGAGGTGAACAACAGCAGGTTGCCCTTGGTCTCCTCGAGGTAGGGGAAGCCGAGCCGGGCGATCTGGACGGGTGCGGTGTAGTTGACCGCGATCGACTCCGCGACAACGCCGTCGTCGACCTCGCTGAGCGGGCCGATGTTCAGCACCCCGGCCGTGACGACGATGTAGTCGATCCGGCCGCTCTCGCCATGGGCGCGGGCGAGCGCGGCCGCCACGTCGGCGGGGTCCTCCACGTGGGTGCTCGTGGTGGTGCGGCTGAAGGAATGCACCGTCGCGCCATAGCCCTCGAGCAGCGCGGCGGTCTCGTGACCGATGCCATAGCTCCCACCGAAGACCACGGCGACCCGGCCACGGAGGTGTTCGGCGTACTCGGCCGGACTCGAGAGTCTCTCGACGGTAGAGGAGCTGAGCTGAAAGAGCTTGTCGGCGATGAACAGGTCGACGGGCGCGGTCACCTTCAGGTTGTGCTCGGAGCCCTCAACGACGTGGATGTCGACGTCGGGCAAGTAGCGGAGGACGACGCTGCAATCGTCGGTCGCGGCAAAGTTCGGGTCCTGGCGGGCGAGCTCGTAGGCCCGGCGGATCGTGGCGAGCCGGAAGGCCTGCGGGGTCTGGCCGCGGCGCAGCGCGGCGCGGTCCGGAATGGCGGTGATGACCGAACCCTCGACGACGACGATCGTGTCGGCCGAGGGAATCGCGACGTCCACGGCTTCGTAGGTGCGGAGGGCGTTGACGCACTCGCGCACGATCCGCTGGGTGATGAGCGGCCGCACGGCGTCGTGGAAGAGGACGTTGCACTCCCGCGTGCCGAGTTGCTCGAGGGCGAGCCAGGTCGTGTCGTTGCGGGTCTCGCCGCCTTCGAGAACCGCGGTCACCTTGCGCAGCCCGCGCTGCTCGACGATCGCCTCGATGTCACCGACGTAGCCGGGTGTCATCATGACGATGACCTCGTCGACGTCGGTGGCCGCCTCGAAGGCCGCCAGGGTGTGCTCGATGATCGGCTTCCCGGCGATCCGGAGCAGCTGCTTCGGCGTTCCGAGACCGACCCGCGTCCCGACGCCTCCGGCGAGGACGACGGCGACGGTACGGCGCCTCCTGTCGTGCGGTTCCATGACCGCCGCAGCCTACCGTCCGTGGGGGCCGCGGCCCCGGACTCCGCACCGCCGAGGCTCCGCCGCCCGCGGTCTACACGACCGGTGGTCGGCCCGCGAGCGCCATCCGAATGACCGTGTGCCAGCCGATCGGTCGCCGTTCGCCCGGATCGGTTCGCCAGCCCTCTTGCCAGCCCGCGAACCACGCCCGCAGGATCGATGGGCGTCTCGCCCACCGCACGATCTGGACGCAGGTCCAGGTCCCGACGTAGACCGGAACAACCACGATCGGAAGGTTGCGGCGCGCGAGCCACACTCGGTTGCGGGCGTTGAGCCGGTAGTAGTCGGCGTGCCGGGTTTGCTCGACCCGGGGGTGATTGGCCACGAGGGCTCCGGCGTACCAGGCGCGGCGACCCTGATCCCACACCCGCCAGGCGAGCTCGATCCCCTCGTGGGCGTAGAAGAACGGGTCCGCCCAGCCACCCACCGCCTCGAAGACGTCCCGCGGCAGGACAACCGCGCCCTCCCAGCACGAGAAGACGTTCCCGGACTCCGTCGCCTCACCCTTGCGCATGCGCGGGATCCAGTGCCGCGCCGTACCGGTGTCCGGGTCGACCACCCGCGGTTGGATCAGTCCGATCCCCGGATCCGAACCGAACAGCTCGATCGCGCGGCGCAAGAAATCCTCGGATCCGAGCCAGGCGTCGTCGTCGAGGAACAACAGATACTCCCCGGCGACCGAGCCGACTCCGCGGTTGCGGCCGGCCGGGATCCCCACGTTGTCCGGCAGGAAGACCGACCGCACCCCGGGGCCGAGCGGAGCCTGCGCCGCCACGGGATCCCAACCGTTGCCGACGACGACCACATCGGTCTCGACGCCGGTCTGTCGGGCCACGCTGTCGAGGGCCCGAGCGAGTTCGGCCGGTCGGCGACCCTGAGTGAGCACGACCACGCCTACCCGCCCAGGGGTGCTCACCGCATGCGGTCCGAGGTGATGATGGACGCGAGGTGGCCGACCGCCACGATGATGGCGACCGCGAGGAGCGCGACGCTGAGCACCTGCATCGCGGTCAGGGTGCCCTGACACGCGTCGATGACCGAGGCGAGGAACGCGAGGAACGTCAGCTCCATGGCGAGCAACGCCCGGTTGAACGGGATCCGGCGGGCCATCGCGCGCAACCGGCGGATCGCTCCCGCCCGAGGAACGGCCACGCTGACGGTGTCCGTGACCGGCGGCCGACCGGACAGAGCGCGCGCAGTGTGGACCAGGTCGGTCTCCGACTTGCTGATCAGGACGAAGAACGAGCCCGCCAACCCGACCGTCGTCCAGGCGCCGATCGAGGTCAACCCGCCGTCGGCGTGAACGCCGACGGCAGCCACCAGCCCGGCGTCGGTGACGTAGTGGGCGATCCGATCGAGATAGATCCCGAGCGGTCCGGTCTGGCCGCGCCAACGAGCGAGCTCACCGTCGACGCAGTCGAGGTAGCCCTGGAGCTGGATCAGCAGCACCGCGATCAACGCCGTCCACCAATACGGGACGGTGAGAACCGCGACCGCGGCGATCCCGGTGACGATCAGCATCCAGGTGACTGCGTCGGCGCTCACCCTGGTCGGGACGAGAAGCCGGGTCAGATAGACCGACAGGTGCCGCATGTAGAGCCGGCCCGCCCAGTGCTCGGCGCTCGCCCGGCCGACCACCGAGTCCGGCTGCGACACGGCACGCAGCTCGGCCAGACTCGGCCGCGCCGGCGAGGTCACGCCCACCTCCGGGCCGGGTGCGGTCCCGCCCTCACGTGCCGTCGTCATCGCTGAGGTAGAGATCGAGAATGTCCTCGATCGGGCCCTCGACCAGCTTCTCGTCACGTCGCAGGTAGATCCCGCGCGTGCACCACCGCCGCAGGTCGTTCTCGTTGTGGGACACCAGGAGCATGGTCCGGCCCTCGTTGAGGATCCCGTCGATGACGACGCCGCACTTGCGCTTGAACGCCTTGTCACCGACCGCGAGCACCTCGTCGACGAGCAGGATCGGCTCCTCCATCCGGGTCACGATGGAGAATGCGAGGCGCGCCCGCATCCCACTCGAAAAGTGGCCCACCGGCGTATCGACGAACCGCGCGACCCCTGCCCACTTCATGATCTCGTCGAAGCGTTCGTCGGTCTGCTCCCGGGTGAAACCGTGCAGCGAGGAGATCAGGTAGACGTTCTCCCGGGCGGTGAGGTCACTCACAAACCCCGCAGAGAGTTCGATCATCGCTCCGACGCCGCCGTCGACCCTGATCTGACCCTCGTCGGGCAGCATCACGCCGGCGATCAGCCGGAGCAGCGTGCTCTTGCCACATCCGTTGCGCCCGACGACGCCGACCGACTCCCCCTTGGCGATCTTGAACGACACGTGCCGCAGCGCCCAGTAGTCGGCGCCGGTGGCGGACACCCCCTGGATGAACAGGTTCTTCAACTCCAGCCGCCGGCGGCGGTTGACGGAGAACTTGATCCCGAGATTCTTGACCTCGATGGCGTTGCCGGTCGGCTGTCCGGAGGTGGCCGCCATCGTCACAGCTCTTTCAGCACGCTGCGCTCGAGTCGGGTGAACACCACCACGCCGAGCACGAGCATGACCACGGCGCCGATCGCGGAGAAATAGACCGGCCGCCAGCCCGTCCAGTACGCCGGGAACCAGACCGCGCGATTCGTCTCGATGATTCCGACGAGCGGGTTGTAGGAGTAGATCCGCTGGACCGGTGGGGAGAGTCTCGCCAGCGGATACAGCACCGGCACGAGGTAGAACATCATCCGGATCACGAGACCGATCCCGCGCTGGACGTCGCGGACGACCGTGTTCAGCGACGAGATGAGCAGCCCCACACCGACGCAGATCATCAACTCGAACACGGTGACCATCGGCCAGGCGATCAGGAAGCGGCTCGGGCGCGCGCCGTACACCCACGCGACGAGCAGCACGATCGGCATGCTCAGCAGGAACTCGATCGATTTCTGGGCGACGTCGGCGAGCGGGTAGATCTCGCGCGGCAGGGCGATCGAGGTGATCAGCTTGCGATTCTGACGCAGCGTCGTGGTGGAGGAGTTCACCGTCTGGCTGAACCACTGCCAGGGCAGGACCGCCGAACCGATGAACAGCGGGTACATCGGGTAGCTGCGATGGAAGATCTTCAGTAACAGAAAGTAGGTCGTGATGAGCAGCGCCGGTTCGAGGAATGACCACGCGTAGCCGAGAACCGATCCGCCGTACTTTTGCCGCAGGCCTCGCTCGGTCAACATCCGCAGCACGTCGCGGCGTTCCCAGATCTCGAGCAGGCGGTGGGAGAGTGGCTGGCCCGCGGCGGTTCGGATGCGGGTTCCTTCATGCAGCCGCCGGAACCTCAGCGCGGACAAGCCGGCGGAAGATTCGGGCGCTAGCACTGAATCACGGTATATGGGCAAGGACCTCCGGCCCGACATCTTCCAGCGTTGGGCAGCCCGCCAACGCCATCGACAGGTCGAGTTCGGCGAGCAGACACGCCATGACATGGCGCACGCCGGCCTCGCCGCCGAGCCCGAGTCCGTAAATGTAGGGCCGCCCGATCAGCACCGCGGCCGCTCCGAGCGCGAGGGCCTTGACGACGTCGGATCCCGTCCGGATCCCGGAGTCGAAGAGCACCTCGGCCCGGCCACCGACCGCGTCAACCACCGCGGGGAGCGCTTCGAGCGCGGCGATCGAGCCGTCGATCTGCCGGCCACCGTGGTTGGAAACCAGCACCGCTTCCATCCCGCAGTCGACCGCCCGCCGGGCGTCGTCGGGATGCAGGATGCCTTTGACCGCGATCGGCCCGGCCCAGTGCTCGCGAACCCAGGCGAGATCGGCCCACGTGTTGCTCGGGTCACCGAACATCGACTGCCAATGCAGAATCGCCGCGGTTGGGTTCTCCTCGGGCGGGGCGGCAAGCCCAGCGCGGAACGCGGGATCGGAGAAGTAGTTGGACAGCCCGACGCCGTGCAGGAACGGCAGGTAGCCGTGCATCAGGTCGCGCGGGCGCCAGGCCAGGATGAACGTGTCCAGGGTGAGCAGGAGCGCGGAGAACCCGGCCGCCGCCGCCCGGTCGAGCAGCGAGGCGCCCACCTCCCGATCCTTCGGCCAGTACAGCTGGAACCACCGCGGCGCGTCGCCGCCGGCGACGGCCACGTCCTCGATGGTGTACGACGACACCGTCGACAGCGAGAACGGCAGCCCGAGGCCGGCCGCGGCGCGCGCGACCGCGACCTCACCGTCCGGGTGCACGATCCCCTGCACCCCCACCGGCCCGAACGCGACCGGAGCCGGCATCGGCGTACCGAGCACGGTCGTCGAGAGGTCCCGGACGCTCACGTCGCGCAACAACCGCGCGACGATGCGCCAGCGGTCGAACGCGTCCCGGTTGGCTCGGGCGCTGCGTTCGGTGCCCGCGGCCCCGGCCACGTAGCCGAACACCTCCGGAGCGAGCACTTCCGCCGCGGCGGCCTCGAGGGCACCGGGCTCCACCGGGAAGGCGGGGTAGATCCCCGCCGTGCCGTTGAGATAGATCTCGCTCTGGAAGTGCGAGAAGGGCGCGTTGCTCACGCCGGGAGCATGCCACGGATCGTGAGACCGAGCGGTCGACCGGCCTCGCCCGCACCGCCGAACGGCGTCCTGAATAGAGTCTTCGCCATGCGCAAGGTGCTGATCGCCAACCGAGGTGAGATCGCGGTCCGGGTCGAGCGGGCCTGCCGCGACGCCGGACTGGTCAGTGTGGCGATCTACGCCGACTCCGACCTGGACTCCCAGCATGTCCACCTTGCGGACGAGTCCTACGGGCTTGTCGGCAGCACTCCGGCGGACACCTATCTCGATGTCACCAAGGTGCTCGACATCGCCAAACGCTCGGGGGCGGACGCCATCCACCCCGGCTACGGGTTCCTGTCCGAGAACGCCGCCTTCGCCACGGCCGTCATCGACGCCGGGCTGACCTGGATCGGACCACCCCCGAGCGCGATCGACGCGCTCGGTGACAAGGTCAAGGCCCGTCACATCGCCGCCGAGGTCGGCGCGCCGCTCGCACCCGGAACGCCGAACCCGGTCGACGGCGTCGCCGAGGTGCTCGCTTTCGCCGACGAATACGGCATGCCGATCGCGATCAAGGCCGCCTTCGGCGGTGGCGGGCGAGGGCTCAAAGTCGCCCGCGAGCGAGCGGAAATCGAGGAGCTCTACGACAGCGCTGTGCGAGAGGCGCTGGCCGCCTTTGGTCGCGGCGAGTGCTTCGTGGAGCGTTACCTCGACAAACCGCGCCACGTCGAGACCCAGATCCTTGCCGATCAGCACGGGCAGGTAGTCGTGGTCGGCACCCGCGACTGCTCGCTGCAGCGCCGCCACCAGAAGGTCGTCGAGGAAGCACCGGCACCGTTTTTGACCGACGACCAGCTCGAACGGCTGTACTCAGCGAGCAAGGCGATCGCCAAAGCGGCCGGGTACGCCGGAGCCGGCACCTGCGAGTTCCTCGTCGCCCAGGACGGCACCATCTCCTTCCTCGAGGTCAACACCCGGCTCCAGGTGGAGCACCCGGTGACCGAGGAGACCAGCGGGGTGGATCTCGTCCGGGCCCAGTTCGCCATCGCCGACGGACAGCATCTGCGCGACTCCGACCCGGTGCCTCGAGGCCACTCGATCGAGTTTCGGATCAACGCCGAGGACGCCGGCCGAGGGTTCCTGCCCGCGCCCGGCAAGATCACCGCGTGGTCGCTGCCCAGCGGTCCGGGCGTTCGAGTCGACGCCGGCTACGTCGCGGGTGACACCGTGCCCGGCGCGTTCGACTCGCTGCTGGCCAAGTTGATCGTGACCGGCGCCAGCAGGGACGAGGCGATCGCCCGGTCGCGGCGCGCACTGGAGGAGTTCGAGGTCGGGGGGATGCCCACGATCATCCCGTTCCACCGCCAGATTCTCGACGACCCGGCATTCACCTCCGCACCGTTTTCCATCCACACTCGCTGGATCGAGACCGAGTGGACCGGCTCGGTCGAACCCTACGGAGCCACCACCGACGGCACCGTGACCGATCGTGAGCGGATTACGGTCGAAGTGGGCGGGCGCCGCCTCGAGGTCACGCTGCCGGCCGGTCTGGCGTCGGGTGGCGGCGGGTCGGCCGCCCGGGCATCCCGCAAGCCGCCGTCGAGCCACAAGGCGAGCACCTCATCGGCCGGTGCCTCGGGCGACAGCCTCACCGCACCGATGCAAGGCACGATCGTGAAGGTCGCGGTCGAGGAGGGTCAGACCGTCGAGGCCGGAGAGCTTGTCGTCGTCCTCGAGGCGATGAAGATGGAGCAGCCGATCAATGCGCACCAGGCAGGGACGGTGGGCGACCTGGCGGCGAAGGTCGGTGCCGTGGTCAGTTCTGGCGACTCGCTCTGCACGATCAAGGCCGCGGACTAAGCCGAGACATCACAGTTGACACCCGCTCGTGTCATCTCGCGCCGGATAGACGAACCGGCGCCATGCCGAGCGGGGTTTCTTCTTCGGCTCCAGCCGGGCCACGCCAGCCTCGCGGAAGATCCGCGCCAGCGACGCCGTGGACGGCACCGGAGACAGGCCCATCGCCCGCATCTTGTCGTGCACGCTGATCGGCCCATGATCAAGACCAGACGCCTCCAGCGCCGCGCGAACCTGCACCGCCTGGGACTTGACCTGGTCGGCCAGCATTGACGGGCTCGAGCGCGGCCGCCGAGACCGGGGCTCGAGCACCGCCGCCGGCCCGTCGACCATCGCCCGTTTTCGTAACTCATAGAACGACTTGCGGGAGATGCCGTGCTCGGCACAGAACGTCGACACCGCCCCACGGGGCGCGTCATCCGGCCACTGCGAGATCGCAAGACGGACACGAGGATCGATCGGTTCGCTGGATGCCATCGCCCGAGACTCGGGCCAGAAGTGTCACCACCACGAACCCCGAAAGTGTCACCGATGTCCTGACACAGAAGCGTCACCGATGTCGTGAGACATGACAGTTGACACCCGCTCGTTGATGCACCATAATCGAACATATGTTCGAGTCGGCAACAAGGCGCGGGTCGACGAGGTCGGCCGACGAGCAGCTGGCCGGCGTGTTGCTTGACGGCACCGGCCTCGACGAGGTCCTTGACGAACTGCTGGTCACCGAGCCAGGCGCCGACCTCGTGATGGTCCTTGAGGGCATCCGGGACGAGCCGATGACGGCCGACGAGCGCGATCGCTACCTGCTGTGCTGGGAGCGCTGCACCGCGTGGTGCCAACTGCGGCGGGGGGAGGCCGCGGTCGGCGCGGCCCAGGCCCACGAAGCGGTCCAAGGCCCGATCGCCGTCGAGGACCTCGGTGCCGCCCAGGTCGCGCTGGTCACCGGCCAGTCGACCCGCAGCGCGGCCAGCGATTTGTCCGTGACCCGGGCGATCCTCGCCGGTCTACCCGGGGTGCGCTCGGCGCTCGAGCGGGGCGAGATCTCCTGGCCGATGGCTCGCTGCGTCGCCACCGCCACCGAACATCTTGACCTTTGGCAGCGGGACCAGGTCGATGCGCGCATGGTGGCGAGCTGGGAGATCGACCGGGACGCCGCGACCTGGCGGCGCACGCTCGACCGTGCGGTCCTCTCCGTCGACGGCGATGCCGAGCGCCGTCGTCAGCGCGCGGTCGCCACCCGATGCGTGCGGATGTGGAAGCTTCCCGACGGCATGGCCGCGATTTACGCCGAGTTGCGCGCTCAGGATGCCGCCACCGTTCTTGCTGCGCTCACCGCCATCGCCGACCGCTACGGCGAAGCCGACCGAGCCGAGCTCGCCGCCGGATTCCCCGGCCTTGCTCAGTCCGGTGACGGTGCAGCAGGCCCGATCGAGGATGGATCTGAGCGACACGAGGGCGACGAGGGCCGCCATGACGGACTCGACCAGCAACCCTGGCTGCGCAGCCTCGATGCCCGCCGCGCGGATGCGCTGGTCGACCTGTGCGCCGCGCAGCTCGCCGACCCCACGCTGCCCAGGCGGCACGGTCGCCGGGCCACGGTGAACGCCACCGGCGGGATTCGCACCCTGCTCGGGCTGCGCGACGACCCTGGCCACCTCGACGGGTACGGCGCGATCACCGCAGCCCACCTGCGCGAGATCGCCGCGGACGCCGACTGGCGCCGGTTCTGCCTCGCCGAGGACACCGGCGCGCTCATCGGGATCGGCGCGGCGAGCTACCGTCCCCGCCAGGCGCTGCGTGACTTCCTGGTCGCCTCCCGCCCGACCTGCGACGGCCCGGGGTGTTCCGTCCCGTCCACCCGCTGCGACGCCGACCACACGATCGACCACCACGCCGGCGGGCGCACCGACGAGGTCAACGTCCGCCCCCGCTGCCGCCGCCACCACCGCGCCAAAACCCACGCCGGCTGGGATGCAGAGATGCGCGCCGACCGAGCCACCAAATGGACCAGCCCCAGCGGCACCACCCGAACAATCGCACCCTACCGACTCGCCGGCGACGACGAGGACTCCGACGGGGACCACGACGCGGACTCCGACGTCAGTGCGGCCAGGTGAAGCCGCTGATCGCCGGGTCGTCCTCGCCGTGTTCCCTGGTGTAGGCGCGGGCGGCGAGGCGGGCGTCGACCATCTGCTGGCGTAGCAACGCCGCTCGCTCGCCGAGGCCGGGGACCCGGTCGATGACGTCGATGACCAGATGGAACCGGTCGAGGTCGTTGAGCATGACCATGTCGAACGGCGTGGTCGTCGTGCCTTCTTCCTTGTAGCCGCGGACGTGGATGTTGTGGTGGTTGGCTCGCCGGTAGGTCAGCCGGTGAATCAACCACGGGTACCCGTGGTAGGCAAAGATCACCGGTCGATCGTCGGTGAACAACGCGTCGAACTCGGCGTCCAGCATGCCGTGCGGATGTTCGGTCGGCGGCTCAAGCCGCATGAGGTCGACGACGTTGACCACCCGCACCTTCAACTCCGGCAGGTGCTCGCGCAGCAGCGAGACGGCAGCGATCGTTTCGAGGGTCGGGACGTCGCCGGCGCAGGCGAGCACCACATCCGGCTCGCTGCCGCCGTCGTTGCCGGCCCACTCGAAAATCCCGAGCCCGCGGGCGCAGTGCGTGATCGCCTGCTCCATCGTGAGGTAGTTCAACGCGGGCTGCTTGCCGGCGACGACGACGTTGATGTAGTGGCGGGAACGCAAGCAGTGATCCATCGTCGACAGCAGCGAGTTGGCGTCCGGCGGTAGATAGACGCGCACGATCTGCGCCTTCTTATTGACCACATGGTCGATGAACCCGGGGTCCTGGTGGGAGAAGCCGTTGTGGTCCTGCCGCCATACGTGGCTGGACAGCAGGTAGTTCAGGCTGGCCAGCGGTCGGCGCCAGTCAATGCCGTTGGTGACCTTCAGCCATTTCGCGTGCTGGTTGACCATGGAGTCGACGATGTGGATGAACGCCTCGTAGCAGTTGAACAGCCCGTGCCGCCCGGTGAGGAGGTAGCCCTCGAGCCAGCCTTGGCACAGGTGCTCGGACAACACTTCGGTCACCCGGCCGTGTGGCGCGAGGTGGTCGTCGGTGGGCAGCCGTTCGGCCTGCCATTCGCGGTCGGTCACCTCGAACACCGCCTGTAGCCGATTGCTGGCGGTCTCGTCTGGTCCGAACAGCCGGAAGCTGTCGGGATTGTTGCGGATCACGTCGCGCAGCCACTGTCCCAGCACCCGGGTCGCCTCGCTGGACGACACCGCCGGCGCAGGTACGTCGACGGCGTGATCGCGGAAGTCGGGCAGCTCGAGCGGGCTGAGCAGCAGCCCGCCGTTGGTGACCGGGTTCGCCGACATCCGCCGGTTCCCGGTCGGGGGTAGCGCCGCGAGCTCCGGCCGCAGCGTGCCGGCGTCGTCGAACAGCTCGTCCGGGCGGTACGACCGCAGCCAGTCCTCCAGCAGCCGAAGGTGCGCCGGGTTGTCCCGGACCTCGGAGAGCGGAACCTGATGGGAGCGCCAGGTTCCCTCGACCGCAAGCCCGTCGACCTCCTTCGGTCCGGTCCAGCCCTTCGGGGTACGCAACACGATGCACGGCCACGCCGGCCGAGCGCACTCCCCGCCGGTGCGCGCGTTGCGCTGGATGGCCGTGATCTGCTCGAGCGCCGTATCCAACGCCGTGGCGAGCTGCCGATGCACCACGAACGGGTCATCGCCGGCGACCACGATCGGATCGTGCCCGTACCCCCGCAGCAGGTCGAGCAGCTCGGGCTCAGGGATGCGGGCGAGCACGGTCGGGTTGGCGATCTTGTAGCCGTTGAGGTGCAGGATCGGCAACACTGCACCGTCGCGGGACGGGTCGAGGAACTTGTTCGAATGCCAGCTCGCGGCCAGTGGCCCGGTCTCGGCCTCCCCGTCCCCGACGACACATGCGACCAGCAGGTCGGGGTTGTCGAACGCGGCGCCGTAGGCATGTGCCAGCGCGTACCCGAGCTCGCCGCCCTCATGGATCGACCCGGGCGTCTCGGGGGCGACGTGGCTCGGGATGCCGCCTGGGAAGGAGAACTGCCGGAACAGTCGGCGCAGCCCGTCGACGTCCCGGGTGATCGACGGGTAGGTCTCGGTGTAGGTCCCCTCGAGATAGGCGTTGGCGACCAGCCCCGGACCACCATGACCGGGTCCGGTGACGAACATCGCCGACAGGTTGCGGGCCTTGATCACCCGGTTCAGGTGGACGTAGAGCAGGTTCAGTCCCGGCGTGGTGCCGAAGTGCCCGAGCAGCCGCGGCTTGATCTGCGTCGCCTGCAACGGCTCCCGCAGCAACGGGTTGTCCAATAGATAGATCTGCCCGACCGACAAGTAGTTCGCTGCCCGCCAGTAGGCATCGATCAGCGCCAGCTCATCCGCCATAGCGAGTCCTCGTTGCGGTCGTTGGTGCGCGGCGCCCGACCCGTGTCACTTCGAACCGATCCCGCCCGGCGCTCGCACCCGAAACGGTGCGTCGAGCACCGCGAGCAGGACGATTGCGACCCCGGCCGCGCTGACGACGTACCACGGCCATGGTCCGAGTACCGAAAGAAGCGAGGCGCGCGGCGGCAGTCGCTCCAAAAACATGTAGTTCGACGAGGTCAGCCAGTCGAAGAACCCGACCACGACCGTGTAGGCAACGGTGATCACAAAGACCCGGATCGGCGCGCTGCGGCGCGGGCGACAACCCAGACCGACGGTGAGAAACAACGCCGCGACGACGATCCCGACGTGTCCGACGACGTAGTCGAAGAACTCGACGTGGGGAAAGCTGACAGTCAGGTCCGGCGTTGCGATCGCCTGGAGCGTTCCGGCGAGGCCCCAGAAATAGGTCAGTTCGACCGCGAGCGTCAGCGACGGTCGCCAGCAGGCGACCGCAGCAACCACAAGTGCGACATCGCAGAGCGCCAGCGGCAGCGACGTCTGGACCGACCAACGCCCTTCGACGATCGGCAGTACGACGAAGGTCACCGCGTCGACGATGAGTACGACGGAGATCACCCTCGCGGTGACCGCCGTCCACCCGCCGGGGCGCCAACGGGCGGCCGTGCAGGCGTAGGCGCACAACGCCGCACCCACTCCGACGGTCAGCCAGTAGTCGCCGGTCGCGCCCACGATCACATGATCGACCCTGTGGCCGGATCTGTCCCAGGTGTCTAGTCCTGGGTGGCCCGGTGGAGTTGGCGAGCGGCTTCGGCGATCGAGCCGGACAGCGAGGGGTAGATCGTGAAGGTGTGCGACATCTGGTCGACGGTCAGGCCGTGCTGGACGGCCATCGCGACCGGCATGATCAACTCCGAGGCGCGCGGCCCGACGACCACCCCGCCGAGGATCGTTCCCGACCCTGGACGGGAGTACAGCTTCACGAACCCGTCGAGCACGCCCTGCATCTTCGCTCGCGCGTTGGTGGCGAGCGCAAGCTTGATCTCGTTGACCCCACCGCGTTCGGCAGCCGCCTCCGCGGCCATGACGCCGACCGTCGCGATCTCGGGGTCGGTGAAGACGTTCGCCGCGACGGTCGAGAGCCGAAGCGGAAGGACCGCGTCTCCGAGCGCGTGCCACATGGCCGTTCGTCCTTGCATCGCGGCCACCGAGGCGAGCAGGAGCAGGCCGGTGCAGTCGCCCGCGGCGTAGATGCCGTTCACCGTCGTGCGGGACACACGGTCGACGAGCACGTAGCCGCGGTCGTCGGTCTTGACGCCGACCCCGTGCAACCCGAGATCCGACGTGTTGGGCACCGATCCCACCGTGACGAGGCAATGCGAGCCGATTACGGTCCGACCATCCTCGAGGTCGACCTCGACACCGTCCCCGACCCGGCGTACTCCGGCGGCCCGCGCCTGGCGGACGATGTGCATCCCGCGGCGAGTAAACACTTCCTCGATCAGCCGGGCGGCGTCTTCGTCCTCGCTCGGCATGACCCGGTCGCGGCTCGAAACCAGCGTCACCTCGCTGCCGAGGGCGAGGTAGGCGCTGGCGAACTCCGCACCGGTCACCCCTGATCCCACCACGACCAGATGCTCCGGCAACGACGGAAGATCATAGATCTGCTGCCACGTGAGAATCCGCTGCCCGTCGGGCTCGGCCCCGGCCAGGATCCGCGGTGACGCCCCGGTCGCGATCAGCACGATGTCAGCACTGACCGACTGCTTCCCGTCCGCGGTGCTGACGGCGATCTGCCGCGGGCTCACAAACCGTCCTTTGCCGATGACGATCTCGACACCTTCCGCCCGGATCCGGTTCTCGATGTCGCTCGACTGGGCGTAGGCGAGTGCCTTGACCCGGGAGTTGACCGCCCCCGCCTCGACGTACACCTGCTCGTCGGCGTCGCCGCCGCTGTGCAACCGGACCCCGAGCCCCTCGCTCGCGGCGAACGCGCTCATCGACTCACTCGTCGCGATCAGGGTCTTCGACGGCACGCAGTCGGCCAGAACGCAGGCCCCGCCGATGCCGTCGCGCTCGATCACGACCACGTCCGCGCCCAGCTGTGCGGCAACGAGCGCCGCCTCATATCCTCCGGGGCCACCACCGAGAATCGCCACCCGTGTCACCGCGCCATTGTCGCGCGAGCAGGTGGATGTCTCATTACGCTGTCGCGGCGTGGCGTTGTACGCGGCGTACGGATCAAACCTCGATCCCGGTCAGATGCGCCAACGTTGCCCGCATTCCCCGTCCCGGGGACCTGGGTGGCTCGAAGGGTGGCGATTGACCTTCGGCGGTGAAGACCTGGGCTGGGAGGGATCGCTCGCGACCGTCGTCCCGGACGATGCGGATCGGGTGTTCGTCATGCTCTACGACGTCAGCACTCTCGACGAGGCGACGCTCGATGAGATCGAGTTCGCGACGACGAGGCTCTACAACAAGATTCGGGTACGTGTCCAGACCCTCGACGGCACCCAGCTCGCTTGGCTCTACGTCCTCGACGGGTACGAGGGCGGCCTGCCGTCCGCGCGCTACCTCGGGGTCATGGCCGACGCCGCCGAAGTGGCTGGAGCACCGGATGACTACGTCCGGGCGCTCCGCGAACGGCCCTGCCGCACCGTTGGCGAGTAGCGAGGATCACGCGCCGATAAGCGCGAGGCCGGCAACCAGGCGAACGCCGACCGAGATGCAGCGCTCATCGACGTCGAAGCCGGGCTGATGCAGATCGAACGGCACGCTGTTGCCGGGCGTGCGAACCCCGAGGCGGGCCAGGGCACCGGGCACGTGCTCGAGATACCACGCGAAGTCCTCACCCCCCAGGCTCTGCGGCGAGTCGGCGACCAGACCACCCGCCACGGATGAGGCCACGACGCGCGCGACATCGGCCACTGCGTCGGCATCGTTCACGACCGGAGGAACGCCGCGGGTGTGGGTGATCTCGACCCCGACGCCGTACGGCGCCGCCACCGCGCGGATCAAGTCGTCCACCAGCGCCGGCAGGGCCGTCCAGGTCTCGCGGGAGAGCACGCGAACGGTGCCGCGAGCCAGCCCGGCCTGCGGGATCGCGTTGGCCGCCGTCCCCGCCTCGACCTGTCCCCAGACGAAGGCGACTCCGGCCCGCGGATCGACCCGACGTGCGAGCAGGGCCGGCACCTGCGTGACCACGGCGCCGAGGGCAGTGACCAGATCGGCCGTCAGATGCGGTCGGGCAGTATGTCCACCAGGCCCGCTGAGCCGCACCTCGAGATGGTCGCTCGCGGCAGTGATCGGCCCCACCCGCAACCCGATCGTGCCGACGTCCAACGTGGGGTCGCAGTGGACGGTGTAGATCCGGTTGATCCCGTCCAACCCCCCGGCACCGATCACGTCCAGCGCACCGCCCGGCACGATCTCCTCCGCCGGCTGGAAGAGCAGGCGAACCCCGTGGGTCAACTGCCCGCGCGACGCCATTCGGGCCAGCGCGAGACCGGCCCCGAGCACCACGGTCGTGTGCACGTCGTGCCCGCAGGCATGGGCGACGCCGTCGACCTGGGAGCGGTAACCGACCGTTTTGGTGTCCTGGATGGGCAGCGCGTCGAGGTCCGCGCGAACCGCGACCCGCGGCCCGTCCGGCCCGACATCACAGATCAGCCCGGTGCCCGTCGGGAGGAGCCGGGGCTGCAAGCCCACGTGAGACAGTGCGTCGGCCACCAAACCGGTGGTGCGACGCTCGTCGCGGCTGAGCTCGGGGTGCGCGTGCAGATCGCGCCGTACCTCCACGAGCCGCTGACCGTGATCGACGAGGAACTCCTCGATCGCAGCGCGACTGTCGAGATCCACCTGCTCGCTCACGCGACCACTCCGATCGGCACTTGCGCCCTCATCTCGGCGATGAGGGCGTCCGTCACCGCACGCAGGTCACCGCCGGCAGCGGCCGCGGCGGCGCGCTGGCGCTGATAACTCGCTCCGACCTCGAGAATGGTTCTCGCGCGATGCAACTCCGTCGCGCACCCCAACCGGTCGGCGATCGGTGCCAAGTCCTCCACAAGCTCGGCCACCAGGTCTCGCAACGGCTGTGTTCTCCCTTCATTGTCGACGATCAGCTCGGCGTCGATGCCGTATCGCGCGGCGCGCCACTTGTTCTCCCGCACCGTCCATCCGCGCGGGGTCGGCAGCGTGTAACCCCGATCGAGCTGGCCATTGAACATCTCCACCAGACACTGCGACATCGCGGTCGCCCAGGAGATCTCGAACAATGTCGGGAGCCCGTCACAGATCCTGAGCTCGACCGTGCCGAAGTTCGGATGCGGTCGCACGTCCCACCACACCTCGCGCACGGACTCGATGGTCTGCGCCGAGATGAGAGTCGCCATGTACCTCTCGAAGTCGTCCCAGCCGGACAGCTGGTACGGGATTCCGGCGGTCGGGAGGCCCTCGAAGACCTTGCTGCGGGCGGACGCGAGTCCGGTGTCGGTGCCGATCCAGTACGGCGAGGACGCCGAGAGCGCGAGGAAGTGCGGGATGTAGGCCGTCAGCGCGTTGACGATCGGGATCACCTTGTCCGGCGAGCGCACGCCGACGTGCACGTGGACCCCGAAGATCTGCATCCTGCGGGCCAGCCACTGCATGTCCTCGACCAGCTTGGCGTACCGCGGATCCGGGCTGATCTGTTGGTTCGCCCAGTCGCTCGTCGGATGGGTTCCCGAGCACATCACCCCCAGCCCCCGCGCGGCCGCCGCCTGCTGGACCTCGCACAGAGTGGCCCGCAGGTCGCAGACCGCCTCGTCAACCGTCGTACAGACCCCGGTGATCACTTCGATACACGACTCGAGCAGCTCGTGCTTGGCCTTGCGATGGTGGCCATCGGGGCTCGACCGGCCCAGTTCGTCGAGGATGTCGCTCGCGGCGCCGGCGAGCTCGCGCGTCTCCAAGTCGACCAGCTCGAGCTCCCACTCGACACCGAGGCTGGACCGCGGCGAGGAGGTGAACGGGATCTGCACGCCTCAAACGACACCACACCACCGGACGACCGCGCCATTCGCCTCCCGGATCGCCCCAATCGCCGTTTGGGCCTGGGCGAACCCGATACCGTTACGCGCGATGCGTGCCCGGACGATCCTCGCGCTCGCCGTGGGCGGCGCGATCGCGCTGACTGCCGTCGCCGCGCCGGCGGGTCAGGCCGCGACGGCGCCGCCGACCGGGACGACGGTCGGCGGGGGGCTGCTCGCCTCTACCGGCGTGGTGGTGGAGCCGCGTCGGGGTGCCCCACCTCTTCCCTCGCCGGCGACCCTGCCCGCAGCGGCGTGGATGGTCACGAACCTCACCACCGGCCAGGTTCTGGCAGCGAAGGATCCGCATGGGCGGTTCCTGCCCGCAAGCACGCTGAAGACGCTGACCGCGGCCACGTTGCTCCCCCGCCTCAACCCACGGGCGAGCTTCCGAGCGACCGACACCGACGAGCGGGTCGACGGCACCCGCGTGGGTCTCGTCGCGGGGATGCGCTACTCGATCGCCAAACTGTTCACCTGCATGCTCGTCATGAGCGCCAACGACGCGGCCGACGCACTGGCCCAGGCGAACGGCGGGATCAAGCGCACCGTGGGGCAGATGAACGAGATGGCTCGTCGCTTGCAGGCCGACGACACTCACGCCGACACCCCGAGCGGGCTCGACGGTCCGGGTGAGACCACGTCTGCCTACGACCTGGCGCTGATCGCGCAAGCCGACTTCGCGATGCCCGCGTTCCGGCGCTACGTCCAGACCGTTCGCAGCCGCGTTCCGGCGCCGCATCATCGACACTTCATGATCTACACCCATAACGATCTGCTGACCACCTACCACGGGGACATCGGCGGAAAGAACGGCTACACAGTGGCGGCGCGGGCGACATACGTCGGCGCGGCCACGCGCCACGGCCAGACGATCCTGGTGACCCTGCTGCGGGCCGACCCGATTTGGTGGCCGATGGCCAGGGATCTGCTGAACTGGGGCTTTCGCGCCAACGGCAAGGTGGCCCCGGTCGGAACGCTGGTCCAGCCACTGCCCGCTCCCGCCGCGACCGCCCGCACGCGGACCGTCTCGCGCTCCCTCGGCCGGACCGACCGGGCGAGCCAGAACGCGGCCGACACCTCCGCTCGCACCGATCGCTCCCACCCATGGGTCGCGATCGTGATCGCGGTCATCGCCGGGGTGGTCGTGGTGGCGCTGGTCGCCTGGGCGGTGCGCCGCCGCCGTCGTCGCCGGTGGTACCGACCGCGGTTGAAACTCCCTCGCTCATAACCCTGCGCTTCCGCCACCGGATGTGAACCGTGCCGGGTGCCCAAAGGTGCTCGTGCAGTGTATTGTCCACGCCAATCTGCTCCCCCGGGGGCGGAGAGCGGGCCGGCGGCGGGTCGGAACGCTGGATCGAGCAACCAGGGGTAGTCGTGGCACAAGGCACGGTCAAGTGGTTCAACGGCGAGAAGGGGTACGGGTTCATCGCCGTGGACGGCGGCAACGACGTGTTCGTTCACTACAGCGCCATCGATATGGACGGCTACAAGACCCTCGACGAGGGTCAGCGGGTGGAGTTCGAGGTGACGCAGGGTCAGAAGGGTCCGCAGGCGGACAAGGTCCGCGCGGTCTGATCACCCTGCCGCAGCCGGCTCGTTGTCTACGAGCGACCGGGGCCACAAGTGGTCCTGTTTGACGACGTTGATCTGCGCTGACAGCACGAGCAGTTGAGCCTGCACGTAAAACCAGCCGAGCAACACGAGGACGGCACCGGCCTCGCCGTACTCTGCTTCGGATCTCGCCAGCTGATGGGAGATCCAGGCAGGGACCAGGACCTGGAGCACCACGAGTGACAGGGCAAACAACACCGCGCCCGGAAGCGCCTGCTTGAACGTCACCTCCCGCACGGTTAGCCAGCGGAAGATGACGCTGAACAGCAGCGTGTTCAACACGAAGGAGACCGCGTAGCTCGCAAAGCTAAGAGCCCAACTGATGTCGAGGCCGATCGCCGCACCACTCGCGACGGTGCCGGCCAGGATCGTGGTCGCGACCAGCCCGAGGCCCCCGACCACCACGAGCCGGAGCGCGAGCAGGTTGGTGTCGATCGTGCCGGGTCGATCCTCCGGCGCGACGCCGTACACGGTGTCCCAGACCTTCATCGCGGTCTTCGCGACTCCGAGACCGCTGTAGAGCGCGAGAACCGTACCGATCACGATGACGGTGACGCTGCCGTGCTGCGGCAACGGGTGATTGATCAACGGCAGGTGGCGGAACTGGCTGAGCGCACCATCTTCGATCTTTCGCTGCCAGTCGGGGTGCTCGCCGAGGAGGAAGCCAACGACCGAGAACAGCACCAGCAACAACGGAAAGATGGAGAAGAACGCGTAGTAGGTGATCAGCACTGCGAGGTTTCCCGAGGAGTCCTCGCCGAACTTCTTGATCACCGCGTACGTGAACGCCAACGGCGGATGGCTGCGTTGTAGCCGATCGGCCCGCTCCCTGGGCGGGGAGAGGTTCACCAGCCCTCGTCGACTCTGGCGTGCCGTTCCTCCGGTGGGCCGGGAAGACCACCACCGCCGAAGGTGTAGTCGCGTTGCGGCCGCCACACCCCGTCCAGACCTTGCTCGAAGAGCGTCAACCCGAGCACCTCGAACGACGCGGTGTAGTCGGCAAGCTCGGTGAGCGCGCGGTAGAGCGCCTCGTCCGGCAAGTCGTGCGCCACGGTGACGTGCGGATGGTACGGGTAGCCGCGCTCACGAACGAGCGGCCCCGAACGCACCTTGTTCTCCAGCACCTCGCACTCGGCGATTCCCATGCTGAGCGAGACGAACACGACCGACGACACGGGCAGGAAGGTCCCAGTCCCCCGCAGCCGCACCTCGAACGGTCGCGCCGTCGTCGCGACCACGCGCAAGTGTTCCTCGATCTCGACCAACGCATCGCCCTCGACGCGGGTCGGCGGCACCAGGGTGACGTGCGGAACGATCCGGGTGGCGTTCGGATCACCGAGCCGCTCCCGCCACGCCTGCAACTCGCTGCCGTACGGCTCGGGAATGCCGATGGCGATCCCGACGTCGCGGGTCGCCAAGCCGCGCGGTTCGCCGTCGCTCATGACATTGCTCCCAGCTCAGGAGTCGGGCGCGAGGAAGCCGACCGCCTCGTAGGCGGCCGCCAGGGTTGGCCCGGCAACCGAGCGCGCTCGCTCGGCGCCGTGCGCGAGAACCTTCCCGAGCCGCGCAGGATCGGCGAGCCAGTCGTTGGTTCGCTCGCGAAGCGGGGTGAGGTACTCGACCACGATGTCCGATACATCGGACTTGAGGCGACCGTATCCGGAGCCCGCGTACTCGGCCTCCAGCTCGGAGACGGTCCGGCCCGACATCGTCGAGGCGATCGTGAGCAGGTTGCTCACCCCCGGCTTGTTGACCGGGTCGAAGCGGACGTCGGTGCCGGTGTCGGTCACGGCACGCTTGATCTTCTTCGCGATCACCGCCGGGTCGTCGAGGATGTCGACGACACCCGCCTGGGACTCACCGGACTTGCTCATCTTCGCGGTCGGGTCGGCGAGGTCGACGATCTTCGCGGTCTCTTTCACGATGTAGGGCTCGGGGATCACGAAGGTCTGCCCGAACCGGGAGTTGAAGCGCTGGGCAAGGTCGCGGGTCAACTCCAAGTGCTGACGCTGATCCTCGCCGACCGGCACCTGTTCGGCCTGGTAGAGCAGGATGTCGGCAGCTTGCAGGATCGGGTAGGTAAGCAGCCCGACCGAGGTGAACTGGTTCTTGGCCGACTTGTCCTTGAACTGGGTCATGCGACTGGCCTCGCCCGTGCTGGTCAACGAGTTCAGCACCCAGGCGAGCTCGGCATGGGCCGGCACGTGGCTCTGCACGAAAAGCGTGCAGCGGTCCGGATCCAGGCCGGCGGCAAGTAGCTGCGCAGCCGCAATCCGGGTACGCCGGCGCAGCAGTTCGGGTTCGTGCTCGACGGTGATCGCATGGAGATCGACCACGCAGTAGAACGCATCGTGGTCGTCCTGAAGCGCCACCCACTGGCGCAGGGCACCGAGGTAGTTGCCGAGGTGGAAGGAGTCGGCGGTCGGTTGGATGCCCGACAGCACGCGGGGTCGAGCGCTGGTCATGACCTCATCCTTCTACGAGCGCCGTTGCGGCGCGCTCCGATATCACTGCGCGGCGTCGACGGGCGGGTCGCCGGACACCGGTTGAGCCGGGTCGACCGCTTCGAGAGTTGTCACCCGCACCCGGGCGATCCGGCGACCGTCCATCTTCGTGGCCTTCAACCGCATACCGCCGATCTCGACCGCGTCTCCCTGGCGGGGGAGCCGTCCCAAGGTTGCCATGATCGCGCCGGCGACCGTGTCGTACGGGCCTTCGGGAAGTTCGGCGCCGGTTGCGTCGCAGAAGTCGTCGAGGTTCAGCAAGCCGTCGACCTCGACGTCGCCGCCGCGTAACGTCTTGGCCTCGTCCCCGGTCGCGTCGTACTCGTCCCGGATGTCACCGACCAGCTCCTCGATCAGATCCTCGAGCGTCACGATCCCTGCGGTTCCGCCGTACTCATCGACCACGACCGCGAGGTGATCCCCGCTGCGGCGCATCTCGGACATCGCGGCGAGCACGCCCTTGGTCTCCGGCACCATCGCCACCTCCCGGGCGACCTCGCCGATCTTGACCCCCCGACGCTGGCCGGCGTCGGGGGTGAACAAGTCCCGAACGTGGATGAACCCCACCACATCGTCGGGCGAGGCCCGAACCACGGGGAAGCGACTGTGGGGGGAGGTCTGTGCCTCGCGCATCGCGCGGGTCAACGTCCAGCCGGCGTCGAAGAACTCGACCTCGGTGCGCGGCACCATGATCTCGCGAACCTGGCGCTCGCCCGCCTCGAACACGTCGTCGATCAACTGCCGCTCGTCGCGGGTGAGCGCTTGATGGGCGGTCAGAAGGTCACGCAGCTCAGCCTCGGTGATCGCCTCGCGCCCGATCGTGGGATCGCCGCCGAGCAGGCGGACGACGAGATCGGTCGACACCGACAGCAGCCAGATCACCGGCCGCATCAGCGCCGCGAAACGGTCGACCGTCGGCGCGACCAGATTCGCGGTGCCGACGGCTCGCTGGAGGGCGATCCGTTTCGGTGCGAGCTCGCCGACGACGAGGGTCACGTAGGCGATGGCGAGAGTGACGCCGAGGAACGCCACGACGTCGGACGGGCCCTTGGACATTCCGAGATGCCGGAGTCCGCGGGCCGCGGAGTCCGACAGCGTGACGGCACCGAATGCGCTCGAGAGCAACGCCGTCGTCGTCACCCCGATCTGGACCGCGGAGAGAAAGCGATTCGGATTCGACACCAGGGCAGCGATCCTGGCACCACGCCGGTCGCCCTCGGCAAGCGCGTTGACCTGGCCTTCGCGCAATGTCACCAAGGCCATCTCGCTCGCCGCGAACATCGCCTCGATCAGGATCAGCAGGATGACCACGACGAGGCTGACCCAGATCACCTCGCCTCACTTCCGGTCATGTCCACCACGATCCTCCGGACCCGACCCCGTCGATCGTTGCGTCGATCGGACTACAGGTGGGCGACGTCCGCTTGCTTCGCGCGGACCGCCTCCGCCGCCTCCTTGAGACCGGCAAGCTCGGCGTCGGTCAGGTCACGTTCGACGACCCTGCGAATGCCGACCGCCCCGATCTCGGCCTCGACGCCGAGATACACGCCACTGATGCCGTATTCGCCATCAACCCAGGTGCAGACCGGCATGACCGCGCCGGTGTCCTGCGCGACCGCCCTCGCCATCCGGGCGGCAGCCGCCGACGGCGCGTAATAGGCGGAGCCGGTCTTGAGCAGTGCCACGACCTCGGCGCCACCGTTGCGAGTCCGGTCGACCAACCGATCGATCGTCTCCGCGTCGAGGACGCTGGCGAGCGGCTTGCCATCGATCGAGCACGCACTCGGGACGGGAACCATCGTGTCGCCGTGCGACCCCAGGGTGAGCGTCGTCACCGACGACACCGGGACGCCGGCCGCCTCCGCCACGTTGTTGGTGAACCGCGCGGTGTCGAGCATCCCGGCCTGACCGATCACGCGCTGCTTCGGGAAGCCGGTCGCGAGAGCGGTCAACGCAGTCATCTCGTCGAGCGGGTTGGACACCACGATAACGACCGCCTCAGGTGAGTGCTTGGCCACCTGCTCGGCCACCGATCGGACGATCTTCGCATTGGTCTCGATCAGATCCATCCGGCTCATCCCCGGCTTGCGGGGCAACCCTGCGGTGATCACGACGATGTCCGAGCCCGCCGTCCGCTCGTATCCGGTCCCGTCGACGCCGGTCGTCACGCCGACCACCTTGGTCTCGAAGCCCTCGATCGGACGCGACTGGTTCAGATCGAGGGCAAGACCCTCCGGCTTGCCCTCGATGATGTCGGTCAGAAAGACGGAGTCGAAGATGTCGTACTCCGCAAGTCGCTGCGCCGTGGTCGAGCCGTAGAAGCCCGCGCCCACGACCGTGACCGTCTTACCCATCTCAGTGCATCCCTTCGAGCTTCTCGATGATCGCGTCGGCGTACTCGCTCGTGCCGACCGCGGTCGGATCGTCGCGGTGAGGCTTGAGGTCGTAGGTGACGCTCTTACCTTCGGCGATCACCTCGGAGACCGCGCGGTTGAGGTTGTCAGCCGCCTGGACCTCCTCCACGTGGCGCAACATCATCTCGCCGGAGAGGATCATCGCGGTCGGGTTCACCTTGTTCATGCCCTTGTACTTCGGCGCCGACCCGTGCGTGGCCTCGAACACCGCAGCGTGCGCACCGACGTTGGCCCCAGGCGCGACCCCGAGCCCACCGACCATCCCCGCGGTGAGATCGGACAGGATGTCGCCGTAGAGGTTCGGCAGGACGAGAACGTCCCACTCGTCGGGTCGTTGCACCAGGCCCATGCAGGTCGCGTCGACGAGGTTCTCCCACGGCTCGATGTCCGGGTAGTCCTTGGCCACCTCGCGGAAGACGGCGAGGAACAGCCCGTCGGTGAACTTCATGATGTTGGACTTGGTGATGCAGTGCACCCGCCTGCGCCCGTTGCTCTTCGCGTACTCGAACGCATGCCGGATGATCCGCTCGGAACCAAACTCGCTGATCGGCTTGATCGAGATCCCGGAGTGATCGCGGATCTTCTTGTCCTGCAGGCCATTGAGGAACTCGATGACCTTCTCCGCGTCGGGCGTGTCGTGCTCGTACTCGATGCCGGCGTAAAGGTCCTCGGTGTTCTCCCGGACGATCACGACATCGACGTTGTCGAACCGGGTTCGCATCCCCTCGTAGGTCTTGCAGGGCCGGACGCAGGCGTAGAGGTCGAGCTCGTAGCGCAGCGCGACGTTGACCGACCGGAACCCGGTGCCGATGGGCGTGGTGATCGGACCCTTGATCGCCAGTCCGGTGCGGCGTACCGAGGCCAGGGTGGCGTCGGGCAACGGCGTCCCGGCGGTCTCCATGATGTCGACCCCGGCCTCTTGCCGGTCCCACGTGAACGACGACCCGACCGTCGCCGCGGCCGCCTCCAGCACCCGGCGGGTCGCTTCGGTCAACTCGGGCCCGGTGCCGTCTCCGGGAATCAGCGTCACCTCGTGGGTGGTCATGCGCGCTCCTGCGTGGTTGGGCGTCTGTGCACGTGATCTGCTCCGAGCAGTCTAAACAGTACGGCGGTACGGCTTGCGGGCGGGCATCAGGCGCTGTGCGGGAAGGGAGTCACCGCGGCCATGATCCCCAGACCCAGCGCCAACCCGCCCAGTACCACGATGTCGATCCGTCGGCGCCGCACGACCAGCGATCCCGCCCGCTCCGGGGTCAACACCGCTCGCAGGATGGTCGCGAGACCGAGCCCGCCTGCGGCGACAAACATCCCGGCGCGCGGCTGGTGCAACGCGGCGATGAGAACCCCGAGCGCGACGATCCCGACGACGAAGGTGAGCGGATCGGTCCGGCGACGCTGCGGCGGGCTCCCCGATTCCGGCTCATCGCCAGGGCCCTCGCCGGGCTCCTCGCCAGTCGGGGTAGTCATCCCGCGACCGTCTGCGCCGCCTCTGCGGCCTCGACGGCATTGCGGAACAGCATCGCCACCGTTGTCGGGCCCACGCCACCCACCCGCGGGGTGATCGCGCCGGCCACCTCTTCGCACGACTCGTCGACATCGGGAAGCAAACGTCGACCCTCGTACCGGACGCCGCCTCCGACCACGACACACCCCGGCGAGATGTGCTCGGGTTGGAGAATCCCCGGAACACCGGCTGCGGCGATGACGATCTCGGCCGCGCGGGTGTAGTCCGGCCAGTTGGGTACGCCGGTGTGGACGACCGTGACGGCCGCGTTCGCCGTCGGCCGCTTCTGGGTGAGCAGCAGCGACAGCGGGCGCCCGAGCGTCGTTCCTCGCCCGAGAATGCACACCGACCGTCCGGACACCGGGATCTCGTAGTGGGCCAGCAGCGCCTCGATGCCGGCCGGCGTACACGGCACCGGGCCTTTCATGCCGAGCGCCAGGCGGCCCATGTTGGTCGGATGCAAGCCGTCGACGTCCTTGTCCGGGTCCATCGCGAGCAACGCGGCATCGAAGTCGATCTGCGGCGGCGTCGGGTGCTGGACGAGCATCGCGTCGACCGTGTCGTCGGCGTTGAACTCCCGGATCGCGGCGATCAGGTCACTTTGGCTCGCGTCCTGGGGGAGGTGAATATGCGGTGAGGTCAGGCCGAGTTCGGCCGCCTTCTCCTGCTTGACCCGGATGTAACCCGCGCTGGCCGAGTCGTCACCGACAAGGATCGTGCCGAGGCCGGGCGGGTGACCGGCCGCGACGAGCGCGGCGATCCGCGGCCCGAGATCGGCAAGCACTGCCTCGGCCACGGGCGCTCCGGGCAGCATCCGCGCAGTCATCTGGATCTCCTGACTTGTCAGATTCTGCGCCGCCTCTGACCGGCGCAGAGTCTGACAGGTTCGTTAGTGGAAGAAGTGGCGGGTGCCGGTGAAATACAACGTGATCCCGGCCGCCGTCGCCGCCTCGATCGCCTGATCATCGCGAATCGACCCGCCCGGCTCCACCACTGCCCGAACCCCACCGTCGATCAGCACCTGCAGCCCATCCGGGAACGGGAAGAAGGCGTCGCTGGCGCCGACCGCGCCGGTGGCCCGGTCCCCGGCCCGCGTGACCGCCAGCCGGGCCGAATCGACCCGGTTCACCTGACCCATCCCGACGCCGACGGTGGCGCCCCCGTCGGCGAGCACGATGGCGTTCGACTTGACTGAGCGGCAGGCCCGCCACGCGAACGACAGGTCGGCGAGGGTGTCCGCATCGGCCGGCCGACCCGCCTGCAACGTCCAGGTGGACGGATCGTCACCCGGAGCATCGATCCGGTCGACGGTCTGGATGAGCAGACCGCCGCTGATCGGTCGCCGCTCATAGGCCTCGGCGCGAGAGTCGGGTGGACAGGTCAGCACCCGCAGCTTGGATTTGCCGCGGAAGATCTCGAGCGCGGCCTCCTCGTAGTCCGGCGCACAGATCACCTCGGTGAGCACCCCGGACAGCTGCTCGGCGAGCACCTTGGTCACCGTGCGGTTGGCCGCGATCACCCCGCCGTACGCCGATCCGGGGTCGCAGGCGTGCGCCAGCCGATGCGCCTCGGCGATGTCGGCACCCACCGCGATGCCACACGGGTTGGCGTGCTTGATGATGGCGACACAGGGTGCCTCGAAGTCGTAGGCCGCGCGGCGAGCCGCGTCGGTATCGGTGTAGTTGTTGTAAGACAGGTCGGGACCGTGCACCTGCTGGGCGGCCGCAAGACCCGGCCGCCCATCGCGGTACAGCGCCGCCTCCTGGTGCGGGTTCTCGCCGTACCGGAGAACCGCCGCCCGCTCCCAGGTCGCACCGGCCCATGCCGGCAGGCCGCTGCCGTCCGTGGTGGGCGCGAGGACACTGCCCATCCACGACGCCACCGCGACGTCGTAGGCCGCGGTGTGCTCGAAAGCGCGCGCCGCGAGCCGGCGACGCTCATCGAGGGTGAAGCCACCCGCGGCGATTGCGTCGATGACGCTCGGGTACGAGCCCGGATCGGTGACCACGGCGACCGAGGGATGGTTCTTCGCGGCCGCTCGCACCATCGTCGGGCCGCCGATGTCGATCTGCTCGACACACTCGTCCTCGGCGGCCCCCGAGTCGACCGTCGCCTGGAACGGGTAGAGGTTGACCACGACGAGGTCAAACGGGGCGACACCCAGATCATCGAGTTGCTTCGCATGATCGTCCTTGCGAAGGTCGGCGAGGATTCCGGCATGCACGAGCGGATGCAACGTCTTGACCCGACCATCGAGGCACTCGGGGAATCCGGTCAGCTCTTCGACCGGCGTCACGGCGATCCCGGCGGCACGGAGGCGGGCCGCGGTCGAGCCGGTCGACACCACCTCGACACCAGCGCCCGCGAGCGCCCGCCCGAGCTCCTCCAGCCCGGCTTTGTCGTAGACGCTCACCAGCGCTCGTTTGATCGGCCGGTACTCGCTCATCCGATGGTGACCTTTCTGTCCTCGACCTGCCAGCCATGGCGTGCCATCCGTCCGATCGTGTCCACCAGCATGGCGCGCTCGACCACCTTGATCCGTTCGTGCAAGGACGCCTCGGTGTCGCCGTCCTCGATCTGGATGGCGACCTGGTCGATGATCGGCCCGGTGTCGACCCCGGAGTCGAGGAGATGCACCGTCGCGCCGGTGATCCGTACGCCGTGATCCAGCGCGTCGCGAACCGCGTGCGCCCCCGGGAACGACGGCAACAGGGCTGGATGGGTGTTGACGGTCGTGAACTCATCGAGAAAGCGCTTGCCGAGGATCTTCATGAACCCGGCCGATACCACGAGCGTGGGCGAGTGAGCCGCCACCTCCGCCGTGATGGCCGCATCCCAGTCGTCGCGGGTCGCAAAGTCCTCGACCCGGCAGACGAACGTCGGGATGCCGGCCCGCTGTGCCCGGGCGAGTCCGTCGATCCCGTTCCGATCCGCTCCCACCGCGACCACGGTCGCGCCGTACCCCGGGTCGCCGGCGGCGTCGAGCAGGGCGCCGAGGTTCGTACCCGACCCGGACACCAGGACGACGAGCCGTGCGGTCAGCGAAACTCCCCCGATCTTTCGGTGTCGCGCGATCTTTCGGTGTCGCGGCAAGGATGGGCGGGATTCGGGCGGACGGCTCAGGGAAGCACGGCCAGGATACTGCGCTGCCTCCCGGCCGTTGACGGCGGTTTCTGCCATGCTTCGACCGTGACCACCCAGCCCGTCGCGCTCACTGCATCCCCAGCGTGGACGGACACCGGGTCGGCGGCCGCGCGCTGGGCGCCGCGGCCGGCACGGACGCTGCGGGCGCGGGTCGTCATCGTCCGATACGCCGGCATGGCCGCGCTCGCGCTCGCCGTGGGTGCTCTCCACCTTCCGCGCCGGCCGGCCACCCTGTGCCTGTTCCGCGAGTTCACCGGTCTGCCGTGCCCACTGTGCGGAGGCACGACCGCCGCGGTCGACCTGGGGCACGCCGATCCGCGCGCGGCGCTCGCCGCATCACCATTGGCGGTGGCGATGTTCGCCACCGTGCCGCTGATCGGCGCGCTGGCGGCGCCGCGGTGGTGGCAGCGGAGGTCCGTCCGGTGGATCGCCATCGTGAGCGTCCTCGGCGTCTCCGAGATCTGGCAGCTTGCGCGCTTCGGAATCATCCATGCCTGATCCCGCCGGGGCCCGATCTGCCCGCCGAGCGCCGGACCTCCCGCGACGTCGACCTGAGGGACCCGATGACCACACCTGACGACCCGAACTCGCCGCAAGAGCCGGACGAAGCAGCACCGCCCCCGCCGGCCCCACCGTCCTACCCGCCGGCCCCGGCGCCACCCGCCGATCCGGGCACGGCCCCTCCACCGCCCGCCTACCCGGGCGCACCCCCGCCACCGCCCACCTACGGCGTGCCCGCGCCACCGCCCGCCTACCCGGGCGCGCCCGGGCCACCGCCCGCCTACGGCACCCCGCCGTCGTACGGCACCCCACCGCCCTATGGCACTGTGCCGGGTTACCCGCAGCCGCCCTACGGCTACCCGCAACCGCCCTACGGCGCCCCTACCCCCGGACCGAGCCCGGACCAGGTCGCTCCGATGGGTTTGCGTCTGGTGGCGCGGATCATCGACGGGGTTCTCATCGCCGTACTGTGGGCGATCCTGATCGCGATCTTCGGGATCCACGCCTTCCACGAGACCACGACGATCAACGCCGACGGCACCACGACCAAGTCGTTCGGCGGTGGCTTGTACAGCGGTGCCTACTTCGCCTCGATCGGGGTGGCCATCATCCTGTCCTGCCTCTACGAGGTGGGCATGATCGCCGTCAAGGGCGCGACCCTGGGCAAGATGGCCGTGGGGGTCAAGGTCGTGCGGGCGGACACCGCTCAGGTCCTCGGATGGGGTCCGGCCTTCGTGCGCTGGGTGATCCCGGCCGCCGCGTCCGTGGCGTGCTGGCTCCTGACGCTGCTGATCTGGCTTTCGCCGCTGTTCGACAGCGCGCACCGCAACCAGGGCTGGCACGACAAGGCCGCCGGCGACTTCGTCATCCGCTCGCGCTAGCGCCCCCCCGGCGTTGTAGAGCACAACCCACCGACGCCCCTCGGCGTTTCAGAGCACAACCGCGCTGACCCACCGACGTGTCGCGGCGAGTGGCGAGCAACACGCCGAGGTTGTGCTCTGAAACGCCGCGACGCTGCGGGCGGGAAGGAGCTACCCGCCGCGGTTGTGCTCTGAAACGCCGCGGCCGAACAGTCGGGGCCAGACCCGAGTCGACCCGGTCCAGGCAAACACGAGTACGGCGAGGACCGCGAGAGCGCCGACCTCGCCGGCAACCGACAGGCCGAGCCGCCACGGCGACGGGCCGACCGCCCGCAGTCGGCCCGGTCCGCTCGGCCCGCCCGCGATTGCGGCCACGACGGCGGTGGCCAAGCCGAGCAAGGCGGCCGATAGGAGCGCGCACCGGACCTGGTCGACCAGGCGTGATTCGGCCGCAGCACCGATCCGCGCCTCCACCCGCCACCCGGCCGCCAACCCGGCTCCGAGGATTGCCGCGGCGGCGACCGCCATCACGAGCCAGTCCGCCTCGGCCCCGGGGACGCCGGCCAGCAAGGGCAGAGTCGGCAGGCTGGCGACATGGACGCCGCCGACCCCGACGGAGGTGCCGGCACCGAGGGCGAATCCGGGCCCCGCGAGGTACGCCGCGGCGAACAAGATCGCGTTCGGGAGATAGAACAACGACAGCAGGAGCACCGCGACCTTGCCCGATCCGCTGCCGAACGCGCCGGTGATCGACCCGAACCGGTGGGCGTGGAGCGCGAGCGAGGCGGTTACCAGGACCGTCGCCCCACCGAGGTACACGGCCGCCGCGGCGCCGGCCGCCTCCGCAGCCGCCCGGACCGCTTCCGGCAAGGTGCGCCAGATCGGCCCGATGACCGTGGCTTCCCGGGCGGAACCGACGAGTGCAGCGATCATTGCGACCAGAAAGCCGCAAACCGTGGCCGCGCCTGCCGATGGGGCGAACGTCGACGACGAGGACACCGCCGCCACCACGCCGGTGAGGATTGCGTAGGGCACCGCCACGGAGAGGGCGATCGTGACCACCGTGCGCTGATCCCGGTTCGGGTTGTGTCGGGTCGCGAGCGCGGCACCCCGGGCGAGCAGTACGCCGATCGCCGCGGTCAGCGCGAGCGGCGGGATCGTGACGGTCCCCCCGTGCGTGTGCAACGGCGTGCGCTGTGCGAGGAGCCAGATCTGGGCCGCGAATCGCACCGCCGCCCCGGCGCTCGCGTTCGACTGCGAGTCGGCCGCCCACACGACCAACGCGAGCACGGTCAACGAGGCCAGCCCAACGCTGACGGACCAGACCGCGGCCAGCGCGCCCCGCGCCCAGGTCGCCGCCGCCGGGGTCAGGCGAATGCCGGCGCGCGGCGATGAGCCGGCCGGCGAAGCGAGGGTCGGCCGCGCGGTCGTCGTCGACGTGGGCGCGACGGCGAACCGGTCGAGTACGTCGCTCATGACCGCGCGCGGACGGGCAAGGTGGTGGGGCGCACGCTGCGATCGTGACAGCAGACAACCATTGAGACGGGTGTTACACGCCGTTACCCGCCAATTACTGCCGCGGGCAGCCGAGCGGTGCTTCCCGGCGATCAGCCGTTGATGATCTCCGCCATCAGCCGGGCGGTCGCGCTCGGCGTCTTTCCGACCCGTACGCCGACCGCCTCGAGCGCCTCCGCCTTGGCGGCCGCCGTTCCCGAAGAACCCGAGACGATCGCGCCCGCGTGGCCCATCGTCTTGCCCTCGGGCGCGGTGAAGCCGGCGACGTAACCCACCACGGGCTTGGTGACATTCGCCTTGATGAACTCCGCGGCCCGTTCCTCCGCGTCGCCGCCGATCTCGCCGATCATCACGATCGCGTCGGTTTCCGGGTCGTCCTGGAACGCCGCGAGGCAGTCGATGTGGGTCGTGCCGATGACCGGGTCGCCACCGATGCCGACGCAGGTCGAGAAGCCGATGTCGCGAAGCTCGTACATCATCTGGTAGGTCAACGTCCCCGACTTCGAGACCAACCCGATCCGGCCGGCCTTGGTGATGTCGGAGGGGATGATCCCGGCGTTGGACTGACCGGGCGAGATCAGACCCGGGCAGTTCGGACCGATGATCCGCGTCGCGCCCGCGCCATCGCCGGAGGCGCCCCGCTCTTGGGAATACGCGAAGAAGTACGCCGTGTCCTGGACCGGCACCCCCTCGGTGATCAGCACGAGCAGTGGGATCTGGGCGTCGATCGCCTCCAGCGCCGCGTCCCGGGTGAACGCCGGCGGCACGAACCCGACCGACACGTCCGCTGCGGTCTCGGCCATCGCCTCGGCCACCGTCGCGAAGACCGGGATGCCGTCGACGTCGGTGCCGGCCTTGCGCGCGTTCACGCCACCGACGACGTTGGTGCCCGCGGCGACCATCCGCCGGGTGTGCTTGGTGCCCTCGGATCCGGTGATCCCCTGAACGATGACCTTGCTGTCCTTCGTCAACCAGATAGCCATCGGTTATGCCGCTCCTGCCGCGTGCGCGAGTTCCGCGGCGCGCTTGGCGGCGCCGTCCATGGTGTCGACCTGCTCGACCAGCGGGTGGTTCGCCTCGGTCAGGATCCGGCGCCCCTCCTCCGCGTTGTTCCCGTCCAGCCGTACGACGAGAGGCTTGGTGACCTCCTCGCCCTTGCCGGCGAGCAACGCCAGCGCCTGCACGATGCCGTTCGCTACCGCGTCGCAGGAGGTGATGCCGCCGAAGACGTTGACGAACACCGAGCGGACCGAAGGATCGGAGAGGATCACGTCGAGCCCGTTGGCCATCACCTCCGCCGACGCGCCACCACCGATGTCGAGGAAGTTGGCCGGCCGGACCCCGCCGGCCGCCTCTCCGGCGTAGGCAACGACGTCGAGGGTCGACATCACCAGGCCGGCGCCGTTACCGATGATCCCGACCTCGCCGTCGAGCTTGACGTAGTTGAGGTTGAGCTTCTTCGCCCGCACCTCCAGCGGGTCCGTCGCAGAGATGTCGTGATAACCCTCGTGGACGGCCTCGTGGCGGAAGGCGGCGTTCTCGTCGAGCGTCACCTTGCCGTCGAGCGCCAGCACCTCCTCATCCGGGGTCCGCACGAGCGGGTTGACCTCGACCAGCGTGGCCTCCTCGCCGGTGAAGACGGCCCACAACTGCTCGATCACTGCCGCCGCCTTCTCCCGCACCGCCTCCGGGATGTTGCCGGCGGTGGCGATCTCGAGCGCCTTGGCGGCGTCGACGCCGGCCACCGGATCGACCGGGACCCGGGCGAGCGCCTCGGGCCGCTCAACCGCAAGCTCCTCGATCTCCATCCCGCCCTCGGCCGAGCACATCGCGAGATACCGGCGGTTCGCCCGGTCGAGCAGGAAGGAGAAGTAGTACTCCTCGGCGATGTCCGCGGCCTGGGAGATCAGCAGGGTGCGCACGGTGTGGCCCTTGATGTCCATCCCCAGGATCGGACCGGCCTTCTCGACCGCGTCGGCCGTCGTCGGCGCGAACTTCACCCCACCGGCCTTGCCGCGGCCGCCGGCCTTGACCTGGGCCTTGACCATCACCGGACCGCCTCCGAGCGAGTCAGCGGCAGCCGCGACCTCGTCGAGTGCGCTCACGACGACCTGCTTGGTCGTCGGTACGCCGTACTTGGCGAACAACTCCTTCGCCTGCCACTCGTACAGGTCCACGCGTCAACCACTCCTCATCGCCATCGGGGCCTGGCGCCGGACCTCGCCGAACGCGCTGACCAGTCAGCCTGGACACGGTACCGGGACGGCATTTTCGGGCGTGCAGGGACCTTGGGGTCGCAGGCGAGGGCTACGCCGGGTGCGGCACACCGACGTGGGAGTTGACCCACTCGACGATGACGGAGGTCGGGGTCCCGGGGGTGAAGATCTCCGCGACCCCCATCTCCTTGAGCGGCCCGATGTCCGCGTCCGGGATGATCCCGCCCCCGAACACGACGATGTCGCGCGAGTCTTGCTTGGAGAGCAACTCGAGGACCCGCGCGAACAAGCTCAGATGGGCTCCGGAAAGCACCGAGAGCCCGATCGCTTGGGCGTCCTCTTGGATGGCGGTCGCCACGATCTGTTCCGGTGTCTGGTGCAGGCCGGTGTAGATGACCTCCATGCCCGCGTCACGCAGGGCGTGCGCGACCACCTTCGCGCCGCGGTCATGACCGTCGAGCCCCGGCTTGGCGACGACAACACGGATCGGCACGGTGAACCTCCAGGGAAGCGGCCTGCGTCCAGGCCGGCCTTCGAGAGAATAGTGGGTGCAGGAATGCCGGGCTCAGCCGGAGATGGTGCCGGTCAGCGAGTCACGGAGAGCCGCGACGGCAGGGTTGCTGCACACGTCGGCCGGGGCGCCGAGTGTCGCCGCGCAGATCGCTGCGGTCAGCACATTGGCCTCCCCGACGACACCACGGCTCTGTGGGCTTGTCGGGTCGGCAAGCGCCGCCGCGATCTGCTCGTGAGTGTCTCCGACCAGAACCCCTGGGTCGAAACCGGCACCCAACTGGACGAACGAGCCGTTCACGTCGAGGAACGGGAAGCTTCGCTCGGGCGAGTACTGGGTGAAGATCCGCTCCTGTTGGGGCGAGAGCGTTTCGAGCGGCTGGTGTTGTTGGTCCTCGACCTCGACCGCGGAGAATGACAGGTAGTGCGACCGGTACGTCGCCCGCGCGAACTCGAACGTCGGGACACTTCCCTCGCTCGAGGTGATCTCACCCGCCCCGGACAACGTTCCGAAGCGTGACAAGGCCTGGAAGATCGCCCACCGCTCGGCCGCACAGTACGGGCAGAACTCGCCACCGACGAACAGCACCGTCGGCTTGCCATCGGTGGTCATCGGCGGGCCGGTCACCGACTTCATCGCGACGACCGACGCGCCTTGGCCAACGGAGGCGATGACGGTGGACGGCACGGAACCGATCGCGCGCGCGACGGTGGTCGAGACGGCAACCGGCGCCGTGCTACCCGCGCTGCCTCCCGATCCACCCGCCGAGCCGCGCAATGTCGACGCCGCCTGCGAGTGTCCGCTGAGCTGACCGGCGACGGCCGCGACCCCGATGCCCACGGCGAGAACCACACCGATGAGAATCGCGAAAGCTCGCCGCCGCTGGCGTTCCAGCGCGGCCCGCTGCCTCGGTTCCTCGGTTATGAGCTGACCTCGAACGGCTGGAACTGGGAGTGCAGTCCGCTGATCGTCGAATTCGAGCAGACGTTCGCCGGCTGGTTTCCGGTCATCCCGCACACCGCGGCCGTGAGGACATTGGCCTCGCCCACGATGCCCTTCGTGGTGTCCGCCGTGGGGTCCGAGAGCGCGTCCGCGACCTCGGTGTGCGTCTTGCCGCTCAGCACCCGCGGGTCGAAGCCCGCACCGCTTTGGACGTAGTCGCCGCCGAAGTACAGGAACGGGAAGGACTGCTTGGGCGAGTACTTCTTCCACAACGCGGTCTGTGCTGCGGTCAGGCTTTGAAGCTGCTTGCCGTTCTGGTCCTCCACCTCTCGTGGGGTGAACGTGAGGTATTTGCTCGTGTAGCTCGAATCGACGAAGTCGAAGGTCGGGAGGTTTTCCTCGCTGGAGGTGATCTGACTCAGCCCGGAGAACGTGCCGAACCGCGACAGGGCCTGGATGATCGACCAACGCTCGGCCGCGCAGAAGGGACAGAACTCCGCACCGATGTACAACACCTCGGGCTTGTTCGCGGACGTCAGCGGCGGATCGCTGATGGTGCCGATCGTCGACGACGATGCTGCGCTCGCTGATCCGCTTCCGACTGTGTCGATCGTCGCTGTCGAGACCCCGGTGACCTTCGCCACCACGGCCGGGTCGGCCGGGGTCCCGGCGCTGACCTTCTTGCTCCCACCGCTGTTGATCGCGACCAGCGCAACGACCACGATCACGACACCCAGCGCGACGACGCTGCCCAGGATCACCATCGCGCGGCGCCGCCGATCGGCCTGCGCTTGCAACGCCCGGGCGGCGGCGGCCTT
The DNA here is from genome assembly GCA_035501255.1 of Mycobacteriales bacterium. Classification (GTDB taxonomy): domain Bacteria; phylum Actinomycetota; class Actinomycetes; order JAFAQI01; family JAFAQI01; genus JAFAZI01. Next base: position 39,062 of record DATJWM010000060.1, on the reverse strand, counting down.
CTCTCGCGCGGTCGCGGCCTGCGCCTCGCGGCGGCTCTTGTTCGTCTCTCGGCCCATCGGTGACTCAGCCCCTCGTCGTCTCAGCCCGTCGCGGCAGCATCAAGTTTCGCCTTGATCGCGGTGATCGCCGGGTCGGTGCACACCTTGGCCGGTTGGTTGCCGGTGGTGCCGCAGATCGCGGCGGTCAGCTCGTTCGCGGAACCGTCGACCGCTTTCGCCACCGAGTCGTTGGGGTCGGCAAGGCGAGAGGCGATCTGCTGCTGGGTGAGGCCCTTGAGGACCGCCGGGTCGAAGGTGGGGCTCGTGACGACGTACCGGTTGGCGAAGTCGAGGAAGGGGTAGCTCTGCTGGCCGGCGTAGTGCAGCCAGAGCGCGGCCTGCTCCGTGGTCGGCTTTTCGAGGATCTTGCGATTGCGGTCCTGGGCCTCGACCGGGGTGAAGGTGAGGTACTTGCTGGAGTACGTCGAGTCGAGGAAGTCCAGCGTGGCGGTGTTGGGGTCAACGTCGGTCGAGGACGACTTGGTCAGCTTCACGCCGGACAGGGTGCCGAATCGGGACAGCGCGACCGCCATCGACCACCGCTCCGCTGCACAGTACGGGCAGAACTCCGCGCCGATGAACAACAGCTCCGGCTTGCCCCCACTGGTCATGAACGTCCCGGTCACCGGGCGGGGCCCGCTCGCGGCACTCGTGTCCCCCGGCCCGATCGCGTCAAGCGTCGCGGTGGGCACGCTGGAGACGTCGGACACCACGCTCGCCGGCGCAACGGCGCGGATGTTCTGCTGGGGCGCGGACTTGCTGTTGATCGCGATCGCGGCGATCGCCGCTGCGACGACGGCGAGCACGAGCACGCTCGACAGGATCACGATCGCCCGGCGGCGGCGTTCGGACTGCGCCTGCACGGCCCGCGCGGCTGCGGCCTTCTCCCGCGCGCTCGCGGCGCTCGCCTGGCGGCGGCTCTTGTTCGTCTCTCGTCCCACCGCAGCCTCAGCTCTTGCTCACGTCGATCGGGCGCAACAGGTACGCCGCGAGGATGGCCAGGAACAGCAGGAAGGTCAGGATGTGCACGCCCGTGCAGTACAGGCAGATCGCCTTGAGCTGCACCGCCTCCACGAAGACGAGGTAGACGACCATGCCCATCCCGGCGAACGCGCCGGCCAGTCGGGCGCGGTGGATCCACTCGTTGCGGGCGTTCCACGCCCACGGCGTACACAAGGCGAACATGACGACGTAATAGATGAGTCCGGTCAAGGCCACCGGGATGTGGCCGAAAATCTCCGACTGCGAGCTGGTGGTGACCTTCAGGCAGTTGACGTGGCCGGTATCGGAACAGGCCAGCGTCACGTGCGTGTTGTAGTGCGCGATCGTGAGGTACACCGCGTCGGCAAGACCGAGCACGCAGATCGGAAGGGTGACCGGCCATGCCCAGCGCACGTTGGGTCTGACGTCAGAGGCGTCAGACATCACATTCCCTTCCCGATCGGTCGGATCGCCAGCCTATCCAGTACACGTCGCAATCCTGAGAGGTCGTTCAGGAGCGGCGATGCGTGTTGCCGGTTCGACGGGGCTCAGAGCTTGACGATCGGGGCGTAGCGCAGCAGCAGGCGCTTGGTACCGACCTCGTCGCCGAAGTACACGTCGGCCTCTGCCGAGGAATCCACGCCGCGCAACGCGACGACCTGACCCATGCCGAACGCGTCGTGCGTCACCCGGTCTCCGACGGCGAGGGCCGGAATTGGTCGCAATCCCACGCCGGCCGAGGCCCCGCGGCGGTTGGCCCGAGTGATGGCCGCCTCCGACGCTGACACCTGAGTCGATCCGCTCCACTCGACGAGCTCCGCAGGCACATCATCGAGAAACCGTGACGGCGGGTTGTACGACGGCGCCCCCCACGCGGAGCGCACGTTGGCGCGACTGAGGTAGAGGCGCCTCTCGGCTCGGGTGATCCCGACGTAGGCGAGCCGGCGCTCCTCCTCGAGCTCGGCGGCGTTGCTCATCGACCGCATGTGCGGGAAAACGCCGTCCTCCATCCCGGTGAGGAAGACGACCGGGAACTCGAGCCCCTTCGCCGTGTGCAGGGTCATGAGCGTGACCACCCCATCGGACCCGTCCGGGCTCGGCACCTGGTCGGCGTCCGCGATCAGCGCGACCTGCTCGAGGAAGTCGTTGAGCGTGCCCTCCGGGTGGTTCTGCTCGAACTCGCGGGCCACCGACACGAACTCCTCGAGGTTCTCCAGCCGGCCCTCGTCCTGTGGGTCGGCGCTGGCTCGAAGCTCCGCGAGATAGCCGCTTCGGTCGAGCACCGCTTCGAGCACATCGCCCGGCGCCGCCTCGGCCATCGCGGTCAACGCGTCGAGGAGGGTGACGAAGCCTTCCACCGCGCTGCGCGACCGGGTCGCGAGATTCACCTCGTCGCTCCGGTGAAGAGCTTCGGCGAAGGAGATCCGGTCCCGCTCGGCGAGGGTCGCGATCGCCGACTCGGTGGTGTCGCCGATGCCGCGCTTGGGCACGTTGAGGATGCGTCGTACCGACACGGTGTCGGCGGGGTTGACCACGGCGCGCAGGTAGGCGATCGCGTCGCGAATCTCGCGCCGCTCGTAGAAGCGGACGCCACCCACCACCTTGTACGGCAGGCCGACGCGGATGAAGACCTCCTCGAACACCCGGCTCTGAGCATTGGTGCGGTAGAACACGGCAACGTCGCAGGGCCGCACCCCCTCCTCGTCCGCGAGCCGGTCGATCTCGCCGGCGACCCAGGCGGCTTCGTCGTGCTCGTTGTCGGCGACGTAACCGCGGATCCGTTCACCGTCGCCCGCCTCCGACCACAGCCGCTTGGGCTTGCGGTTGGGGTTGCGCGCGATGACCGCGTTGGCCGTGCTCAGGATGGTCTGCGTCGAGCGGTAGTTCTGCTCGAGCAGGACGACCTTCGCATCCGGAAAATCCTCTTCGAACGCGAGGATGTTGCGGATCGTTGCACCGCGAAACGCATAGACCGACTGGTCCGCGTCCCCGACGACGCACAGCTCGCCCGCGTCCGAACCGGTGCCGACCAGCTCGCGGATGAGGACGTACTGGGCGTGGTTCGTGTCCTGGTATTCGTCGACGAGCACGTGCCGGAATCGGCGGCGGTAGTGCTCGGCAACGTCGGGAAAGAGCTGCAGCAGCGACACGGTGGTCATGATCAGGTCGTCGAAGTCGAGCGCGTTGGCGCGGCGCAGCCGGTCCTGGTAGAGCCCGTAGGCGTCGGCGACCATCCGTTCGAGGTGGTTGTCAGCCTTGTTCTTGGCGGTCTCGAAGTCGATCAGCTCGTTTTTGAGGTTGGACACCTGCGCGCTGACCGACCGAGCCGACAAGCGTTTGGGGTCAACGTCGAGATCCCGGCAGACCGAGGCCATGAGCCGGCGCGAGTCGTCGGCGTCGTAGATCGAAAAGGTCGAGGTGAACCCCAGCCGCTTGGCTTGCGCGCGCAGGATCCGGACGCAGGCGGAGTGGAAGGTCGAGACCCACATCAGCCGCGCCCGGTTGCCGACGAGTGCAGCCACCCGCTCCTTCATCTCGCCGGCGGCCTTGTTGGTGAACGTGATCGCGAGCACCTCGCCGGGCGCAACCCCGCGCTCGCCCAGCAGCCACGCGATCCGGTGGGCGAGGACCCTCGTCTTGCCGGATCCGGCACCCGCGACGATCAGCAGAGGCGGTCCGGCGTGGATCACCGCCTCGCGCTGCTGAGGGTTGAGCCCTTCGAGAAGGGTCTGCGGGTCGATCCGCGTGGACGATCGCGGGGGCAACGCGTCGGTCGCGACGGGATCGGAGCGGTCGTCGAAGAGTGTCATGGGCGCGCTCGTCAGCGTACGTGCGGATAGGCCGCACTAGTGTCGATGCCGTGATGGATGACGCCGAGGTCGAGCGCGCCCTGTGTGTCATGGCGCACCCGGACGACGTCGACTTCGGCCTCGGCGGCACGGTCGCCACCTGGACCGACGCGGGCATCGAGGTCGTTTACTGCGTCGTGACCAGCGGCGATGCGGGCGGATTCGACCCCGACGTTCCGCGCAGCGCCATCGCCGGGATTCGCGAAGCCGAGCAACGGGCGGCCGCGAAGGTCAACGGGGTCGGCGACGTACGGTTCCTCGGATACCCCGACGGGCGTGTGGAGGCCACACTCGACCTGCGGCGGGACCTCGCCCGGATCATCCGCGACGTCCGGCCCCAGCGGCTCGTGGCGCAGTCGCCGGAACGCCACTGGTCTCGGCTTCCGGCATCACATCCGGACCACCGGGCGGCCGGCGCGGCCACGCTCGACGCGATGTATCCCGATGCCCGCAACCCATTCGCATTTGCCGAATCCCTCGGCGATGTTGAGGCATGGGCGGTGGCCGAGACCTGGATCATCGCCTCCGAACGGGTCAACCACTACGTCGACGTCACCGCCCAGTTCGAGCGCAAGAAGGCCGCGCTACTCGAGCACAAGAGCCAGATCACCGATCCCGGGAAGCTGCACGAACTGCTCGCCGGTTGGCTCGGCGGCAACGCGGCGGCCGCTGGCTGGGAACCTGGTCGCTTCGCCGAGGCCTTCTGGGTGATGGAAACGGCGTGACGCCGTTCTGCCCCAGCCGTAACGGCGTGACGCCATAGCGCCCCAGGCCACACGGCGTGACGCCGTTATGGCCAGCGGTCAGAGGTCCAGCAGCATCCGGGTATTTCCCAGGATGTTCGGTTTGACCCGTTCGAGGCCGAGAAACTCCGCGACCCCCTCGTCGTAGGAGCGCAGGAGCTCGTCGTACACCCCGGGCTCGACGGCGGTCGCGGTGAACCGCTTGAACCCGTGCGCCGCGAAGAACGAGACCTCGAAAGTGAGGCAGAAGACCCGCCGTACGCCGATCGCCCGGGCTCGCTCGAGCAGCGTCTCCAAAATCGCGTGACCGATCCCCTTCTGCTTGCACAGCGGGTCCACCGCCACCGTCCGCACCTCGGCCAGGTCCGCCCACAGCACGTGCAGCGCGCCGCATCCGACCGCCTCCCCGTCGAGCTCCGCGACGACGAACTCCTGCACATCCTCGTAGAGCGTCACCGTCGGCTTGTCGAGCAGGATCCCCTTGGCGGCGTAGAAATCCACGAGGCGGCGGATCAGGGGGACGTCATCGGTCCGCGCCGGACGGATGGTGACGTTCAGCTCTGCCGAGCCTGACTGGGCACGATGTCCTCCTCGGCGAGCTCCTCCGCGCGGATCTCCTGGCAGCGCGCGCCGGCGAGCCCACCGAGCGCGTCGGCCAGCGCCGCCTGCTGCTCGGGCGTCAGCCAGTCGAGAAAGTGCTCGCGGACGCCGCGGAGATGAGTCGGGTACGCCGCCTCGAGCTTGGCCATCCCACCGGGAGTGAGGCAGGCGTAGACGACTCGGGCGTCAGCGCCACAGCGCTCCCGCTCGACCCAGCCCTCGCGGACCAGCTTGTCCACCAATCGTGTCAGCCCGCTCGGGGTCAGCACGGCGTGGCGGGCGAGGTCGCTCATGCGTAACCGCTGGGCGGGGGCCTGCGACAGGTGGGCGAGGACCTCATACCCGGGAAGCGTCAGGCCGTGCTCGGCCTCCAGCTCGGCCTCCAGGCGACGGACGACCCGGCTGTGCGCGCGGATGAGGGCGTGCCACGCGCTCATCTCCGCCTCGTCGAGCGGCATCCGGGCGCAGTCGTCGGTGACCGTCATCCATCGAGGATAGAGGTTCGCGAGAGGTATTTGCATCCGCAAGGAATAGTGGTACGGTCCACGTAGGTTATTGCAGTAACAACTATTCCGGAGGCAAGGAAATGACCACCGCGACCGTCACCACCACCCCCATCACCGGCGACTATGACATCGACGCCGCCCACAGCCGGATCGGCTTCGCTGCCAAGCACGCCATGGTCACTACCGTGCGCGGGCAGTTCAGTCGCTACACCGCGACCGTCCACCTCGATCTGGACAACGTGGCGAACACGACCGCGACGGTGGAGATCGACGCCACGAGCATCGAGACCGGCAACAGCCAGCGCGACGACCACGTCCGCAACTCCGACTTCCTCGAGGTCGAGACCTACCCGACGATCACCTTCGTCAGCACTTCCGCCGAGCAGACCGGTGAGGACGAGTTCGTGCTGCATGGCGATCTGACGATCAAGAACACCACCAAGCCGGTGTCGGTGACGTTCGAAAAAACCGGTGCTGCGCAGGACCCGTGGGGTCACTTCCGGGTCGGCTTCGAGGGCAAGGCGAAGATCAACCGCACGGACTGGGGCGTGAGCTTCAACGCGCCGCTCGGTACCGGCGGCCTGCTGATCTCCGAGAACGTCACCCTCGAGTTCGACCTCGCGGCGGTCAAGCGCGCTTGAGGTCCGGCGACGATCGGGTCAACTGATCGACAACCACTGACGGGTGAGGACCGAGCGCGAGCCGGTCCTCACCCGTTCGACTGCGCAGATCGCCCACGGTCACGCAGCCAGCGTGAAAAACTCGCGCCGTGACCTCCGAACTCGTGCTGACCCTCTCGTGCCCGGACCGTCCCGGAATCGTGCACGCGGTGTCGGGGTTCCTGGCCGAGCGGGAGTGCAACATCCTCGACTCCCAGCAATACGGCAGCGCCCGCAGCACTCGCTTCTTCCTGCGGATGCACATCAGCTCGCCCGTGGCGATCGAGGACCTCCAGACCGCGTTCGCGCAGGTGGCTGGAAAGTTCTCGATGCACTGGGAGCTTCACGACAGCTCCCATCGGCCGGCGGTTGTGGTGTTGGTGTCCAAACAAGGTCACTGCCTCAATGACCTTCTCTATCGCTGGCAGAGCGGGTCCCTGCCGTGCGAGATCGCCGCGGTCGCCGCCAACCATCCCGATCTCGCCCCCCTCGCCGCTGCGCACTCGGTGCCGTTCCACCATCTGCCCGTCACCCCCCAGACCCGGGACGCACAAGAAGCGCAGATTCTCGACCTGATCGACCAGACCGGGGCCGAGCTCGTCGTCCTCGCCCGCTACATGCAGGTGCTGACCCCGACGCTGTGCGACGCGATGCCCGGGCGAATCATCAACATCCACCACTCCTTCCTGCCGAGCTTTCGCGGCGGACGGCCCTACGACCAGGCGTTCGAGCACGGGGTCAAGCTGATCGGCGCCACCGCGCACTACGTCACGGCCGATCTCGACGAAGGACCGATCATCGAGCAGGAGACGGCCCGGGTCGGGCACCAGCACGAACCCAGCGACCTTGCCACGATCGGACGCGACCTTGAGAGCGTCGCGCTCGCGCGAGCCGTGCGCTGGCATCTCGAGCATCGGGTGCTTCTCGACGGCGGGCGCACGGTGGTCTTCGCCTGATGGGCGAAGCCGGCGCTCGGGAGCGGCACACCACGGGCTTGGCGACCATTGGCGTGCTCGTCGCCTGGTGCCTCCTGGCGGTCGGTGACAGTCGCCACGAAGGCGAGTTCTCCTCGTTCAGCCTGATCTGCGTGGTCCTCGGTCTCGCCATCGTTGCGGCCGTCGTCGCGGCCGGCGCCGACGTGGCCGTCCCGACCCCACTCATGCTCGCTCTGCCGGCCACCGTCGCGGTGATCGCCGCGATCGCACATCCCGTGGGCCGGTACATGGACATCAGTGCCGACGGCGAGACGGCGGTGAAAGCGCTCGTCGTTGCCACCGCCCTCGTCACGCTGGCCAGCCTCGCGTTTCCCGGCGCGGTCGCGCAGAAGGTGGCGCTCGCGACAATCGCGGCGCTCGCGCTCACCACCGCGGTGGTCGTGATCCGGGCGGCGCCGGCGCCGGCGATCGACGTCTGGGTCTTGCTCCAGCAATCCAGTAGCGGTCTCCTGCACGGCTTGGACATGTACCGCCAGCATTGGCAGAACTCCAACGGACTCCAGGACGTCTACCCCTACCTGCCCGCAACCACCGTGCTGCTCGCCCCGTTCAAGTGGGTCCTCGGCGACGTCCGGTACGGCCTCACTACGGCCGCACTCGTCGGGATGTATCTCACCTATCGCCTTGCGCCGAAGGCACCCGCCGCGCTGGCGGCGCTCATCGTTATCGCCCCGCACTGGGCGTTTCTCATCGACCAGTCGTGGACCGAACCGCTCCTCGTTGCCGCACTGGCAGGCGCCGTCCTGGCGCTGGACCGAGGCCATCCCTGGTACGCCGTGATCGCCCTCGCACTCGCACTGGCTTGCAAGCAGCACATCGCGGTCCTGCTCCCGTTGTTCGCGGTCTGGCCGTCGTTCGGTTTGCGGCGGACGCTCGCGGCCGCCGCCCTCGCGGCGGCGATCGTCGCGCCCTGGATCATCGCCGGAGGGCATGCGCTTTGGCACGACGCGGTCACGGCCAACCTCGACCTGGGAGTCCAGACCCGAGCGCTGAACCTGCCGAGCCTGTTTCTCCGGCACGGGCACCTGGTCGGGTTCTGGTTCTTGCTGGTCGCACTCGCCGGGGCCTACGCGCTGGCGCTCACCCGCCTACCGCGTACGCCGTCTGGTCTCGCGCTCGGCGCCGCGCTCATCATGTGGACCCTCGACGTGGCCAACAAGCAGACCTACTTCAACCACTACACGCTGCCACTCGGACTGCTCGTCGTGTCACTCGCAGCAGCACGACCGGTACACATCACAGCCAACACAGAACGCGGCCGAGAGCGGCAAACACGGACAGAATTCATCCGTTGATAGCGTGGATCAGTGTCATCGACGGCCGCTGACGCCCCGAGCGGGCCAGGTTTTGGCTCGCTGCGGCGGTGGATTTTTCGGGTAGCGATTGCCGTCGGCCTGCTCATCGCGGCCGTGTACGCCGTTCGCGCCTTCGTCACGATCGACACCAACCTGCTGTGGTTCCGATCGGTGCAGAACGAATCGGTCTACACCCGAATGTTCTGGACGCAGGTCGTCTTGTTCGTCATCTTCAGCGCACTGATGGCGCTGTCGCTCACGGCAAGTCTGATCCTCCTCTACCGGTTTCGACCCGACTTTCGCCCGGATCGGGCGAAGCAGCGCTGGCGGTTTCAGTTCCGTCGCTACGAGCGACGCCTGCGAATCTGGCTGCTCGTCGCGGTTGTCGGCTACCTCAGCATCTCGGTCGGCGCACGTGCAGCGGGCGGCTGGCAAACCTGGCTCGCGTGGCACGACGCGACGTCGTTCCACCAGAAGGACCCCACCTTCCATCGCGACGTGTCCTACTTCGTCTTCGACTACCCGTTGCATCGCCTCGTTCTCACCCTGCTCTTCCGGATCGTCGCCACCAACCTGATCGTCGTCCTCATCGCCGGATACGCCTACGGCGCCGTCAAGATCCGGGGCGACCGACCCAAGCTCACCAAACCGGTGCTGGCGCAGATCTCAGTCATCCTCGGGATCTACCTGACACTGAAGGTCTTCGCCTACTGGCTCGACCGGCTCGCGCTCGTCACGTCCAACCGGACCGTCGTGACGGGACCGTCGTACACGGATCTGCATGCGGTCATGCCCGCGAAGATCGTCCTGATGGTTATCGCAGGCGGGTGCGCCATTGCGCTCTTCGTCAATGCCTACCTGCGAAGCGGGCGCGTTGTGATCATGAGCCTCTCGGTGATGGCGGCGGGAGCCTTCCTGCTCGGAATCGCACTGCCCGCGATCGTCCAACAGTTCTGGGTCAAGCCAAGCGCCTCAACCCGCGAGTTGCCCTCGATCAGCCGTTCGATCCCGATGACCACCAAGGCCTACGGCCTCAACAACACCGTCACCACCAAGGCCAACTACGGTGCGACCACCCTGACCGGGAGCGCGCTCGCGAACCAGGCGAAACGCAACGCGCAGGTCCGGCTGCTCGACCCCTATCGCGTGTCCCCGACATTCAACGTCAACCAGCAGATCGAGGCGTTCTACCAGTTCAAGTCCACCCTGGACGTCGACCGGTACCCGATCAACAATCGCTCCACCGACGTGGTCCTCGGCGCTCGCGAGCTGAACATCGCCGGACTACCCGCGTCCAGAAAAACCTGGACGAACACCCACCTCGTCTACACCCACGGCTTCGGGCTGGTCGCCGCACCGACCGACAAGACGACCAACGGCATCCCCAACTTCATCGGCGGCGGGCTACCGCCGACCACCCACACGCCGATCAAGATCAACCAGCCGCGGATCTACTACGGCCAGATGTCTCCGTCGTACTCGATCGTCGGCGCGCCACCCGGCACCCCGGGCAAAGAGTTCGACCTTCCGAGCACCAACGGGAGTGCGAACTCCGCGGGCTACACCCACACAGGTGGCGGCGGCATCCCGATCGGCGGCTTCTTCCACCGGTTGCTCTATGCGATCAAGCTGCACAGCACGAGCGTGCTGTTCTCGAGCGAGATCAACAGCCACTCCCAACTGCTGACGGTGCGCAACCCGCGCACTCGCATCAACGCGGTCGCGCCGTGGCTCACTCTTGACGGCGACACCTACCCAGCCGTCGTGAACGGTCGGATCGTCTGGGTTGTCGACGGATACACCACCTCGAACAACTATCCGGACTCCCAGCAGGTGAACCTTCAGGCCGCGACGTCGAGCACGTTGTCGAAGAGCGGCTCGACGGTCGCTCAGCCGAGCCGATCGATCAACTACATCCGCAACTCGGTCAAGGCAACGGTTGACGCCTACTCCGGGAAGGTGACCCTCTACGCCTGGAACCAGCAAGCCCAGCCGGATCCGGTCCTCGAAACCTGGGAGAAGGCGTTCCCCGGTCTGATCCAACCGCAAAGCCAGATGCCGGCAGCGCTCGTTTCGCACCTGCGCTACCCCCAGGACCTGTTCAACGTCCAGCGATCGATCCTCACCCGCTACCACGTCACGAACGCCAGCGACTTCTACAACGGGAACGACTTCTGGAAGCTCCCGGTCGACTCGAGTGTCGGAGCGACCAGCAGGCTCAACGCCATCGGCAAGGTCGTCACGGTCAGCGCGCCGATTCAGCCGTCGGTGTACATGAGCGTGTCTTCCGACGGGATGTCCGAGGCCAGGTATGCGTTGTCGACGCCGTTCGTGACGCTCAACCGGCGCAACCTGTCCGCGTTCATGAGCGTGGACAGCGAACCCGGGCCGGACTACGGCCGACTCACGCTGCTCGAGATACCCGCGGGCCAGTCGGTGAAAGGGCCGGCGCAGATCTCCAACGACATCGAATCCCTCCCGAGGATCGCGAACAAGCTCACCTTGTTGCGTGGCGGCAATTCCCAGGTCGTGATCGGCAACCTGCTCGCGATGCCACTGGGCGGCAAGTTCCTCTACGTCGAACCGGTCTATACCCAGGCGAAGACCGGCACGAAATTCCCGGTCCTTCGCAGGGTGATCGCCGTCTACGGCAACGGGCTGCCGGCCTACCGGCTCACGCTCGCGGGTGCCATTGCGCAGGCGCTCAAGATGCCGACGGTCAGCTCACACGCTCCGCCCGCGGCGGCGACCAATGCGCTGCCCTCGGCAGGTACGTCGTCCTGACCCAACGGGTCCACCCAGCCTGGGGCTAGGAGCCCACCGACAACTGCCCGAGCGCGGCCTCGATCGCGCCAACGACCTCAGGTGAGTCCGGCTTCACTTTCGACCGGAACCGCCCGATCACCGCTCCGTCGCGACCGATCAGGAACTTCTCGAAGTTCCACTTCACCCGTCCGGCCTTGCCTTTGGCGTCCGGCGTCTTCGTCAACTCGGCGTACAGCGGATGTTGGTCGCGACCGTTGACCTTCAGCTTCTCGAACATCGGAAACGTGACGCCGTACGTCGTCGAGCAGAACTGCTGGATCTGGTCGGCCGACCCGCGCTCCTGGAACATGAACTGATTGCACGGGAACCCGAGCACCTCGAAGCCGCGATCGGAGTAGGTCTCGTAGAGCTGTTCGAGGGCTTCGTACTGCGGCGTGAACCCGCACTTCGACGCGACGTTGACCGCGAGAAGCACCTCGCCATCGAAATCCTTCAGGCTCGTCGCGTTCCCGTCGAGCGTGGTCAACGCAATGTCGTACAAGGACACCGTCGAATCTCCTCATAGCCGGCGAGCACTGAGCCGATCGTCTCATCCGGCCCCGCGCCTCGCCACCGGTCCACCCCGAATGAGCCGCATAGGGTTGCGCGGTGGCGCACCGACCGACCGTCATCCACGGCGCCGACCTCAGCGCCCACCTCGCCGCGTTGCGCGCCGAGTTGCACGTCCCCGGCGAGTTTCCCCCAGCGGTGCTGGCCGACGCTGCGTCGACGTGGTCCCGCGCTCACCGCGAGGACCACACCGCACTCCCCCTCCGCACCCTGGACCCGCCCGGCTCGCGCGACCTCGACCAGGCGTTCCACATCGAGCGAAGCGCCGCCGGATGGCGGGTGCACTACGCGATCGCCGACGTCGCCGCGTTCGTCGACCCGGACGGCCCGGTCGCAGCCGAGGCCAAGGTCCGCGGCGAGACGATCTACCTGCCGGACGGTCGCGCACCTGTGTATCCGCCGGAACTGTCCGAGGGCGCCGCCAGCCTCCTGCCCGATGCGGAACGCCCGGCGGTGCTATGGATCCTCGACCTCGACTCGGCCGGTGAGCTCCGCCGGGTCGATGTCCGGCGGTCGATCGTTCGCAGTCGCGCGCAGCTGGACTACCTGACGCTGGAGGAGACCGACCCGGCGGTCGCGGCCGACCTGCGCCTCATCGGCGAGCTACGCCAGCAGCGGGAGCGAGCGCGCGGCGGAGTGTCACTGAACGTGCCCGAACAGCAGGTCACCTACGCCGACGGCGAGTGGGTCGTGACCTACCGGAGTCCGCAACCGTCGGAGGGCTGGAACGCCCAGCTGTCCTTGCTGACCGGGATGGCGGCCGCATCGATGATGCTCGACGCGAAGATCGGCCTGCTGCGGGTGATGCCCGGACCGCAGCGCAGCACGCTCGGCTCGTTGCGCCGCAGCGCTGCCGCCCTCGATGTGGCCTGGCCGTCCGGAACCCGGTACGCCGATGTCGTCCGCGATCTCGATCCCAACGTCCCCACCCAGGCCGCGATGCTGCGCCTTGCTTCGGTGCTGTTCCGCGGCGCCCGCTACGTCGCATTCAACGGCGAGCAACCACTCCAGCGGATGCACGCCGCAGTCGCCGCGCCGTACGCGCACGCAACCGCGCCGTTGCGGCGGCTCGCGGACCGCTACGTCAGCGAGATCTGCGTGTCGGTCTGCGCACAGCGCCGCGGCGAGGACCATCCGGTGCCGCAGTGGGTGCAGCGGGACCTCCCCGCACTACCGGAGCTGATGGACCACGCCGATCAGCACGCCCATCAACTCGACCGCGCCGTCGTCGACCTCGCGGAAACGATGCTGCTCGCGGACCGAGTCGGTGAGGAGTTCGCCGGCGTGATCGTCGAAGCGGACGACGATCACGGCGAGATCCAGCTGCGAGCGCCCGCCGTCCGGGCGCGGATCGACGGCACCGACCTGCCGCTCGGGCACGACGTTCTGGCGACCCTGACAACCGCGGACGTCGCCACCCGCCGCGTGCGCTTCACCCTCGACGCTCGCCCTGACCCTCCCGCATCGCCCGAGCACGTACCGTCGGGCTGACAGACTCCTCGCCAGAGCCTCGGAAGGAACCAGGTGCACTCCATCGGTGCGGCCCCAGCGCGACCGGACGGCGAGTCCTGGGGGGTCCGCAGCTACGCCCGGCGCGGGTCCCGACTCTCCGCCCGACAGCGCAGCGCTTGGACTGAACACGCCCGGGACTGGGTGATCGCCCCCGAGGTTCAGTACGCCGGAGACTTCCGATTCCCACACGCCTTCGCTCGTCCCGGTCCGCTCGTCGTCGAGATCGGCATCGGCGACGGACAAGCGCTTGCCGCGGCCGCAATCGAGCGAGGGGAATGCAACCTCATCGGACTCGAGGTGTGGCAACCAGGCGTCGCCGACTGCCTCGCCGCCCTCGCCGCCCTCGGCGCGACGAACGTCCGGCTGTCAACCCTCGACGCGGCGTGGGCGTTCGAGCACACCCTCGATCCGGGCAGCCTCGCCGAGCTGTGGACGTTCTTCCCGGACCCGTGGCCCAAGGCCCGCCACCGCAAGCGCCGGCTGGTAGACCCGAGGTTCGCCGGCCTCGCCGCGTCCAGGCTCGCATCCGGCGGCGTGTGGCGGCTCGCGACGGACTGGGCAGACTACGCCGAGCAGATGCGGCAAGCCCTCGACGGCGTACCGATGCTGTCGGGAGGTGTCAGCGACCGGTACGCCGGCCGTCCGATCACCCGCTTCGAGCGCCGGGCTCTCGCCGAGGGTCGGAGGGTTACCGACCTGACCTACACGCGCGTGATCTGACCGCGGTCGCGCGATTCGCCCGGCGTGGGGCGTCGCGCCACTACTCCCACTCGATCGTGCCGGGAGGCTTGCTCGTCACGTCGAGAGTGACCCGGTTGACCTCGCGCACCTCGTTGGTGATCCGGGTCGAGATCCGGGCAAGGACGTCGTAGGGAAGCCGAGTCCAGTCGGCGGTCATCGCGTCCTCGCTCGACACCGGACGGAGTACCACCGGGTGACCGTAGGTGCGCCCGTCACCTTGTACGCCGACCGATCGAACGTCGGCGAGCAGGACGACCGGGCACTGCCAGATCTCGCGGTCAAGACCAGCAGCGGTGAGCTCCTCGCGGGCGATCGCGTCGGCCTCGCGCAGCACGTCGAGACGCTCGCGGGTGACTTCGCCGATGATGCGGATCCCGAGGCCCGGCCCCGGGAACGGCTGGCGCCAGACGATCTCCGGCGGCAGGCCCAACTGCTCGCCGACCCGGCGTACCTCGTCCTTGAACAGGGTCCGAAGCGGCTCCACGAGGCCGAACTGGAGGTCGTCAGGGAGGCCGCCCACGTTGTGGTGGCTCTTGATGTTTGCCGCCCCTTCGCCGCCGCCGGACTCGACGACGTCGGGGTAGAGCGTGCCCTGGACGAGGAACTCGACCGTCTCACCCGACGCCTCGGACTCGGCGACGACCTCGCGAGCGGCCTGCTCGAACACCCGGATGAATTCGCGGCCGATGATCTTGCGCTTGGTTTCGGGGTCGCTTTCGCCCGCGAGGGCGGCGAGGAACCGGTCGGCGGCGTCGACGACCTTCAGCCGTACGCCGGTCGAGGCGACGAAGTCGCGCTCCACCTGGTCGGCCTCACCCTTGCGCAGCAACCCGTGGTCGACGAACACGCAGGTGAGACGGTCGCCGATCGCGCGCTGCACGAGTGCGGCCGCAACCGCCGAGTCCACGCCGCCCGACAACCCGCAGATCGCCCGCTTCCCCCCGACCTGGGCCCGGACCCGGTCGACCTGCTCCTCCACGATGTTGACCATCGTCCACGTCGGCCGGGCCCCGGCGACGTCGTACAGGAAGTGTTCGAGCACCTGCTGGCCGTGCGCGGTGTGCAGGACCTCGGGGTGGAACTGGACGCCGGCGAGGCAGCGGCGCGGGTCCTCGAAGGAGGCAACCACGGTGGTCTCGGTGGTGGAGGTTGTCGTGAATCCGGCCGGGGGCTTGACCACCGCATCGCCGTGCGACATCCACACCTGCTGCGTGCAAGGGAGCCCGGCGAGCAGGACCCCGCCGTCGCCAGTGACCGTCAGCGTCGTCGGGCCGAACTCGGAGATTCCGGTGCGCTCGACCGTTCCGCCCAGGGCTTGGGCCATCGCCTGGAAGCCGTAGCAGATGCCAAACACCGGGACGCCGGCCTCGAACAGGGCCGGATCGACCTGCGGCGCTCCCTCGGCGTACACCGAGGATGGGCCGCCGGAGAGGATGATCGCCTTCGGGTGTTTGGCGAGCAGGTCAGCGACCGGCATCGACGACGGCACGATCTCGGAGTAGACCCGGCACTCCCGAACGCGGCGGGCGATGAGCTGCGCATACTGCGCGCCGAAGTCGACGACGAGAACCGTGTCGAATCCGTCCGCACCCGCCATCACCCAACTCTAGTGCCGCCCTCGTCCGGCGTTTCAGAGCACATCCGGCCACGCGCGGCCGCGACACGCCGCGCTAGGGGCGCGACACGCCGACGGCGGGGGTTGGTTGTGCTCTGAAACGCCGGGCAACTACGCGGCGATGACCCGGCTCACGAGCTCAACGACGTACTGCGGGTCTTCGACGATGTCCCGCCAGGTCACGATCAGCACTGTCCACCCGGCCCGAACGAGCGCGTTCCAACGTCGGCGATCCGCGTGAAATGCGGCGCGATCGGCGTGGAACTCGTATCCGTCGCACTCGAGCACAAGCCGCTCTCTCACCCAGGCGAAGTCGACGCGTGCGATCCAGCGGTCTCCGTCGTAGATATCGAACTGCGGAAAGGGGGACAAGCCGGCCACCACGACCTCGACGCGAGTCATCGACTCGAACACAGACTCGGCACGTCCGTCGAGCAACTCGGCGACCGCGATCGCGACCCGACGACCCCGGCCCGCAGGTAGCCGAGCGGCGGCCGAGACGGCTTCGTCGTACGTCAGCCGTCCGATCCGGACCAAGCTGTCACCGATCGCGACGGCCTCCCGTAACGGGAGGGAACGCGCGACATCGAGGAGAGTCTGAGCAGGCGAGGTCACCCACACTCCCCCCACCTTGACGACCTCAGCCGAAGCAACCCGGTGCAGACGAATGCCAGGAGCCGCCTCGGCGGGCCGCCCGCGCGAACGCTCAGCGCTCACGTGCATCTGGTCCGGCGCGAACGGCAGATCCGCGCCGAGCCAGGCAGCCGCCGACACATGGCTGAGGGCGACCTTCCACGACCGGCAGATCGCGACCGGGTCGACGGGCGCGAGGACACCGGGGCGGTAGACGCCGCGAGCCACCCGCGCGATCGCGCCGGCGCGCACGAGCTCGGTGAGGCGTTGCCCACGAATCCCGGCCGCAATCGCCTCCTGACGGGTGAACAGCTCACCCTCGAACGCGCGTGGATCCATCTGCATGCACGAATGGCACCCGCCGACCGCCGTCCGCGCCCACCTCGAGTGGCCGGTGTGGACGACCACGCCCGATTCCGGTGACTGTGGAATTCGGCGTTTCAGAGCACATCCGGCAGCGCGCGCCCGCGACACGCCGCGCGAACAGCGTGACACGCCGACGGCGGGGGTCGGTTGTGCTCTGAAACGCCGGGGCGCGGGCGCAGGCGACGGCGTACGTCAGGTACGCGGCGGGTGGATCGGCCCCTCGGTCGCGGACAGCGGTCGCACGTCGGAGAGCCCGTTGCGGGTTGCGATGATCTCGGCGCAGACCGCGACCGCCGTCTCCTCCGGCGTCCGGCCACCGAGCGCGAGCCCGATCGGCGAGTGCAGTCTCGCCAGACCCGCGTCGCCAACCCCCGCCTCGCGCAGGTGCTCGATCCGCTCCCGATGGGTACGCCGACTCCCCATCGCCCCGATGTACCCGGCCTCGGTGCCCAGCGCCGCGACGATCGCGGGTACGTCGAACTTCAGGTCGTGAGTCAGCACGCAGATGGCGTCGCGAGACGTCAGCGTCGTACCGATCGACTCGAGCAGCCGATGCGGCCAGTCGACGATCACCTCGTCCGCGAGCGGGAAGCGCGCCGCGGTAGCGAACACCGACCGGGCGTCGCACACCGTCACGCGGTAACCGAGGAGCTTCGCGACCTTGACCAGTGCCGCGGTGAAGTCGATCGCACCGAAGATCACCATCCGGGGCGGCGGCGCGAAGGACTCGATAAACACCGCGACGTCCTCGCGCAGACCCTCTCCGCACGATCCGTAGCGGCGGATCCGGGTCGACGCGGACGCCAGTTCGCCAAGAGCGTCGCGGGTGACCACCCGATCGAGATCGGGGTTGCCCAGGCTCCCGCGCACCGCACGGTTCGGGCAGACCACGACAGACCGGCCGAGCCCGACGCCACCGACGACGGTCGCGAGCGCGGCCGGGCGGACCGCACGGATCTCGTCCGCGAGCTCGTCGTAGGTCGCCTCGTCGAGCGGCTCGAGGTATATGCCGATGGTGCCGCCACAGGTCAGGCCGACGGCAAACGCGTCGGAGTCGGAGTAGCCGAAGGAGCGCAAGCCGCGCGTCCCGGTCTCGATCACCTCCTGCGCGGCCTCGACGACCGCGCCCTCAACGCACCCGCCCGAGACCGACCCGATGACCTCACCGAGGTCGTTGACCGCCATCGCGGCCCCGGGGTCACGCGGCCCCGACCCGGCCACCTCGACAACCCGCGCGAGCGCGATCCGGCGTCCGTCGCGACGCCACGCGTCCATGCTGTCGAGAAGGTCTCGCATGTCCACAATTCTCGCCGATCGTGCGCCTCGCTGACCAGCGGACCGGCGCGCAGCGGACCGGCGCGCAGCGGACCGGCGCGCAACGGACCGGCGCGCAGCGGACCGGCGCGCAGCGGGTCGGGCTAGGTGGTCACCACGAGTTCGACGCGCTGGAACTCTTTGAGGTCGCTGTAGCCGGCCTTGGCAATCGCCCGCTTCACCCCTCCGAAGAGGTTCACGTAGCCCTCGGCCGACGTCGACGGGCCGAGGAGCACCTCGGACATCGTCCCCAGCGGCCAGCGCTGCGACACCGGGGCGTACCGGCCGCGCGGCAACGACGGATGCGAGGCCGCGACATGCCACCAGGACCCGCGCCCCGGCGCCTCGGCGGCCATCGACAACGGTTCGCCCAACATCACCGCGTCGGCACCACACGCGAGCGCTTTGGCGACATCGCCGCTCGTCTCGATCTCCCCCGCGGCAATGACGTGGACATAGCGGCCACCGGTCTCGTCGAGGTAGTCCCGCCGGGCCGACGCCGCCTCGATGATCGCGGTCGCCATCGGTACCTCGATGCCGAGCACGGCGCCGGTCGTCGACCACTCGTCGGAGGCCGTGCCCACGATCACCCCGGCAGCGCCCGTGCGCATGAGGTGAAGTGCGGTCTGGTAGTTGGTGCAACCGCCAACGATCACCGGTACGTCGAGATCGGCGATGAAGGTCTTGAGGTTCAGGGGCGGCTGGGCCGCCGACCCCGAGACGTGTTCCGCCGAGACGAGCGTGCCCTGGATCACCAGCAGGTCGACGCCGGCCGAGAGGATCGCGGGCGCGCGCTGCAAGGTGTGCTGCGGGGAGACCCGCACCGCGGTGGTCGCCCCGGTGTCCCGAATCTCCTTGATCCGCTGCGTGATCAGCTCCTCGCGCACCGGCTCGGCGTAGATGCGCTGCAGCGCGGCGGTCGCCTCCTCGGGCTCCAGACCGGCGATCTCGGCCAGCAGCGGCTCGGGGTCGTCGTACCTGGTCCAGAGCCCCTCGGCGTCGAGCACGCCAAGCCCACCCGCGGCACCGATCGCGCCCACCGTTGCCGGGGACATCGTCGCGTCGGAGGGCACTGTGACCAACGGCAGGTCGAAACGGTACGCGTCGATCTGCCAGGTCAGCGACACCACATCGATGTCCCGGGTACGCCGTGACGGCA
The DNA here is from genome assembly GCA_035501255.1 of Mycobacteriales bacterium. GTDB lineage: Bacteria > Actinomycetota > Actinomycetes > JAFAQI01 > JAFAQI01 > JAFAZI01. The sequence continues at coordinate 19,680 of DATJWM010000060.1, read as the reverse complement.
CGATTCCGACCTCGGCCAGGCGGTAACCCCGCCGGGCAGATCGCCCGAGACCGATCTCGACGCTGTCCCTCATCACGACGCGCTCATCGCGCTGCGCCCCTGCGCGCTCATCGCGCGGTGTAGTTCGGGGCTTCGGTGGTCATCGCCACGTCGTGCGGGTGGCTCTCCTTCAGTCCGGCCGCGGTAATCCGCACGAGCTGGGCGGCCTTGAGATCCTCGATCGTCGCCGCGCCGACATACCCCATCGCCGCCCGCAGGCCGCCGAGCAACTGATGCGCCACCGCCGCCAGCGGCCCGCGGTAGGGCACCTGACCCTCGACCCCTTCGGGCACCAACTTGTCGTCGGAGAGCACGTCGTCCTGGAAGTAGCGATCCTTGGAGTAGGACCGAGCCTGTCCGCGGGACTGCATCGCACCGAGCGAGCCCATGCCGCGGTAGGACTTGAACTGCTTGCCGTTGACGAACATCAACTCGCCGGGCGACTCCTCGCAACCGGCCAGGAGCGAGCCGAGCATCACCGTGTCAGCCCCCGCGGCAATCGCCTTCGCGATGTCTCCGGAGTACTGCATCCCGCCGTCGGCGATGACCGGTACGCCGGCCGGGTCCGCGACCTGCGCGACTTCATAGATCGCCGAGATCTGCGGGACGCCGACCCCGGCGACCACCCGCGTCGTACAGATCGATCCAGGTCCGACACCCACCTTGAGCGCGTCAGCGCCCGCCTCGATCAACGCACGAGCGGCGGCGGCGGTCGCGATGTTGCCGCCAATCACGTCGACGCTGACCGACTTTTTCAGGCGGGCGACCATGTCGAGCACCGAGGCCGAATGCCCGTGCGCGGTGTCGACGACGAGAACGTCAACGCCAGCGTCGATCAGGGCCATCGCCCGCTTGTAGGCGTCCTCGCCCACGCCGACCGCGGCCCCGACGACGAGGCGTCCGGCGGCGTCCTTCGTGGCCTGCGGATATTCCTCGCTCTTGGCGAAGTCCTTGACCGTGATCAAACCGCGCAGCCGGCCCGCAGCGTCGACAATGGGCAGCTTCTCGATCTTGTGGCGCTGGAGCAGTTCCAGCGCGTCATCGTGCGAGACCCCGACCGGTGCGGTCACGAGCGGCATCGCGGTCATGACCTCACGGACGAGCCGTGACCCGTCGCGCTCGAAGCGGATGTCACGGTTGGTGACGATCCCGAGCAGGACGCCGCCGTCGTCGGTCACCGGTACGCCGGAGATCCGGTAGCGGCCCATCAAGGCGTCGGCAGCTTCGATCGTGTCGTCGGGCCCGCAGGTGACCGGCGAGGTGATCATCCCGGCCTCGGAACGCTTGACGATGTCGGCCTGGATCGCCTGGTCCTCGATCGAGAGGTTGCGGTGCAAGATGCCGACGCCGCCCTGGCGGGCCATCGCGATCGCCATCCGGCCTTCGGTCACCGTGTCCATCGCGCTGGACAGCAGCGGGCTCTTCAGCGTGACGTTGCGGGACAGCTTGGTCGCGATGTCGACTTCGCTGGGGACGACGTTGGACGCCGCCGGCAGCAGCAGTACGTCGTCGAACGTCAAACCCAGCGGTGCGAACTTCGCCGGCATCGTCGGGTCCATGACCACCCACTTCGGAAGGTGCGGACTAAAGCGTCATTCTAGGTCCTGCGTCGCGAGTCCGCTCGTCGCGAGGGGCGACCGGGGCAACGGTTCATCATCCGGACAGGGAGCGCGGGCGACCTGCGTTCGCCGTCTGGCTATAGCGTGGTGGGGTGGTTGACGACGTGCCCGACCCGTTCGCCGGGGATCCGGCCGACCCGGCCGCGGAGTTCGGCGAGGCCGACCACGAGGACGAGCCACTCACCGACGCGGAGCGGTTGGACCTGATCGAGGACCTCCAGGACATCGACGCGTTCCAGGCCGTGCTCGAAGGGCGCGGCGTGAAGGGTCTGGTCGTCGACTGCGAGGACTGCCAGGAGCCGCACTTCTTCGCCTGGGAACTTCTTCGGGCCAACCTCCGCAGCCTGCTCGATCTGGGCGCTCCGCACGTCCACGAGCCGGCGTTCAGCCCGGATCCGACCGAGTACGTGAGCTGGGATTACGCCCGCGGGTTCGTCGACGGCGTACTCACGGCCGACGAGGAATAGTCGGGGCTAGCTGACGAACCCGTGCCGGAATCCGGCCGCGACGGCCTGGGCGCGGTCACTCACCTCGAGCTTGCGAAACAGCCGCCGCGCGTGGGTCTTGATGGTGTCCTCGGACAGGTAGAGGTCACGGCCGATCTGGGCGTTGCTCTTGCCGGCCGACATCCCGGCCAGCACCTGGCGTTCGCGCTCGGTGAGCACCGGCGCGTCCGGGTCGAAAGGGCGGATCGACGCCGCGGTGCTGCGCGGATCCGCATCGCCGAGCGCGGACACGGTGAGCGCCGTTGCCAGCGCGGCCGACAGCTCCTCACGCGCGACGTCCTTGTGCAGGAAGCCGCGAGCGCCACTTGCGATCGCGGTCGCGGCCGCCTCGCGGTCCGAGGCCACCGTGAGCATCAAGATGGTGGCCTCCGGATGCTCGCGCACCAGTCGGCGGGTGGTCTCGACCCCGCCGATCCCGGGCATCTGCACATCGAGCAGCACGAGGTCGGGACGCTCGTGCGGCCAGCGGGCGAGGACCTCCTCGCCGCTGGACGCCGTGTCGACCCGCTCTACGCCGGGCAGGGAGGCCACGGATCGGCGCAACCCATCGCGTACGGCAGGCACGTCATCGCAGATCAACACTGTCGTCACAACCAGGTACATCGGCACGAATGCCGGGATACTTCACCGCGGCACGCCGAGAAGAAACCACACCCGGCGGCCGGATAAGTCGGGCAAAAGGGCGTCGGCTACTTCCACTTCAGCGAGTAGGAACCGAATGCGCCCGTGTCGCCGTCAACCGAGATCTTGAACACCTGCCCGGCCTTCGCCTTCAGCTTGATCACGGCGGGCGTCTTCGAGGTCGGGTTGCTCGCGTCCTTGACCAGCTTCATACCGAGATTGCTCGACCCCTTGCCGGAGTACGCCGCGATGAGGGCGGCTCCGGGCTTGCCGGTCTCGACGTCGGCGAGGGTCCCGGTGAAGGTGTAGGTGCCGGCCTTCGGGGCGACGAAGGTGTACCAGACGTCGGCCTTGCCGGAGTAGCCCTTCGGGTTCTTCTCACCGGACTGGAAGGTGGCGAAGTCCGTGGAGCCGGTCACCTTGCCTGCGCCCTTCGACACGGTCTTCTTCTTGCCCTTGATCTTGACCTTGGTCTTGGCGAGCATCGTCGCGTGTGCGAGCGAGTCGTTCGCCGGCTCCGGGCCGAGGTTGAGCCCGAAGGTGTCCTCGGGATAGTTGACCTCCGACGAGCCGTCCACCGCGATGTAGTACGCGCCGCCGGATCCGACCGTCAACGCAAGCCGACTGAACGAGCGGTGCGCGGAGTAATCGTCGTTCTCGGCGACCGAGGTGAACCCCTTCGCCACGCTGCCGCGGAAGACCGCGACGTCGGTGTTGAGCGGGCCGGTCGTGTAGATCACGACGTGACCGGACTTGTCCGGCCGGTACTCGTAGAACACCGAGTGCTGCGGACCATCGTTGAAGTACAACCCGGCGTCGGCTTCGGCCTCGATGGTCGCGGGCGGGTTCGAACCGAGGATGGTGTTGGTCGCACCGACGTTCGTCCCGGTGACCGAACTGATCCCGGTCGGGTTCAGTTTCTGCGCGGCCGAGATGTCGTCGTTGGGGGGCGAGTTCACGAACGTGAAGTCGAGGGTGTACGGCCCGGCCGCGTTGTAGCTCTCCTGGTCGACTTCCAACCCGTCGAGGAACAGGTAGTACGTCGTGCCGTTGACCGCATCCCAGGATCCGCTGGTCGCGGGCGCCGAGCTTCCGGTGGAGTCGAGGAGGTCGTTGCTCGCGCAGTCACCTGCTGACGGCACGCTCGACGTACACACCTCCCACACCAGCGGGAACGATGTGCTTGCCGTCGAGATCGACGCCAAACCGTCGCTCGGCGCGGTGAACTTGTACCAGACCGAGAACATGCTGAGCTGGTCGACGTAGGGATCGACGTTGTCCAGGCTCGCGTCGAGCTCGGGGGTGGCGGCGGTGTTGTCGCCGGTGTAGGTCGAGGTCGAGGTGGTCAACGCAGTCGCGTTCGCGAAATTGTCGTTGGTCGGCGCGGCCGTCCAGGTGATCGAGACGTTGATCGTTCCGGTGGGGGCGCTGCTGTCGTCGCCGACCGAGCCGATCCCCAGGTAGTAGTCGTGGTTGGTGTCCGCGACCCACTCTTTGTCGGTCTGGAACGACATGGTCTCCGAGTCGTCGGTGCCGTTGGTGTAGAGCAGCGTTTGCCCTTCCTGGCCAACCACGCTGTTCTCCACGTTGTCGTCGACGATCTCGCTGAAGCTCGACGTGTTGCCGTTGATCGAGGAATCCTGGGTCGGCGTGATGAGCACGCCCGCTGCGATCTCGGAGATGTCCGACGAGCTGACCGTGATGGAGACCCTGCCCGCGGCGGGCTGGAACTTGTACCAAAGCGTGTGCTGGGCATCGTCGGTGGTGTAGAGGATCGGGTCTGCCCCGTCATCGGCGGCGGTGGCGCCCGCGTTGCTCGGCGACGCGGTGAACGTGGTGCCGCTCGTGAGGGTAACGGCCTGGGCCTGCTTGATCCCGTCGTTGGCGGGCGCGACCGCGTGCGCGGGACGGGCGGTCCCGAGCACCGCGACCAGGGTCGCGCCGACCGTCAGAACAACCAGCGTCGTCGGACGACGCAGCACCGCAGATCTCATGTCCACCCCTCAGCTTTCAACGACCACGCGTGACGGCACGCCCGCAGGGCACCCTAACTCGCCACGCGGACATCGACCGACAACCACGACGTCGAGTCGCACAATCGCTTCCCGGACCAGGGACCGACCCGCCCGGGAAGGCAACGCGGTCAGCCGCCAAGGACGGCGCTGACGTTCGGCTGCGCGAGCCAAGCCTCGCGCAAGGCGACCGGCAGGTCGCCCGCGATCGTCAAGACCGCCGAACGTGCGGTGGCCAGTGAGCGCTTGCCTTCCTCGGTCTCCTCGCCTCCGAGCAGCACGCCGAGCAGTGCGCGCGCCTGCCAGATGAGCGGGACGGTGCCGAGGCCCTCCGCCAGCGTGGCGGCGCGGCGCAGCGTGGCGATTCCTTCCGACGCACCGGACTGCAGCTCGGCGACCCCGTAAAAGAGCAAGCCTTTGGCGACGTGCCGTGGGGCGCGGGCGGCTTCGGCGCCTTCGACCGCGCGCGCTGCCCAACCGATCGCGTCGGCCGGCGAGTCGTCGAGGAGGGCCAGCTCGGCGCGTGCCCAGGACAGCCGCACTTGCTGGCGCCACCAGTCTCCCCCATGACCCTCGACCAGCAGCGTCGCCTTGGCGATCCACGAGCGGGCAGCCTCGGCCTCGGCCGCGCCGATGGCATCGACGGTGAGGCCGAGTACGCAGTCGAAGACGGCCTCCTCCGAACCTTCCGCCAGCGTCAGTCCGCGGGTGTCGAGGACGGCGGCCTCCGCGTGCCGCCCCAGGCCGCGGTGCACGCTCGCCGCGGTCGCCGCAGCGAGCGAGCCGAACAGCCGGATCTCCGGCCGCACCGACGCCTCGTCGGAGGTTTCCGCGGTCTCGAGGACCGGGATCAGGACCGCGAGGCCCCCGCCGTAACGTCCAGAGGCGGACAAGGCAACGCCGAGAAGCCACGCGGCCGCAGCAACCTCCGCATGCCGGCCTTCCCGCTGCGCGAGCCCGACCGCTTGTTCCAGAGCACTGACGGCAGACCCGGGCGCGCCGTGAAAGACCGCGCGCTCGCCGGCGGCCAACAACGTGGCGAGGTCGGGCGGGCCATCAGCGGACCCGACCGCAGCGGCGTCGAGGGTGTCGAGGGCATCGACAGGAGTGGTCACGGGGCATCACTCGGCACGATCGTGGTCGATCTGAATCGTCCAAGCGGGGTGGGCCGAACGCCACGTCCGGTCCCCTTCGACACACAAACGGGACGGGTGAGGCGTCTACTGCCGGAAATGCGGCAATCGAACGCCTCACCCGTCCCGTTTGTGTGTCTGGGGTGACGCCGGGGTCAGTGCGTGTGGCCGCCCGGACCGTGGGAGTGACCGTGTCCGCCCGCGTCGGCCTCGGGCTCCTCCGGCTTGTCGACCACGAGCGTCTCCGTGGTCAACAGCATCCCGGCGATGCTGGCGGCATTCCGCACGGCGGAGCGAGTGACCTTGACCGGATCGACGATGCCGGCGGCGATCAGGTCGCCGTACTCGCCGGTGGCCGCGTTGAGACCGAATCCGGCCTTCTTGCCCTCCTGCACCTTGCTCACCGCGACGTAGCCCTCGATGCCGGCGTTCTGCGCGATCCAGCGCAGGGGCTCGACGAGCGCCTTGCGCACGATGCCCACACCGGTGGCCTCGTCGCCCTCGAGCTCGAGGTCGCCCTTAAGTACGCCGAGAACCGACACGAGCGCCGATCCGCCGCCTGCGACGATGCCTTCCTCGATCGCGGCGCGGGTCGCCGAGATCGCGTCCTCGAGGCGGTGCTTCTTCTCCTTCAGCTCCACCTCGGTGTGTGCACCCACCCGGATCACACCGACCCCGCCGGAGAGCTTGGCGAGCCGCTCCTGGAGCTTTTCGCGGTCCCAGTCCGAGTCGGTGTTGTCGATCTCGCGGCGGATCTGCTTGATCCGGTCCTCGATCTCACGGGCCGCACCGGCCCCGTCGACGATCGTGGTCGTGTCCTTGGTGATCGTAATCCTGCGCGCCTTGCCGAGGACCTCGAGGCCAACGGTGTCCAGCTTGAGGCCGACCTCCTCGGAGACGACCTGAGCGCCGGTGAGCACGGCCATGTCGGCGAGCATCGCCTTGCGCCGGTCACCGAAGCCCGGTGCCTTCACCGCAACCGCGGTGAAGGTGCCACGGATCTTGTTGACGACGATGGTCGACAGCGCCTCGCCCTCGACGTCTTCGGCGATCACCAGCAAGGGCTTGCCGGCCTGGACCACCTTCTCGAGCAACGGCAGGACCTCGGCGACGGCGCTGATCTTGCCCTGCGTCAGCAGGACGTAGGCGTCGTCGAGAACGGCCTCCATGCGCTCGGGGTCGGTCACCATGTACGGCGAGATGTAGCCCTTGTCGAACTGCATGCCCTCGGTGAACTCGAGCTCGAGTCCCATGGTCTGGGACTCCTCGACGGTGATCACGCCGTCCTTGCCGACCTTCGCGAACGCCTCGGCGATCAGCTCGCCGATCGTCGGGTCCTGCGCCGAGATCGCCGCAACGTTGGCCACCTCATCCTGGTCGCCGACCGGCTTGGCGATCTTCAGCAGCTTGGTGTTGATGGCCTCGACCGCCGCTTCGATCCCGCGCTTGAGCGACATCGGGTTGGCGCCGGCGGCCACGTTGCGCAGGCCCTCGCGCACCATCGCCTGGGCAAGCACGGTCGCAGTGGTCGTCCCGTCACCCGCGACGTCGTTGGTCTTGGTCGCGACCTCTTTGGCGAGCTGGGCCCCGAGGTTCTCGTAGGGGTCCTCGAGCTCGACCTCCTTCGCGATGGTCACGCCGTCGTTGGTGATCGTGGGGGCGCCCCACTTCTTGTCGATCACGACGTTGCGGCCGCGCGGGCCGAGGGTCACCTTGACGACATCGGCAAGCTGGTCGACGCCGCGCTGGAGTGCATCCCGGGCATTGCTGTGGAACTCACGAATCTTCGGCATGACTAGCACTCTAACCCCGAGAGTGCTAACAGATCAACGACGAGGCCCCCGGAGACATCTGCTCCGGGGGCCTCGTCGTTAATCGGTGTAGTGCAGACCTACTTCTGCACGACCGCGAGGACGTCGCGGGCGGACAGGATGAGGTACTCGTCGGCGCCGTACTTGACCTCGGTGCCGCCGTACTTGGAGAAGATGACCGTGTCACCCTCGGAGATGTCGAGCGGCACCCGCACGCCGTCTTCGAACCGGCCGGGGCCGACCGCGATGACGACGCCCTCCTGGGGCTTCTCCTTGGCGGTGTCCGGGATCACGATGCCCGATGCTGTGGTCTGCTCCGAGTCCTGAACCGAGATCACGATCCGGTCCTCGAGCGGCTTGATGTGCGTCTTGGTGGCGGTGGCCACGACCTGCCTCCTGCGAAAGTGAGATGGACGGCTGGCACTCTGCCGTGCCGAGTGCCAAGTTACGTCAGGGGTCGAGATCGAGTCAATCCGGAGTCCGATCGGCGGTGGTCAGTGCTCGGCGAGAACCTCCGGCGGTACCGAGGCGAGCGAGCGGATGATCGCCTCGGCAAGCGCTCGCGCCGCCTGCGGATGCAACTCGATCGCGACTCGCGCCGACGGCCCCTGGGCCGGATCCCGCAGGTCGATGTTGAGCGTGTGGCCCGCCATGGCGTGCACCGGATGGTCGACGTACACGCTGGCGTCGGTGAACCGCATCCACTGCTGCGGTCCTTTCCCGCTCCCCACGACCTCGAGCAGCTCGGTCTGGTAGGTGCACATGATTCAGCTCCCCAGTTGGGCGGCGAGAAAGGTCAGCACCTTCTCCCACCCGTCGACGGCAGCCTCTGGGCGGTAGGAAGCGCGGTCGACGGCAAAGAAGGCGTGTCCGGCGCCGTCGTAGCGATGGAACTCATAGGCCTTGCCGGCGTCCTTGAGCAGCTGCTCCAGCGTGTCGACATCGGCTGGTGGCGGGAAGGTGTCGTCGTTGCCCCACAACCCCAGCAGCGGACCGGACATGCTGGCCGCGAGATGTCCGAGGTTCGGCCGGGGCGGGAGGCCCTCCGGGGTGTCGCCGATGATGAAGGCGCCGTAACACACGATCGCCGCGGTGAGCGGAAGGCTGCCGTTGGCCAGCCAGGACTGACGGCCACCCGAGCAAAAGCCGATCGTCGCGGTCGTCCCGTTGCTGTTCGGCAGGCCGTTCAGATACGCCATCGCCCCCTTCACGTCGCCGACCAGCCGCTCGTCGGGTACGCCGCCTGCGGCCCGGGCCGCGGCCGCCGCGTCGTCCGGAGCGGCACCTGGCGCTTCCCGCCAGTACAGGTTGGGGCACACGGCGTTGTAGCCCTCGGCGCCGAACCGGCGGGTGATCTCCTTGGTTCCCCGGTCGTAGCCGGGCATGTGGTGGATCACCACGACCCCGCCACGGGGTGCCGCGTCGAGCGACCGAGCGGCATAGCCCTCGATCGGGTCCCCGCCGTGGCCGTCGAACATCACGGTTTCGCAGATCATGGCGTCAGCGCTCATGGTCAGCACGCTATTCGCTGGGTGCCGAATCGACCAGGTCAGCTCGGTTGGGTCGCGTGCGGCGCAGGTCCCGGCGGAATCTTGACCCCGCTGTTGTGGACCCCGATCGTGAACACCAGCACCAGTACGAAGGTGATGAGCGCGAGGAAAAACCCGAGCGCTCCGATCAGGACCCATCGGCTGCTGACCTGTGACGGTGCGGCGTCGCGCCGCAGGTGCGGGACGGGGTCGGGCTCGGTCACGCCAACTCCAGCGCCGAGTCGGCCGCGAGATCCAGCGTCGCGGGTTCGCACTCGCGCTCGACCAGCAACGCGCCGAGCGCAGCCACCATCGCCCCGTTGTCGGTGCACAGCTTCGGCGGGGGCGTGCGCAGCGTGACGCCCGCGGCGGCGCAGCGCTCCTCGGCGAGCGAGCGCAGCCGGGAGTTGGCGGCCACCCCACCTCCGATTACCAGCGTGTCCACGCCGTACTCCCGGCACGCCCCCAGACTCCGCGCGGTGAGGACATCGGCGACCGCCTCCTGAAACGACGCCGCAACGTCGGGCACCGGGACCGGCTCTCCCGAGCGCTCCCGCGCCTCGACCCAGCGCGCGACGGCCGTCTTCAGGCCGGAGAAGGTGAAGGAGTACGGCGAGTGACTGACCACGCCGCGCGGGAAGTCGATCGCGCGCGGGTCGCCGTCCGTCGCCGCCCGGTCGATCGGCGGTCCGCCCGGGAATGGCAGGCCGAGCACCCGCGCGACCTTGTCGAACGCCTCCCCCGCCGCGTCGTCGACGGTGGCGCCGAGCGAGGTCACCGGACCGGCGACGTCCGGGACGACGAGCAGCGAGGAATGCCCGCCGGACACCAGCAGGGCGATACAGGGCTCGGGCAGATCACCGTGCACCAATCTGTCGACCGCCACGTGCGCGGCGAGATGGTTGACCCCGTAGAGCGGCTTGTCCAGGGACAGGGCGTAGGCCTTCGCGGCGGCCACCCCCACGAGCAGTGCCCCGGCCAATCCCGGGCCGGCGGTCACGGCGATCGCGTCAACCTGCTCCATCCGCAGCCCGGCCTGCTCGAGCGCGCGGTGCACGGTCGGGATCATCGCCTCGAGATGGGCGCGACTTGCCACTTCGGGCACCACCCCGCCGTACCGGGCATGCTCCTCGACGCTCGACGCGAGCGCGTCGGCGAGCAGCTCGCTGCCCCGCACGATGCCGACACCCGTCTCGTCGCAGGACGTCTCGATCCCGAGGACCACCGGTGACGTCATGCCGCGGCCAGTTCGCGGCGCATGACGACGGCGTCGATCCCGCCCGGCTGGTAGTAGCCGCGCCGAGTGGCGATCGCGGTGAACTCGTGCGCCCGGTAGAGCCGCTGCGCGACCTCGTTGTCGGCCCGCACCTCGAGGTCGAGGTGCACCGCGCCACGCCGGGTCGCCTCCTCGATCAGGGCGACGAGCAGGGCCGCCCCTCGTCCGCGTCCTTGCGCCGGGCCGGCGACCGCAATGGTCTGGACATAGGCCTCGTGCGGCGGGTAGGCGCACAGTCCGGCGTACCCGACAAGGTCACCGTCACTGCCTTCCTCGACGAGGTAGAACCGGCTGTCGCGCTGGGCCAGCTCGGACCAGAACATCGTCGTGGTCCAGGCGTCGTCGGGGAACACGGCCCGCTCGATTCGCATGACCGCCTCGATGTCCCACCACCGCATCGCCCTCATCGGGGGGTCACCGCTTTGGGTCGGCCCGGGGGCGAGGCGTCCGGTCGGCGCAGGTAGAGCGGCTGCAGGTCGTCGGCGGGCGCCCCGTCCCAGGCACGCCGGGCCACCGAGGCGATGAGCAAGGCCGCCCGGGGGTATTCGCAGTCGGGCATCGTCGTACAGGCCGCGAACTCGGCCGGATAGAGCTGCGGGCCTTCCCCGCACACCGCGCCCACTCCGGCGGCAACGAAACGCTGCGCCGCGATCTGGGGCAGGTCGATCTCCGGACCCGCGACGATCGTCGAGTCGCGCAGGACCGCCCAGTAGACCTGCTTGCGTCGAGCGTTGGTCGCCACCCCCGCGTCGGCGCGAGTGAGCAGGGTCAGCGATGGTTGCCCGTACGCCGGGATGCCGAGCGCGTCGGCCATCGCCTTCGCGGTGACGATTCCCACCCGCAGACCGGTGAACGGTCCGGGACCGGTCCCGACTGCGACGGCGGCGAGAGCGGCCGGCCTCACGCCGCCGGCCCGCAGGACCTTCTCGATCAGCGGCCCGAGGAGCTCGCCGTGCCGGTTCGAGGCAACCTCGGTCGTCTCGGCCAGGATGTCCGCGTCGACCGCGCCGGTCACGCCCCGAGCAGCGACCCTGCCGAGCGCCACCGTGACCGCTGGGGTCGAGGTGTCGAAGCCGAGGACAAGCACCCGACCACGCTAGTGCGGACCTGTCCGGTCCTCCGCGCGCTGTGACGGCCCGCGTCATCTTCGGCATGGACGACGAGCAGCGCCTGGTTCGGGTCGACAGTGTCCAGCACGGGTCGGATACCGACCGGCGCAGGTCAAGTCACGATTCGCGCACGCCGGACCTGGTGCGGGGCGCTCCGACCACACGATTTGTCCTGCTCAGACCCCCGATTTGCCGCCGTTTGGGAGGGCGTCGATCATCGACAGGGGGCGCTGAGTGCGGTCGTCGAGGATGTCGACGATGTCGTGCATCTCGACCTTGCCGCTGAGCGATCCGATTGATGGAACACCATGCGCTAGGAGGAGCCACACTGGTCGACGCGTGCCGAGGTGCTGGTAGATCGCGAAGACCTCCTGCCGGTGATGGTGGCCGAGGGAGCTCGCGGCTGGATCTGCGAGGAGCCTCGCCGTCGCCTCGGTGGCGGATGTCCGCGGCGTGACGCCGTGGGGAGCGAGGAAAACGTCGTTTCCGAAGGCCAATCGAGCCATAAGTTGGTGCCCGGTTACGTCCACTCGGCACGGGTCTGGGCGTGCAGCGCCGTCCGCCTGATGGGCCTGGAGTTCCATCCGGCGATTCCGGCGCGAACGATCGTCATGGTGATCCGCCGTTGGGCCGCTGGTCGTCGACCGGAGACACCCGACTCGGCGAGGTGTTGTTCATCCTGTCGAATCCGCAAGCTACCTGTGCCCTCTCCCCGTGACCTCGGTCCCTGGATGAGGTCAGCCTCGCTGCCGGGCGGCGGTCCCAGTCCAGCGGTCGCCAATTCCGGCGACCTCGACGTACCTGGTTTCATCACCGATGTCCTCGCTGCGCCCGATGGTGACCACCAGCCGGTCGCCGGTCAGGCTTTCGACCAGCCCCTCGCCCCACTCCACGAGGGTCACCGACTCCTCAAGGGAGGCGTCCAGGTCGAGGTCGTCGACCTCGTCGATCGAGGCCAGCCGATACGCATCGACGTGCACCAGCGGAAGCCGGCCCCCCCGGTGCACCCGGGCGATGACGAACGTCGGGGAAAGCACCGCCCCGGCCACGCCGAGCCCGCGTCCGATCCCTTGCGCAAAGGTGGTCTTGCCGGCGCCGAGCGCCCCGCTGAGGATGACGAGGTCACCGGCGCGCAGGTCCGCGGCAATCTGCTCGCCGTGGGCGCGCATCGCCTCGGGCGTCTCGACCTTCACCCGCATCGGACGGCCTCGGCGACGACGCGAAGGTCGGACTCGAGCGCCTGACGCGGCGCTCCGCGAGGTCCGAATCGCAAGGCAGCCGACGGATGGTACGACGCGACGAGTCGTCGGCCCCGCCAGCGGTGCACCTTTCCCCTGACGGCGTCCAACGTCACCGCGGCGCCGAGCGCCCAGGTGAGCGCGGTGCGGCCAAGCGTCAGCACGAGCGGAGGATCGATCAGCGCAACCTGGCGGTCGAGCCAGCCTGTGCACCGGGTTGCCTCGGCCCGGGTCGGGGTGCGGTTGGCCGGCGGGCGGCACTTCACGACATTGAGCACGGCGAGTCCGGTGCGCGACAGGCCGACCTCGGCGAGGAGCGTGTCGAGGAGCTCTCCACCCCGGCCGACGAACGGCCGTCCGGCGAGATCCTCGTTCGCCCCCGGGGCCTCACCGACGATGAGCAGGCGCGGGTTGGCCGGGGTGTCGCCGACGACCACCGTCGTGCGGGTCGCGGCGAACTCGGCGCACGCCGTGCAGGAGCGGGCCGCCGTCGCGAGCGACGCGAGGTCGGCACACGCGGCGGCGCGAGCCTCGATGTCCGCGACCGACGGGTCCGCTCGGCGAGGGCTCACCCCGCGATCGCCTGCGGAGACGACCCCCCGAGCGCCCGCTCGAACAATCGCCGAAGCGCCGCATTCACCGCGGGGTAGCGCTCGAGGATCGCCATGTGGTTCGCACCGGAGAGGATCTGGAGCTCGGCGTCGGGGAGCATGGCGGCCATGAGCTCGCTGTGCGACAACGGGGTCAGCAGGTCCCGGTCTCCACAGGAGATGAGAACCGGGACATCGCTGAGCACGGATAGCGCCTCGACCGCGTCGTGGGAGAGGAAGGCGTCGAAGAAGTCCGACATGACCTCGACCGAGGTGGCCGTGAGCATCCGCTCCATGAAGTGCACGAGGGACGGAGGCGCATCCGCGGCGAAGGAGAAATGCCGGGTGAACAAGTAGGCGACGTCGCTGCCGATTTTGCGATTGCGCTCGAGCGTGGCCGCCCGGCTGCGCACGACCTTCGCCACCTGTGGCACCGCCGGGTTGACCAGCCGCGACAGCCACCCCGGAACGCCCAGCACCTGCTTGGCCAGATCGCCGGTCGAGGTGGACAAGAGCGCGACTCCGACCACTCGGTCACCGACGAGCTCAGGATGCCGGCCGGCCAGCGAGAGGACGGTCATGCCACCCATCGAGTGCCCGACCAGCACGACCGGCCCGCTCGGCGCGACGGCAGCAAGCACCGAATAGAGGTCCTCGCCCAACTGCTCGATCGTGCAATCCGCACGCGCTGACCGTCCGGACCGCCCGTGGCTGCGCTGGTCGTAGAACACCAGCCTGGCGTCGCCACCGAGATCGCGCCGCTGGAAGTGGAACGAATCCATCGACAGCGCGTATCCGTGCGCGAAGACCACCGTTAGGGGCGAGTCCCGGTCGCCATCGATCTCGACATGCAGCGTCACGTCGCCCTCGAGGGCCACCTCTGTCCCTGGAGTATGCAGCGATCCCAGTGGCTCGTCGGCATACGGATCCGGCCCTTTGCGAGCCCGGCCGATCGCCCGGTGCTCGACCGCGATCACCCCGGCGATCGCCGCGCTCGCTGCACCCGTTGCGAGCGCGGCCACCCCGAGGCGGCGGCGGGTGCTCACCGCGAGCCCTCGTAAACCCGCGGCACCCGGGCGCCGACCCGCGTCACGATCTCGTAGTTGATGGTGCCGATCGACGCCGCCCAGTCATCGGCCGTCGGCCCACCCTCGCGCCCGTCGCCGAACAGGACGACCTGGTCACCGACGGCAACCGGCTCGTCGCCGACGTCGAGGACGAACTGATCCATGCAAACCGTGCCGGCTATCCGGTACCGGTTCGGCCCGATTGCGACCTCCCCCACGTTCGTCAGATGCCGAGGGACGCCATCGGCGTACCCGACAGGGACGAGGGCGAGCGTCGTATCGGTGCTTGTGGTGTAGCGGTGGGCGTAGGACACCCCTTGCCCAGCCGGCACGCGTTTGACGAGCACGACCTCGCTGGTCAACGTCATCGCCGGCCGCAGCCCGAGCTCGGCGCCGGTCCCGACCTGCGGACCCGGCGAGAGCCCGTAGACCGCGATCCCCGGACGAACGAGGTCGTAGTGGGTATCGGGCAGAGCGAACGTGGCCGCGGAGTTCGCCAGGTGCCGGAGCCGCGGGGACAGGCCGCCGGCGGTCGCGGTCTCAAGCGCCGAATCGAAAACGCGTCGCTGGGCCTCGATGGTCGGGTGCCGAGGGCTGTCGGCGTACGCGAGATGGGACCACACGCCCACGACGTCGACCGTCCCGTCGGCCTGCGCCTTCGCAGCGGCATCGACCAGCTGCGGCCAGTCGTGAACGGTGGCACCGGCTCGCCCGAGCCCGGTGTCGACCTTCAGGTGCACCCGGGCGGGGCGACCGGACGCGCGCGAGGCGCTGACCGCTTTCGCCAACGCCCACTGGGCACTGACGCTGACGTCGACGTCCGCGGCCACAACCGCGGACCAGTCCTCGGTCGGGCCGATGAGCCAGGCGAGCGCGGGTGCGTCGATCCCGGCCGCGCGGAGCTCGAGCGCCTCCGCGACGGTCGCGACACCGAGCCAACGGGCGCCACCGTCCAGCGCCGCCCGGGCGCTGGCGACCGCGCCGTGACCGTAGCCGTCCGCCTTCACGACGGCCATCACGGCCGCGGGGCCTGCCTTCGCGCACAGCGTCGAGACGTTGCTCCGGATCGCGTCCAGATCGATCCGGGCGGCCGAGGTCGTCACCTCGTCAGTGTCTCAGGTGTGGGCAGCCGCCCGGGTGGGCATGATCACCCGGACCGCGAAATGATGAGGTGCCATGACTGCCGCGCAACCACAAGACGCCCGTGAGGAACTCGACGAGCTCGATGAGCGGATCGCCGAGTTGCGCCAGGCTGCAATTGACGCCCGCAGCGAATTAACCGACATCTCCGACCGCGCATCGGTCATCGAGGCGGCCGAGCAGCAGGAAGCGCTGATCGCGCAGCTCGAGATCCGCCGCCGCGAGATCATCGACGCCACCGGCTGACCGCGCGAAGCGGCGTCACGCCGGTACGCCGTACCCGTAGCGGCGTCACGCCGGTACGCCGTACCCGTAGCGGCGTCACGCCGGTACGCCGTACCCGAAGCGGCGTCACGCCGGTACGCCGTACCCGAAGCGGCGTCACGCCGGTACGCCGTACCCGTAGCGGCGTCACGCCGGTACTCGGGATCAGCGCCGCAGCGATCGGATGGCCTCGGGGATCGCGTCCACGATGTCCATCGCGGTGATCGACACCGGCGGCACCCCAATCGCGCGCAGCGCGGCGAGGCCGTGGACGAACGCGCCGCCCGATCCGGCATCGAGGGTGTCGACCCCACCGGCGAGCAGGGCACCGCAGACGCCGGACAGGACATCGCCACTTCCGGCGGTCGCCAGGTACGCCGTCGCCGCCGAGTTGACCCGTGCGATGCCGTCCGGAGTCGCGACGAGCGTCGTCGACCCCTTGAGCAGCACGGTGGCCTCCCACGATGCGGCGGCCGCACGGACCCGCTCGAGTCGACGCGCCCTCACGACCTCGACATCGTCGCCGGTGAGCCGCGCGAACTCTCCCACATGCGGGGTCAGCAGCGTCGGCGCGCGCCGACCGCGCAGCGCCCCGGGGTTCGCCGCCAGCCAGGTGATCGCGTCCGCGTCCAGCAGCACCGGCACATCGCTCGCGAGAACCGAGGCGAGCAACCTCCCGGCCTCGGGATCCGCGCCCAACCCGGGTCCTGCCACCCAGGCCTGAACCCGTCCCACGTCCGCCACATCCCGTCGGTCACCGGGCTCCACGACGGTGACGACGGCCTCGGGCCAGCGGTGGCGCACCAGCTCGGCGGGGCCGGCGGGGCCGACGAAACGCAGCATGCCGACACCGGTCGCCAGCGCGCCGCCCACGCTGAGGGCGGCCGCCCCGGGGTACGCCGCACTTCCGGAGAGGACGCCGAGCACCCCCCGCCGGTACTTGTCGGAGAGCGCGCTGGGTTCGCTCGCAAGCCCGGCCACGTCCTCCGCGTCGAGCAGGGTCACCTCCGGCGCGGGCAGCGTCAGCCCGATGTCGATGACTTCGACCCGACCGGCGTACGACGCACCCGGGTCGATCACCAGGCCGGCCTTCAACGCACCGAACGTCACGGTCACGTCCGCGGCGATCGCCGCTGCGGGCACCTCGCCGGTCGAGGCGGTGACGCCGCTCGGGATGTCGACCGCGACCACCAGCGGACCAGGGTCACGCTCATCGAGTGTTGTGGCGATCCGGGCCATCGGGGCTCGCAGCGGGCCGGTACCGCCGATCCCCACCATGCCGTCGATCACGAGATCCGCCGCACCCAGCAACCCCTCAGGGTCGACCCCGGCGTCCCAGAGTCGGCAGCCCGCCACCCGGCAGGCCGCGAGCGCGCCAGGATGCGCGGAGTCCGCGAGCACGACGGCGTCGACCCGGGCGCCACGTCGGGCCAGGTGCGCACCGGCGTACAACGCGTCGCCGCCGTTGCCGCCCGAGCCGGCGAGGACGACCACCCTCGCCCCGTAGACCCGGCCGAGCAGATCGGCGCACCGGCGAGCCAACGCGAACGCCGCCCGGGCCATCAGCGTGCCGTCGGGCAACGCCGCGAGCAGCGGTTCTTCGGCCGCCCGGATCTCCTGGGCGGAGTACGCCGCCCTCATCCGAGACCTTCACCCACGACCATGGCGAGCGCGCTCGTGCCGTCGTGGGTCAGCGATAGGTGCCAGCGAAGGACGCCGGAGTCGGCCGCGCTGGCGGCCACGGTGCCCCGCACGGCCAGCCGGGGCCGGCCGGAAGGCTCGTGCTGCACCTCGCAGTCATGCCACACGAGACCGGGCGGCGCGCCCAGAACCTTTGCCACCGCCTCCTTGGCCGCAAACGTGGCGGCGAGGCTGCGCACGGGGGCGTCGCGTTCGGAGTCGGTGAACAGCCGGTGGAGGAGATGCGGGGTGCGCTCGATCGTGCGCCCAAACCGCTCTACGTCGACGATGTCGACTCCGATCCCGACGATCACCGGCCAATTGTGACCCGTGGCCGCGTCTTACTCGACCGTGACGCTCTTCGCGAGGTTGCGCGGCTGGTCGACATCGAGTCCACGAGCGACCGCGAACTCCGCCGCCAGCACCTGCATCGGGACGAGCGTGAGAAGCGGCGAGAGCAGCGATTTGGTGTCCGGCACCCGGATCAGGTCATCCGCGTGCGGGACCAGGCTGTCGTCGCCGTCGGTCGCGATCACAATCGTGCGCGCACCCCGAGCGCGGATCTCCTGCACGTTGGTCACGAGTTTCGGGGTCAGCGCGTGCCGGGGCGCGATCACCACGACCGGGGTGTCCTTGTCGACCAAGGCGATCGGTCCGTGCTTGATCTCCCCGGCCGGGAAGCCTTCGGCAGAGATGTAGGCCAACTCCTTGAGCTTGAGCGCTCCCTCCAGGGCCATCGGATATCCGACATGACGGCCGAGGAACAGCACGCGCTCGTTTCCCGCGATCTCTCGCGCCAGCTTGCGCACCGGATCCATCCGGGCCAACACCTCGGCGATCAACGCGGGCGTCTGCTCGAGATCGAAGAAGTGGGAGCGGACCTCCTCGGTGGTGCGGTAGCCGCGCACCTGAGCGAGGTAGAGACCGACGAGGTACACCGCGGCGAGCTGGGTCATCACCGCCTTGGTCGACGCGACCGCGATCTCCGGTCCGCCGCGGGTGTAGAACGCGGCATCGCTTTCGCGGGCGACCGACGAGCCGACCGTGTTGGTGACGGCGAGGACCGGGACGTCCTGGCGTCGGGCGTGGCGGATCGCCTCGAGCGTGTCAGCGGTCTCCCCGCTCTGGCTGATGGCGACGACGAGCGTCCGGCGGTCGAGAACCGGATCGCGGTAGCGGAACTCGCTGGCGATCTCGACATGCACGGGTAGCCGCGCCCACCGTTCGATCGCGTACTTCGCCACCATCCCGGAGTGGTACGCCGAGCCGCAGCCGGCGACGACGACCTGCGTCATCTCCTGGACGTCGCGGTCGCTCAGGGCGAGCTCGTCGAGCCGGATTCGCCCGGACTGGTCAAGGCGCCCGCCGATCGTCTCCCGGACGGCTTCGGGCTGCTCGTCGATCTCTTTGAGCATGAAGTACTCGTAGCCGGACTTCTCCGCGGCCGAGATGTCCCAGTCGACGTGAAACTCCCCGCCCTCGACCTGGGTGCCCGAAGCGTCGGTGACCGTGATTCCGTCACGGCACAGCTCGACGAAGTGGTCCTGCTCGATCGCCCGCGCCTTGCGGGTGTGGGCGATGAACGCAGTGACATCGCTGGCGAGGAAGCTCTCCCCGTCGCCGAGTCCAGCGACCAGCGGAAGGTTGCGGCGCGCTCCGACCACCCGGTCGGGATGGTCGCGGTGAGCCACGACGAGCACGTAGGAGCCATCGAGGTCCGCGCAGACCGACCGCACCGTGGCGGCGAGGTCCCCGTCGTAGCGCTCCTCGATGAGGTGGGCGACCACTTCGGTGTCGGTCTCACTGCGCAGCGTGTGCCCGCGGTCTTCCAACCCGGCGCGCAGCTCGAGATAGTTCTCCAGCGTGCCGTTGTGCACGACGGCGATCGCTGCGGTGCAGTCGACGTGCGGGTGCGCGTTGTGGTCCGTCGGCGCACCGTGGGTCGCCCACCGAGTGTGACCGATCCCCAGGGTGCCGGACAGGCGCGCAGGGTCATCGGCAGCAAGAGCCTCGGTCAGGTTGGCAAGCTTGCCTGCCCTGCGTACG
>DATJWM010000059.1:0-2691 GCA_035501255.1 Mycobacteriales bacterium | reverse complement strand
GAGGTTGTCCGAGATCTCGTAGAAATTTGAGTGGCGGTCCTCCCGTCCCGTCCGCTCCGGTTGGGAGCGTTCGGGGCGACTAAACCCAAGTCCGAGAGGACAGGAGGAACCGCCATGAAGAAGGTATCCGGCCCGCAGGTCGTCACGCCCGCGGAGGCGATGGAGAGGCCGCTCCCACCGCAGATTCAGGAGGCGCTCGGGGAGCTGGTCGGCGCGGCGAGGGAGGGATTGCTCGCGCTGAGCGTCGGTGTCGGGCTGAGCGTGGTGCACTCGCTGATGGAGGCCGAGGTCGACGAGGCGGTGGGCCCGAAGGGCAAGCACAACCCGGATCGCACCGCCAAGCGTCACGGGCACGAACGCGGGTCGATGACGCTGGGCGGTCGGCGGGTGGAGGTCAGTCGGCCGCGGATCCGCAGCGCAGATGACGAGCGCGAGCTGCCGGTCGATACGTACGCGTACTTCGCCGATCGCGATCCGCTGACCGTGGTGGTGATGAACCGGATGCTCGCTGGCGTCTCCACTCGCAAGTATGCCAGTGTGGGCGACCCGGTCGGCGAGGAGGTCGAGCGCGAGTCGCGCTCGACGGGCAAGAGCACTGTGTCGGAGTTGTTCATCGAGCGGACCCGGACCGCCCTGGAGGAGCTGATGGGCCGGCGGCTGGAGGACGTGCGCCTGGCGGTGATGATGCTCGACGGGATCGACATCGCCGAGCGAACCCACGTCGTGGCGCTCGGGATCACCACGGACGGCGTCAAGATCCCGCTGGGGCTGTGGGAGGGCTCGACCGAGAACGCTACCCTCGCCCGGTCTCTACTGGCTGACCTGGTCGACCGGGGCCTGGATCCCGAGCAGGCGATCCTGTTCGTGATCGACGGCGGCAAGGCTCTGCGCCGCGCGATCAAGGACGTCTTCGGCGAGCACGCGCTGGTGCACCGCTGTCACCGCCACAAGGAACGCAACGTCACCGACCTACTCCCCGAGCGCGACCGGCCCGCCGTCCTTCTCAAGATCCGCGGCGCATGGGGGCTCACCGACGCCAACCTCGCCCAGGAGCGGCTCGAGCGGCTCGCCTCCGAGCTCGAGCGCACCTGGCCCGACGCCGCCGCCTCGCTCCGGGAAGGCATGGACGAGACGCTCACGCTGATGCGCCTTGGGATCGGCGGACAGCTCGCCAAGAGCCTGTGCTCGACCAACCCGTGCGAGTCGATGATCGAGATCGTCCGCCACACCCAGCGCAACGTCAAGCGCTGGCAAGACGGCGACATGCGCAAGCGCTGGACCGCCGCCGGCATGCTCGTCGCCGAGCAGCAGTTCCGGCGGATCATCGGCTACCGCCACCTCGCCAAACTCGTCATCGCGATCGAGCGCCGCGCCGTCCGGATCGCTCACCCCGCGAACACCGCCGTCACTCACACTCAGGTGTCAGAAGCAGTTACGGTCTGACCGTCAATACACACCCAGGAAACCGCCACCAAGTTCCACGACGATCCGGGCATCCTCTTCAATGACAACGGCAACGCCGCAGGGGGGAACACGGTCTCGGTGATCGACACCCGCCGCTGTCGCGCTGACGACGTCTCGCACTGCAGCGGGCCGTGGCCGACGATCACCGTCGGCTACCAGCCGAGCGGCATCGCCATCGACGAGCAGACCGACACCGTGTACGTCAGCAACATCGCCGACAACACGGTGTCGGTGTTCAACGGTGCCACCTGCAACGGTCAGAACACGTTTGGTTGCGGCCAGACGCCCGCGACCGTCCCCGTCGGGTCGACGCCGCTGGGAATCTTTGCCGACCCGGCCAACCACACGATCTACGTCCCCAACGCCGGCGAGACCGATGTCTCGATGATCGACAGCGCGACCTGCAACGCGACCGATCTTGCCGCCTGCCCGACAAGTGCCCCGCCGACCGTCGATGTCGGAGGCGGACCGCAGGACGTCGAGGTGGACCAGACGACCCACACCGTCTATGTGACCACGTACGGCGCGCTCAACGGCTGGACGGTGTTCGACGCGAACACGTGCAAATCGACCGACCAGTCGGGATGCGCGACGCTCGGTTATCTGACGGGCGATCCGATCGGGCCGAACCAGGCGGAGGTCGATACCGCGAACGACACGCTCTACACGGCCAACTACGACAACACCGTGTCGGCGTTCGATCTGCACGACTGCGACGCAGCCCACCTGACGGGTTGCGCCAGCACCGTGTCGGGTACCGTGGTTGTCCCGCCTGGCGTTGGAAACGGCTTCGATCACGTTCTCTGGCTGACCGTTGACGCTCCCTTGCACACCGTGTACGCGGTGTACCAGAAGGACGACGCGCTTAGGGTGATCAACACGAACCTCTGTAGCGGCGCCGATCCATCGGGGTGCGGAACGCTGAAACCGCCCGAGATCCACACCGGTGCCGATCCGGAGATGGTCCGCCTCGACCCGCAGACCCAGACGCTCTACACCGCCAACCAGGTCGACAACGACGTCTCGGTGATCGACGCGACCCGCTGCACCGCGCAGACCGCGAGCGGCTGCCGGCAGAGGGCGCCGGAGATCCCGCTCGGGTCGGGCGGGATGACCGTCGACCCCGCTGTCGCCACCGCGTATCTGACCAGCGGCGCGAACACCGTGTCGATGCTCGACACCCGCGACTGCAACGCCTTCGATCCCACCGGCTGCTCCGTCTCACCG
>DATJWM010000058.1:0-2089 GCA_035501255.1 Mycobacteriales bacterium | reverse complement strand
ACGGCTCAGCGATCGCCACGGTGCCGTCGCGGTCGCCGTCGGACTCGAGTGATGTGGGCGGCCTCATGGACGCCCCGCTATTCGGCGTCTGGCGCGGAACTCCTAGAAGGCCCCTGAAGAAGTGACTTGCGCGAGGGTGTGGTGACCGGGCGTCGCGCACGCTTGAGACTGCTCGCTGGGTGTGTCGTCGCGGTCGTGTTCGGAGTTCGGGCTCGCGATCAGCGCTGAAACGGTCGATCAGGCGTCCCAGGCGGGTCGCGGGCCCGTTCCCGCCGGTGTCACGCCGTTCCGGCGCTGAGGTGCCGGCCGAGCGGGTTGAGGTTCACCAACGCGGCCGCGAGGTTGGCCTGCAAGGTGGCTTTCTCGGTGCCGAGGTATCGGCTCTTCCGGGCGCCGTAACGGACCGCGAGCAGACCGAGGAGTCGTTCGATCCGTGGCCGGGTGTGCCGGAGATGCGTGGCGGTCTCGGGATCGGCGAGGGCCTGGCGGGCAGCCACGATCAGCTCTTCGTGCTCGCCGAGCGTGATCTGTCGGCTCGGTCGTCCCGGGCAGCACTGGTCCTTCAGCGGGCAGCTCCCGCACACCGCGCGGGAGATCCGTGCGGTCCGCACGCCCTTCTTCGATGTCGTGATCGTCGCGGTGTGCCCGGCCGGGCAAATGACCGTCCCGGCGGCCGGGTCGATGACGAAGTCGCGCTTCCCGACACGACCCTCGAGAACCTCGCCTTCGGGGACCGGTGCGAGCACGTCGACATCACGGTCGGCGAGCTCTTTGCGCACGGGACCGTTGCCGTAGGCGGTGTCGCCCAGGATCCGGTTCGGGCGATGCTCGTCAGGCTGGGAGTCGATCAGGTGCTTGGCTTGCGGACCGTCCGCTTCGCCGCCGGGTGCGACATGCACCGCCATGATCAACGGCTCGCTCGTGTTGCTGACCGCGGCGGACAGCTTGAACCCGTCAAACCGCTGCGAGCTGCTCTTGCGGCCGTGCTGCATCTCGGGATCGATCGTGGAGATGATCCGCCCCCGCCTGGTTCCGCGATGCAACCGCGGGACGTCATCCTGATCGACATCGAAGTCCTGACCGATCAACTCCACCAGCAAGTCGTACGCGTCCTTGACCGGCTCGTGATCAAGCAGCCCATCGGCCTGCTCGACCGCTGAGAGCGCGCGCTGCGCGTCCTGCGCGACCCGGGTCAACATCCGCTCCCGCTCCGCCTTGATCCGCCACTGGCACTCGGGCTTCTCGCCCGGCCGCTGATAGTTGAACTCAAGCCCCGCGGCCAGCAGCACGCCCGCGTCGGCATCGACCGCGGTGACCGCCTCGATCAACTTCCGCACCCCGAACCGGACCAGGCGGACGGTGTCCTGCGTCGCGGCCGCTCCGAGCATTGGTGTCGAATCCACGATCTGCTCGACCGGCCCGTCCAACAGCCCCAATTCGTGCGCGAGCTTGAGCGTGTTCTCCAACGCCAGCCCGTCCTTCTTGTGCAACAGCAACCGGGCGCGGAACTTCGTCAACGACGTCGGATGCCACCCCCGATGATCGACCGGCAGATCCAGCGCCGCCTTCCACCGCAGATCCCATCTGACGCACTCCATCGCGTCCTCGTCCGACACGCCGGTCCGGTGCTGCAACACCAACACCTTCGCCAACTGCGACGGCGGGATCGACGGCCGGCCCATCCGCGCCGAGTAGCACTCGACGAAGTCCTGATCGCGCACGATCCGATCACCGTGCTCGGCCAACAACGCGTAGAACGACCCCTCCGGCAACGGCCCCATCACCACCGCCGCATCGAACATCCCCACCTGAGCAGACCTGGTTGCAAGCATGCCCCGAAGGGTCTTCAACGGGTCGGACGGACCCAGACTTTTTCAGGGGTCTTCTAGTGGCGGATCTTCAGCACGTGCGGCGTGCCGAGCCCCGTCACGATCTGGCCCTTGGTGACCGATCGCGGTGTCACCAGATAAGTGCCGGGCGCCAGACGGTGGCCTGCCACGCGCAGGTTCCAATGGAGCGTGTGCGTGCCGCGTATGAACCGGCCGAGCGGCACGCGGCCGATCGTCTTGAGCGTACGCACGGTGTGCCC
>DATJWM010000057.1:0-51015 GCA_035501255.1 Mycobacteriales bacterium | reverse complement strand
GGGTCAACGACGGGGAACTTTGTGAAGTTGTGCAGATCCACCGGGATATCCAACGGGGCGGCCGCTTGCTGCTCCTCATAGTCCACGTTGACCTTGCGGACCTCCAGCACCTTCTGGATCGTCTCGTCCGGATCACCCATCACAGAACTCCTCGGATTTCGAGCCTCCGGGTTTCTCACCGGACGGCGAACACTCCTCAGCCTAGCCATTCGGCTAGCCCTGCGTGTCACGTGCGGCGATCGGTGTGTAGTCGGGGACGCTGGGCGATGGCGCTGAACCTCCGTGGGTAGGAGGTCGCCCGGTCGACATTCCGCCGTCGACAGGCAGGATGATGCCGGTGACTTGGGCGGATCGGTCGCTGGCGAGGTACAGCGCTGCTTCGGCGACGTCGGCGGGCTTCCCGGCCCGGGGGAGGGGCTGCAGGGCGGTGACGGCGGCCTTGTCGAAGACGGCGTTGATGTCGGTCGCGATGTTGGCAGGTGCGATGCAGTTCGCGCGCACGCCGTGCGCGCCTAGTTCCACCGCGAGGCACCGCGTGAAGTGCGCCACACCTGCTTTCGCGGCTCGGTAGGGGAGCATCCCGGAGCCGGGTGCGACGCCGGCAACTGAGGAGATGTTGATGATGACGCCGCCGCCGTGGTTGACCATGTGCAGGGCAGCGCATCGGCTGCCAGCCATCACACCGAACAGGTCGACGGCCATCACTCGCTCAAAGTCGCGCAGGTCGTCGTCGAGGAACCGGCGCAGGCTCCCG
This sequence comes from Mycobacteriales bacterium, assembly GCA_035501255.1. Classification (GTDB taxonomy): domain Bacteria; phylum Actinomycetota; class Actinomycetes; order JAFAQI01; family JAFAQI01; genus JAFAZI01. Next base: position 50,261 of record DATJWM010000057.1, on the reverse strand, counting down.
GACACTCCCGCGATGTTGCACATGATGTGGAGCCCCCCGAACAAGTTCACCGTGAAATCGACGAGCTGCTGGACCTGGTCGGCGTGGGCGACATCAGTGCGCCTGAATGCCGAGTTGTCGCCGAGCGCGAGCGCGAGGGCGGCCCCCGATTCGGCGTCGATGTCCGCGATCACGACCTTCGCACCCTCGGCTACGAACCGCTCAGCCGTGGCACGACCGATGCCGCCGACACCGCCGGTGATGATTGCGACCTTCTCTGCCAGCTCGTCGGTCATGTCAGGCCAGCGCGAACTCGATGTGGAGGTGCCGGGTCCCCCGCAGGATGTAAGTGGGCAGGTAGCGGAACCGCCTGGCGTCAGGTGGACCGTGCTCCTTTTCGGAGATTCGGATCTGCATCATGCGGTCAAGCACCCGGTTGACGCTGACCCGCCCCTCGGCGCGTGCTAGCGACGCGCCAGGGCAGTAGTGGATGCCGTGACCAAAGGCGAGATGCTCCCGCGCGTTCTCCCGATCCGGTCGGAACTGCTCAGGAGCGGTGAATTTCCGCGGATCCCGATTGGCCGCACCGTTGAGAAGCATGACGGTGGCGCCGGCCGGAATCTCGAGGGAACCGACCGTTGCCGCCACCCGTGCCAGGCGGAAGTCACCCTTGATCGGACTCTCGAAACGAAGCATTTCTTCGATGAAGTTCGGGATCTCGGATCGATGCTCCCGCAGCTTTTCCTGGAGATGGGCGTCTTCCGCGAGCATCTGGACTGCTGCCGCGAGCAACCGGACGGTTGTCTCCTGTCCGGCGGCAAATAGGTTCGCGGCGAGCCTGACGACATCCTGGATTTCTGGAAGGGAGCCATCCTTGTAGGTGGCGTGCGCGAGCTTTGTCAGCACGTCCTCACGCGGGGAGTCTCGGCGCTGTTTGATGTAGGTGGTGATCCGCTCGTAGAGGAAGTCCAGAGGCGTGTGTGACAGGACATCGCCGCGAGTACTCCCGAACCCCCGCGTCCGTCCCAGGTTTCGCCGAAACTCGTTGTGGTCTTCCTCTGGAACGCCAAGGAGGTCGGCGATGACCAGCATGGCGAACGGCCCGGCGAACTCGCTAATGAACTCGCAACGACCGTGAGGAAGGACCTCCTCGAGCTGACGGTCCGCAAGCCGCCACATTGCGTCCTCGTTTTCACTCAGGCGCCGCGGGGTGAGAAGGCGAAGGAGCAGGCCACGCTGAACCGTGTGCTTAGGAGGGTCGAAGGTCGGCAGTTGATCGCTGAATGGGATCTCATCGCGGTGCCGCTCGATGAGGGCGCTGATGTCGTCGCCTTCGAGGGGTACGGGAAAGCCCGGGAAGGGTCCGGTAACCGCTGTGCACGATGAGAACTGTTCGGCGTTTTGGTAGATGGCGCGCGCTTCCTCGTACCCCGTCACCATCATGACGTTGTGGTGCGGTTCGCGCCGGATGGGGCATCGCCGCCGTAGCTCGTCGTAGTACGGGTAGGGATCTGCAGTCAGCGTTCGGCTCGTGAAGAAGTTCTCGTCCTCGAGGCCGGCCATGGCTTCCCTTCTTGGCAGTCGAGTCGTGGCGTCGCACGGCGGAGGGGCTGACTACCGCGGTCCAAGGCGAGCGATGACCAGGGGCAGGTCGAAGATCGTGCGGATGCCTGGTTCGGCCCCAACGACACTGGGGATGGAGTTCGCCGCCGGGTGGGCGGTGTATCCGGCGAGGTGTTCGGAGTACCCCTCGTCGGTCCTCCCATAGGTCACGCGGACCTGCATCGGCGCGTCACCCTTCGTCGTGAACAGCCAGCCTTCGCCGGCAAGGTCCCAGTCCCGATCGATGTGCGGCGTGCAGAACCAGTGTGACCGAAACGTGAGGAGCGCCTTCCCGTCGCGCATCCCAGCGACTGTGATCCGCTGCGCGGCCATCGTGCCCTTCTCGATGACAAAGCCGTCCGAGAGCGTGTACGGCTCAGTGGCACGGGCGACGGCACCGCTCACCTCAAAGCCGTCAAGGGGCAGGTCGATCGCGTCAGCGAGCGCGCTGAGAGACTGCTGGAAACCAATCGTTGCGCCCTGTAGGAGCCGCGGGTCCAATTCGTCACCCTCGAACGGCGACCCGAAGCCCATCACCTTGGTGATCATGTCCGGCCCGACCGAGGCCGGGATATCGGCGTACTCGTCGATGGTGAGCTCGTCGAGTCGCCGCATCGGATACAAGAGAGTGAGCGGCATCGTCGTGGTGCTGAAGCCGGGACTGCTGCCGGTGGCGTGGATCGACGCGCTGCCCTTCTCGCAGGCGTGCTCGATGCGTTGGCGAATGGTCGGGTCCATCGCGGCGGCATAGAAGAACTCGTTGCGGGTGGTGATGACGTTGATCCCGGAGCTCAGCAGGCAGGTGAGATCGTCGAGGTCGAAGCCCTCCGGCATGTAGAGCACGCAATCGGGCTCGAGCGCGACGACGTCGCCGATGGCACGGGTAGCAACGATGCCAAGCGGATCAATTCCCGCGAGCACCCCGGCGTCCTTGCCTTCCTTGTCCGCTGAATGGACGTAGAGCCCGACCAGCTCCAAGTCCGGATGGTCGACGACCGCACGGATGGCCTTCTTGCCCATTCGACCCGCCGCCCACTGCACAACGCGGTACGTCCGCTCTGGCCGCCGGGTTTGTTCGCTCGTCATGGGTCCCATCCACATCGGCTTGTGCGTCTCGTTGCGCGGTTGTCGAGGGAAATGTTCGTGATCGTCACGCTAATCTACCGACCGTCGGTAGTTAAGGTAGGGTGTGACCTCCGACGATGTCAACGAGCCGTCAGTGGCGGAGCAAGGAGCGGCGTTGTGCGATTGCCAGCACCTGATAGTGGTCAGACAGCCGCCGCCGCCGCCGGGCGTCGGCAGATCGCAAGCAGTTCTCGACCAGCAGCCCGCCCTGGGTCGCGTCGGCTGCCAGCGGCCGACCGCAGGGCGCAGATCATGAGCGTCGCCGCCGATCTGTTCGAGGCTCGGGCTTACCACACGACCTCGATGGAGGCCATTGCTGAGCGCGTTGGGATCCGAAAGGCGTCGCTGTATTACTACTTCAGCAGCAAAGAAGACCTGCTCGCGCAGATGCATCTCGGGATGATCGAACCGATCATCGACGCGCATCGTGAGCGCCTACAGGCTCAGGACCTCGATCCGGAAGGTCTGCTATTGGCGATGATGACCGACCTCGTGTCGTTGACCGAGACCCATCCCGGCCACATGCGTTGGGTCCTGGATCGCTTCGGGGAGCTGCCCGAGCAGGTGCAGGTCAGCGTTATGGAACAAGGGAGGCGGTACCGGGGGCTGCTCGAGGAGGTGCTCGAACGTGGGCAAGATGAAGGGGTCTTTGTCGTCGCGGATCGAGGCATGGCGGCGCTGACCGTGTTAGGACTGTGCACTTCTACCTACCAATGGTTCCGACCCGGCGGCAAATACGCGGCCTCGCAGGTCGCTCAGTACCTCTACGACACGCTCATCAATGGCATCGGAGCGTCGGCGGCCGTCCGCGGCCCGGGTGGGACAGGGTCGGTGACGGCACTGTGAGGTTTGTGGATCGGTACGGGCCATGGGCTGTTGTTGCGGGGGCCTCAGAAGGAACGGGTCGCGAGTTTGCGAGGCGGATCGCTGCGCAGGGTGTGCCGTCGGTGTTGATCGCACGTCGGCAGGGACCACTCGATGAGCTCGCGGCGCACATTCTGGACGAGTTCGGCGTCACCTGCGTGACGGCGGCGATCGATCTGTCCGACGCCGATGCTGAGCAAGAGGTCCAGGCTGCTGTGGCAGATCGCGAGGTCGGCCTGTACGTGAGCAACGCCGGAGCGGATGCGAACGGATCGCGTTTCCTCGACGTCGACGTCGAGGCCTGGCGGGAACTGGTGACCCGCAACGTGCTGACGACCATGTTCTCTTGCCATCACTTTGGGCGGTCCATGCGTGCTCGGGGTCACGGAGGATTGCTGCTCGTTAACTCGGGCGCGTGTTATGGCGGAGGCAGTTTCATGGCCTGTTACACCGCCAGTAAGGCCTTCGAGCTGAATCTCGCCGAGTCACTGTGGTCGGAGCTGCGGCCGCACGGAGTCGACGTCCTCACGATGGTGTTGGGAATGACTGACACCCCTGCGTTTCGCAAGCTCCTGGCGGAGAAGGGTCGAACGATTCCTGAGGAGATGCTTGCTTCCCCCGTCGACGTTGCCACCGTCGGCCTTGCTCGACTGGCTCACGGCCCGGTCTACAACTGGGATCAGGATGATGATGTGGCCGGCTTCGCGCCGGCCTCGGCGAGCCAACGCCGAGAGCGGGTTCTGGCACTGGATGCCGCGAGCGCCCATGTGTTCGGAGCGGGCTAAGACCCGTCAGTCAAGCTTCTCAAGGCGCGTCTTGAAGGTTCGGGCAACGATGCCGTTTCCGGACAAGCCGACCGCCACGGCGTCTGCCTCGCCTCAGACCTGGTTCTCAGACCCAACATCAAGCACAATGCTGGGCGTTCCTGATGTCACGACGGGCCATCCGCTCAACCCGACGCTGCTGTCCCAGCGCCCAATACGCCAATTCAGATCCCAAAGGAGACCCAGATGGTCACCAGCCCGGTAAAGCCTGCGCTGCGGCACCCCGTCGTGGTCGAAGAGATCAAGGAACGTGCCGATCACGTGCAGCTGCGGATCGCCGACGACATCACTCGTTTCGCCGGATCGATGACTTTCGTCTACATCCACATTGCGATTTTCGCGCTCTGGATGATCTTCCTGGAACGGGATCCGTGGCCGAAGCTCACGTTGGTCGTCTCACTGGAAGCGATCTTCCTGTCCACCTTTGTCATGATCGGCCAGAACCGCCAGGCCGCCTTTCAGCAGGCGAAAGCTGATCACGACTTCGCCGAGCAGGAACTTGAGTTGAAGACCAACACCGAAATCACCAGGGCGATCCATGCTCTGACCACCGAACTGCACCATCGGTACGTCGAGATCGACCAACCACGACAAGCCTGACGGTCTGCCGGCTTCCCGGCCAGGATCAGTTCTCTTCTTCTTGTCGCCCGAGCCAGTACAGGCCCCAGCGTCCTGGCGTGACCGGGTGGCGCTCGAGGCGTGGCACCGGCACGTGCCGCCCGTCCATCGCGTCGAGAACCCGGTCGCGGAAGGCGTCGAGGCGGAACATCAGCGCCCCGCGATGCAGATGGGGGTGCGGCCGGGTGGGCGCGTGCTCCAGTGCGTCGGCGTATGCGCCGATCACCGTTAGCTGCTCGCTCTGGCTGAGCTCGGCGTCGAGAGCGTGGATCAACTCGTCCTCGACCGAGACGTGTTCCTCGAGGAGATCGCTCATCAACGTCGATACGCGCGCGGCACTGAGGCCCGACGCGAGAACGTCGCCGCTGTGGCGCCGTTCCGCCACCCGGAGCACGCGCATGAGCCGGTCGCCGACAGCGCGCTGGCGGGCCACGACCTCGCGGCCGTCGGGCACTCGGCGCCGGACCAAGGGGTAGATCCCCCGTTCCATCGCGGCGAGGTGCGCGGAGATCCAGACGACAGCATCGAGGGTGTGATCGCCGTCGGAGCGCAGAAGTTGCGCCGCCTCGATCTCCGCGGTGGTGAGGGCCACCCGCAGGTCAGCCGTTGTGAGCTTGGCCGTCGATGCCATGTCGGCCTCCATCGCGATCCCCGTCCTCGTCGTTGAGCACGGGGATACCCAATCGACGGTTCACCGTTTCGAGCGTCATGTCAACGTGATGAGATCGACCGGTGCTGATCATTCGAGAGCGTGCGCTGTGGTCCTAGGCCTCCCGGACGGCGTGACCGCCTGCCTGTTCGATCTCGACGGCGTGCTGACCGATACCGCCGCGGTCCACTGTGCCGCCTGGAAGGACACCTTCGATGCGCTCCTCGCCGAGCGCGCGGCTCGTGAAGGGGTGGTATTCCTACCCTTCGACGCGAGCGCCGACTACCTCACCTTTGTCGACGGCAAACCCCGGATGGATGGCGTCCGGGACTTCCTTGCGAGTCGCGGGATCACGCTCCCCGAGGGGACCCCGGACGACCCGCCCGAGGCGAACACGATCGCCGGAGTCGGCAACCGCAAGAACCGCGAGCTGCACCGCCGGATCGAAGCAGATGGCGTCGCGGTCTTCGACGGTTCGCGGCGCTATCTGGAGGCTGCGATGGCAGCCGGGCTGCGGCGCGCGGTCGTGTCGTCCAGCGCCAACACTGAGGCCGTGTTGAGGGTGACCGGCCTCGAGAGCTACGTCGAGCTGCGGGTGGACGGAGTGACGATCCGGCAGGAGGGTCTCGCCGGCAAACCGGCACCGGATACCTTCTTGGTTGCCGCCACGCGTCTCGGAGTGCCGCCGAGCGCCGCCGCGGTGTTCGAGGACGCGATCTCCGGCGTACAGGCCGGTCGGTCCGGCCGGTTCGGTGCCGTCGTCGGGGTCGACCGCGCCGGGCAGGCGGACGCGTTGCGGGCGAACGGCGCAGACGTAGTCGTCGGCGATCTTGCTGACCTGTTAGACGAAGGAACCGCGTGATCGAACAGGGGGTCTACCCCGTCGAGCCCTGGGCCGTGCGGGAGACGAAGCTGAATCTCGACCTGCTGGCGCAGTCCGAGTCGGTGTTCGCGCTCGCCAATGGGCACATCGGGATGCGCGGCAACTTGGACGAGGGCGAGCCGCACGGCATCCCCGGTATGTACCTCAACTCCTTCTACGAACAACGCCCGTTGCCCTATGCCGAGGCCGGTTACGGCTACCCGGAAGAGGGCCAGACCGTCGTCAACGTCACCGATGGCAAGCTCATCCGGGTGCTCGTCAACGACGAGCCGCTCGACGTCCGGTACGGCGAGCTGCGCGAGCACGAGCGGGTACTCGACTTCCGGGCCGGCACCCTGACCAGGTCGCTCGACTGGGAGTCACCGGCCGGTCAGCGGGTGCGGGTGCGGTCCAGACGCCTCGTGTCGTTCGTGCAACGGGCCGTCGCGGCAATCGAATACACCGTCGAGCCGGTCGAGTGCGCGGCCCGCTTCGTCATCCAGTCCGAGCTGGTGGCCAACGAAGAGTTGCCGCGAATGAAGTCCGATCCGCGAGTGAGCGCGATCCTCGACAACCCGCTCGTCGGCGTCGAGCATTCCCTGCAGGACAACGGCGGAATCCTGCTGCATCACACCCGGACGAGCGACCTGTCGATGGCCGCGGGGATGGACCACATCATCGACGGGCACGGGCGGCTCGAGATCGACCTCGACTCCCGGGAGGACTGGGTGCGCACGACCGTCGTCGCGCACCTCAAACCGGGGGAGCGGCTGCGCATCGTGAAGCTGCTCGCGTACGGGTGGTCGAGCCTGCGGTCACGCCAGTCGCTGCGGGACCAGGTCGCGGCTGCGCTGTCGAGCGCGCGGTACTCCGGTTTCGAGGGTCTGCTCGCTGAGCAGCGCACCTTCCTCGACGACTTTTGGGCGTTTGCCGATGTTGAGGTGGAAGGCGACGCCGAGATCCAGCAGGCGGTCCGCTTCGGATTGTTCCACGTGCTTCAGGCAGGCGCCCGGGCCGAGCGCCGCTGCATCCCGGCGAAGGGCCTGACCGGCCCCGGATACGACGGACACACCTTCTGGGACACCGAAGGCTTCGTCCTGCCGGTCCTGACCTACACCCAGCCCGGAGCCGCGGCCGACGTGATCCGGTGGCGGTCCTCCACTCTCGACTACGCCAAGGAGCACGCGGCGAAGCTCGGCCTCAAGGGCGCGGTGTTCCCGTGGCGCACGATCCGCGGTCAGGAGTGCTCCGGCTACTGGCCGGCGGGCACCGCCGCGTTCCACATCAACGCCGACATCGCCGACTCCGTCGAGCGCTACCGGCACGTCACCGGTGACGATTCGGTGGATCGCGGCGGCGGTGTTGAGATCCTGGTCGAGACGGCTCGGATGTGGATGTCGCTAGGTCATTTCGTCGAGGACGAATGGCACATCAGCGGCGTCACCGGTCCTGACGAGTACAGCGCGATCGCCGACGACAACGTCTTCACCAACCTGATGGCCGCCCGCAACCTTCGCGCGGCCGCGGATGCCTGCGTTCGCCATCCCGACCTCGCCGACGCGCTCGGGACCTCCGACACGGAGGTCCAGTCCTGGCGTGACGCCGCCGCCGCTGTTTACATCCCGTACGACGAGACCCTCGGGGTGCACCCGCAATCCGAGGGATACACCCGCCACGAGATGTGGGACTTCGACGCCTACCGCGACCGCTACCCGCTGCTGCTGTCCGCGCCGTACTTCGACCTGTACCGCAAGCAGGTGATCAAGCAGGCCGATCTCGTCCTGGCGCTGCACTGGTGTGGTGATCACTTCAGCCCCGAGGAGAAGGCCCGCAACGTCGACTACTACGAGCAGCGCACGGTCCGGGACTCGTCCCTGTCCGCGTGCACGCAGGCGGTCATGGCGGCCGAGGTCGGCCATCTCGAACTGGCGCACGACTATGCCTACGAGGCCGCGATGGTCGACCTGCGCGATCTGCATCACAACAGCCGCGACGGATTGCACATGGCCTCGCTCGCCGGCGCCTGGCTCGCGTTGGTAGCGGGCTTCGGCGGGTTGCGTGATCACGGCGGGGTGCTGTTGTTCGACCCGGCGCTCCCGATGGGGATCACCCGGCTGTCTTTCAACATCCGGTGGCGGGGGGTCGGGCTGCGGGTCTCCTTCGATCATCGCGAGGTGACGTACTCGCTTCAGGACGGCGACGAGCGTGAGTTCGAGCTCCGCCACGACGGCGAAACGATCGTCGTGACCGCGGCCGCGCCGGTGGTCCGGGCGCTCAAGCCGCGGGTGCCGCTGCTCGACCGGCCGGTTCAGCCGGTCGGGCGTGGTCCCACCAAGCGTCACGTCGGCTGAGCGGCCCGACCGGCGGTCGCCGGCTCAGGTCGCGTTCCACCGCTCGATGACCGGAGTCTCCCGTTCCCACCCGAGGACACTCACGGTGGCAGTTCCCAGGGACAGGTTCGCTCCGAGTTGGGGCGTGGCGTCGATCCAGCGAGCCGCGAGGACCCGTAGCGCATGCCCGTGCCCGAACGCGAGCACGGTCCCGTCGACCTGCCGGACGCGGGCAATGACCTGATCCGCCCGGTCCGCCACTTCGCCGAGGGTCTCCCCGCCCGGGCAACCATCGTCGAACAGCGTCCACCCCGGGCGCACCCCGCGGATGTCGGGTGTGGTCTGACCCTCGTACTCGCCGTAGTCCCACTCCTGAAGGCCGGGTTCGAGGGCCGCGACGTCTCCGAACCCGGCGAGCGCGCTCGTCTCGCGGGCACGAGCGAGCGGAGAGGTCAGCACCAGGTCGAACCGGTGGCCGCGCACGAGCTTGCCGAGGGCGACCGCAGCCGCGCGCCCGCGGTCGTTGAGCGTGATGTCGCTTCGACCGGTGTGCCTACCCGTCGCGCTCCACTCGGTCTCGCCGTGTCGCACGATCCACAGATCAGGTCGGTTCATGCTCGCAGGATCTCCTACCCGGCTGCCTCTCGCCGATAGGGTTCGAGCCCATGGTCCGCCGCACCTTCACCGCGCCGGTGACCGGCGGCCAGGTCACCGGGTGGACCGAAGGGGACGGGGAACCGGTCTTGCTGCTCCACGGCGGACCCGGCTTGTCCTTCGGCTATCTCGATGATGTCAGCACCGAACTCGGTCCGGACCGATGCGTTGCCGCCTTCCAGCAGCGCGGCCTCGCGCCGTCGATGACCGACGGACCGTACGACGTCGACACCCACATCGCCGACGTGGTCGCGGTGCTCGAGACGCTCGGTTGGTCGACGGCGTACGTCGTCGGTCACTCCTGGGGCGGTCATCTCGCGCTGCATCTCGCGGTCGCGATCCCGCAGCGGCTGCGGGGAGTGCTGTGCGTCGACCCGCTCGGCGGTGTCGGCGACGGAGGTGAGGCGGCATTCTCGGCGGCATTGTTCGCCCGCCTCTCCAGAAGCCGCCGGAAGCGAGCGCGGGCTTCCGGCGAGCCGCCTGATCCGGTGCCGCGAGCCACGGATGCCGAGTCCGGGGGGATCGAGACCTTGCGGATGTTCTGGCCGGCGTACTTCGCGGTCTGGGACGAGGCCCCACCGGTGCCGACGATGTCGATGTCGGACCCGGCGTACCTCGGCGGCTTGGAGTCGGCCCGGGCGCGACTGCCCGAGCTCGAGCGCGCGCTGCCCTCGATCACGGTGGCGACTGGGGTGCTCGCCGGAGCCGCGAGCCCGATGCCGGTGGAGGAGGCCGCGGCGCAGACCGCCGAGACGATCCCGGGCGCCTGGCTCGAGGTGGTCCCCGACGCCGGCCATTTCCCGTGGGTCGAGGCCCCGGGATGTGTCGGCAAGGCCTTTGCCCGGCTGGCGGGTGGCTGATGGCGACGCTCGGGGACGTTGTCGGCGCGCTCGACCGCCGGTACGACCCGGCCTGGGCACAGGAGTGGGACTCGGTCGGGCTGGTGTGCGGCGACCCGGCGGCGAGCGTGACGCGGGTGCACGTCGCGATCGACCCGGTCGCGGTCGTGGTCGAGGAAGCCATCGTCGCGGGTGCTGGGCTGCTCGTCACTCACCACCCGCTGTTTCTCGGTGGCACCGAGTCGGTTGCGGCGACGACCGCGAAAGGTCGCGTGGTGCATCGACTGCTCGCCGCGGGCTGCGGACTGTACGTCGCGCACACCAACGCCGACGTCGCGCCGGACGGGGTCAACGACGCGCTCGCCGCAGCGCTCGAGCTGACCGAGATCGGGCCGCTGAGTCCGGGTGAACGCGGCCTCGGCCGGGTCGGCGCTCTGCCCGAACCGATGAGTCTGCGCGAGTTCGTCGACCGGTCCGCGCGCTGCCTTCCGCCGACCGCCTGGGGTGTCCGAGGCGCCGGCGACCCGGACCGCCCGATCCGCCGGGTCGCAGTGTGCGGGGGATCGGGCGGCGACCTTGCCGAGGTCGCTCGGGCGGCGGGCGCCGACGTTCTGCTCACCTCGGACCTCAAACACCACCGGGCGTTGGAAGCCCTCGACGACACCGGAATCGCGTTGGTCGACGCGGCGCACTGGGCGACCGAGCAGCCGTGGGTCGGTCTGGCAGCGGAGATCCTCGGCGCCGACCTCGCGGCCGCTGGCACTACGGTGGAGGTCACCGCATCGACCACCTGTACCGACCCGTGGACGGTGCACGCCCAATCGCGGAAGTGAAGGATCTGTGAAAGCCGCACCCGCCGACCAGCTGCGCTTGCTCGACGTGCAAGGACTGGACTCCACGATCGACCGCCTGGCACACCGCCGGGCGACCTTGGCGGAGCTCGAGCAGATCGAAGCCCTCGATGGTCGGCTCGCCGCGATCGACGACGACATCGTCCGGGCGGAGACCGAGGACAGCGACCTCGGTCGTGAGCAGGCGCGGGTTGACACCGACGTCGAGCAGGTCCGCAACCGGATGGCGCGCGACCAGAGCCGCCTCGACGCCGGACAGGTCGGCTCACCCCGGGAGTTGGAGACCCTCCAGCACGAGATCGAAACGCTGCGCCGCCGGCAAGCCGAGCTCGAAGACGTCGAGCTCGAGGTGATGGAACAGCGCGAGGAGATCGAGAGACGACTGAAGGCACTGCGGGCGGAGCAGGAGCAAACCGTCACCGGTCGTGACGAGGCACAGGAGCGGCTGGATGCGGCGCACGTCGAGATCGACGCCGAGATCGCCCGGTCGGGCGCGGCGCGCAAGGAACTGGTGGCGACGCTCCCCGAAGACCTGGTCGATCTCTATGAGAAGTTGCGCTCCTCCTCCGGAGGTGTCGGTGCAGCGGCGCTGCACCGCGGGCGGTGCGAAGGTTGCCATCTCCAGCTGAACACCACCGATCTCAACCACCTGCGTGATGCGCCGGAGGACGACGTCGTGCGCTGCGAGGAGTGCCGCCGCATCCTGGTGCGGACGCCCGAGTCGGGTCTGTGACCGATCACGTCGTCGTCGAGGCCGATGGCGGGTCGCGCGGTAACCCAGGTCCGGCCGGGTACGGCGCGGTCGTGCGGGACGCCGGCACCGGGCGACCGTTGCGGGAGGCCGCCGGGGGTATTGGCGTCGCGAGCAACAACGTCGCCGAATATCGCGGGCTGATCGCCGGCCTGGAGGTTGCGCTCGATCTCGGGGCCAGCCGGGTCGACGTACGGATGGACTCCAAGCTCGTTGTCGAGCAGATGAGCGGCCGATGGAAGGTCAAGCACCCCGATATGCGGGTGCTCGCGAGCGAGGCGATGGCACTGGTCCGTCGATTCGACTCGGTGGGGTTCGCGCACATCCCGCGAGCGCAGAACGCGCACGCGGACCGGCTTGCCAACGAGGCGATGGACGCCCAGGCGGCCGGCCGGGACTGGGCGCCACCGGCGTCCGAGGTTGACGAGCCGTCGACGCCGGACGTGCCCGACCCGAAGCCCGCTCCCAACGTGCTGTACGGGTGGAGCGCACCAGCCGGTCGGCCCACCGTCGCGACCTTGCTTCGCCACGGCGAGACGCCGTTGTCGCTCGAGAAGCGATTCAGTGGTCGCGGCGACGCCGCGCTGACCGAGCGAGGTCGGGCACAGGCGCTCGCGGCTGCGCAGCGACTCGCGTCCAGCGGGATCGAGGCGATCGTGTCCTCGCCGTTGCGGCGTACCCAGGAGACCGCCGCGATCGTCGCCGACGTACTCGGCCTGCCGGTCGAGACCGACGACGGGTTCGCGGAGACCGACTTCGGCGAGTGGGAGGGCCTGACCTTCGGCGAGGTGGGCAAGGACGCGCCGGAGGCGCTGCGTCGGTGGCTCGAGGACCCGACAATTGCGCCGCCGGGTGGGGAGAGCCTGGCCGCCACGGCGACCCGGGTGGCGGTGGCCCGCGACCGGGCGGTGGCGGCGTACCCGGATCGGGCGGTCCTCGTGGTCAGCCACGTCACCCCGATCAAGTTGATGCTGCGCGACGCGGTCGGCGCCCCGATCGAGGCGGTCTACCGGCTGCACCTCGAGCCGGCGTCGCTGTCGTTGATCGACTGGTACGCCGAGTCCCCAGCCGTGGTGCGGCTCGTCAACGAGACCCACCACCTGGGCGATCTCGCGACCGCCGCACACCGGTGACCGGATCGACGTACGCGGATCGCTGCATCCGGCGGTCCGAATGGTCAGCTCGGGCAAGATCGCGACGATGGACGAGACGCTCGCACTGATCGCGCTCGCCGCGATGATCGTCGCGGCGGTCGCGCGGCCGTTCGGTGTCCCGGAGGCGTTCGTGGCCCTTCCCGCCGTCGGGCTCCTGCTATTGGTCGGTGCCGTATCGGTGGCCGATGCGCGCCACGAGATTCACCGGTTGGCACCTGTGGTCGGCTTCCTCGCGGCGATTCTCGTGATCGCCGAGTGCGCGGGGGCGGACGGGATGTTCCGCGCGGCCGGAGGCTTGCTCGCCCGTGCCGGCGCGCGTTCGGCACGATGTCTCCTGCTCGCCGGTGCCGGGCTCGCGTCGGCGGTGACGGCCCTTCTGTCGCTGGACACCACCGCGGTGCTCCTGACTCCGGTGATGGTCAGCACGCTGCGGACGACGAAACTGCGGCCGCGGCCGCACCTCTATCTGACCGCGCACCTGGCGAGTTCGGCATCGTTGCTGCTGCCGGTGTCCAATCTCACGAACCTGATCGCGGTCGCGGTCGTCTCGGTGTCGTTCACGCGGTTTGCCGCACTGATGGCGCTCCCGTGGCTGCTGGCGATCGCGATCGATGTGCTCGGTGTGCGCGTGGTCTTCGACCGCGATCTCGCAGGGGAGGTGGGCTCGCCGGCCGCCTCTGCCGATCGCTGGCCGGTCGCGACGTCGGTCATCGTCGCGATCACGGTCGTCGGGTTCCCGGTGGGATCGGTGATCGGCGTTGCCCCAGTGTGGATCGCCCTGGCGGGGGCGGCGGTGCTTGCAGGCAGACGGTTGTTAGCCCGGCGTACCAGTGTCGGGGCTGTGATCCGATCCGCCTCGCTGTCGTTCTGCGTGTGGGTGCTGGGGCTGGGCGTCGTGGTCGCCGCGGTGTCCGCGCACGGGCTCGGGAGCGCCCTCGAACGCATTCTCCCGGACGGGACCGGGTTCGCGTCGCTGCTCGCGATCGCCGCCGTCTCGGCCGTGCTCGCCAACGTGGTGAACAACTTGCCGGCGACCTTGCTGGTGATCCCGGTCGTCGCGGCTGGCGGGGTGGCCCCGGCCCTCGCTGCGCTGGTGGGACTCAACATCGGCCCGAACCTCACTTACCCGGGCTCGCTGTCGACGTTGCTGTGGCGGCGGGCGACCGCGGACGTGCCGGACGTGCCGACGCTGCGCGACTTCACCGCCCTCGGTCTGCTCACGGTGCCGATCGCGATCGTCGGTTCGACGGCCGCGCTGTGGCTCGGCCTTCAGGTGATCGGCACGTAGCGCCGTACGCCTGCGACCGCGCTCGTGGTCCTCAGACCTTGGCGAGGATGTTCTCGCAAGAGCTCACGTCGACCCCCGGCGCGGGCTCCACCTCGAGCTCGGTGATCACTCCGTCCTCGATCACGGCCGCGTAGCGCTGCGAGCGCTTGCCCAGCCCGGCGCCGGACCCGTCGAAGACGAGGCCCATTGCTTCGGTGAACTCCGCGTTGCCGTCGGCGAGCATCACGATGCCGTTGCCTACCCCGTGTGCCTCGCCCCAGGCCTGCATGACCCACGCGTCGTTGACCGCGATGCAGGCGATCGTGGTGATCCCCTTGGCGCGCAGCTCGTCACCATGCTCGACGTAGCCCGGGAGGTGGATCTTCGAACAGCCCGGCGTGAACGCGCCCGGTACGGCGAAGAGCACGACCTTCCCGGTGCCGAGGACGTCTCCGGTTTGCACCGTCTCAGGTACGCCGTCTCGCAGCACCTTGACGCTGACGTCCGGAACCTTGCTACCAACTTCGATCGCCACTGTGTCTTCCCCGTTTCGCTGTGAGTCGCGTGCGCCGCCGTACCGGTGTGGTCCGGCGTTTCAGAGCACAACCGCCCCCGACCGGCCTCGCATTCCCGCCGAGCCCCGCTCGGCCCGGCGTCACTGCTTCGTGTCGCGCGCTCGGTTGTGCTCTGGAACGCCGCACGGATGGCGCGTCCGGCTCGCTCGCCGTACCCTTGCGACGGCGGACGAGTTGGCCGGACGGCCGCGTCGACGTCTCTGGAGGCGTCGCCGAGGAAAGTCCGGGCTCCGAAGGGCAGGGTGGTCGGCAACACCGACCCGGGGTGACCCGCGGGAAAGTGCCACAGAGAACAGACCGCCCGGCGCGAGCCGGGCAAGGGTGAAACGGTGGAGTAAGAGCCCACCAGCGCCCGAGGTGACTCGGGCGGCTCGGCAAACCCCACCCGGAGCAAGGTCAGACAGGAAGCGCTCGAGGGCGGCCCGCCCGAGCTTCCGGGTAGACCGCTAGAGGCTGTCGGCAACGGCAGTCGTAGATGGATGGCCGTCCGATCCGGAACTCGTTCCGATCGACAGAACCCGGCTTACAGGCCAACTCGTCCGCCCCCGCTACTCGCGAGCCTCGAGCGCCGGTTCGCCGTGTTGTGCTCGGTGACCTTGACGCAGGTGGGCTATGAGGGCTCGCGAGAGCAGCGGATCGTCAAGGTCAGGGTCGGGCGCTACGCCGTCGGTACCGGCACCCGGCCGGTTTGGCTCGGGAGCAGGGTGTGGCTGTGCGCACGTGGTGAGACGGTCACCGAGACCTTGCTGGCACCCGAGTTCGCGAGCAGCAGCAGCCAGGGGGAGTGCACGCCAGAGACCACTGTCGCGCCGCTCACCGTCACCCGGTAGCCGTGCGGGTAGTGGCGCCGTGGCACGAAGATCTGGGTCAGCGCACCGGGCGTGAGCGTCGCGCCAGGCACCGCCTCGGTCCGATAGCGCAGCGCCATCACGTCGCTCGTTCGGTGGTAGGCGTACGACGTCGGGGTCCCGGCGATCGCCTGTGGGTAGGGCACCACGAGCGCGGTCAGCTTGGCCTGGTTCGCGTTGGCCTGTGAGCCGGGCGCGTTCGCGTGCTTGAGGATGCCGCCGGCCGGGAAATCCGACGGGTCCTTCGGCGGGTTGTCGTAGTCCCAGTACGTCCAATCGAGGAAGTGTGCACCCATCGCGTCGACCTGCTTCGCGTACTCGGCGTTGGCGCCGTTCGCGCCGAACTCACCGACCCATTCCGGTACGCCGAGACGCGCGCCGTAGGCGCTCTCGTGGGCCATCGCCTTTCGAGTCAGCGGGTCGCAGGTGTGTTCGATGCTGGCCGACGACGTCGCGCTGAGCTCGCTTTGCAGGCAGTAGTAATGCCAGCTGTACGCCGTCTGCGGGTCGGAAAACGGAGGGAGGGCAGGCTTGTAGCCGAGGTGCTGCGGCCCGCTCTCCGGCCAGATCACCTGGGTCGCGCCCGCGGCGCGGACCGAGGCGATCACCTTCCGATAGAACCTGGCCAGCGGGCCGGACTCGAAGGCCGGGCACGGATCGAGCCCACAGTTCGGATAGTGGATCCCCGGGTTGGGTTCGTTGAGCGGATCGATGCCGATCACGTTCGCCGCCCTCGCGGAACCGTCGATCACGCGGGCGAGCTCGCCCCAGAGCTGGACGAATCTGGATTGAATCCCGACGCCGTCGGAGGCCTTCCGGTTGTTCCAGAACGCCTTCCACGAGATCGCACTCGTGGTGCTCGGTGTCGCCCACCGCGGGGCGCCGTCGCCTCCGTCCTTGGCGCTGTAGGAGTCCTGGTGAACGTCGACCAGGGTCCGGATCCCGTAGCGACCCAGCAGCGTGTTCAGGCGCATCAACTTCGGCAGGTACGCCTCGTCGTAGGTCCCCGGTGAGGGCTCCGCCGCCGACCAGATCCAGCCGATCCGAGCGCTGTTGAACCCCTCGTTGGCCAACAGCCTCGCGTCGGTCTTGGTGATCGTCGACGGCCAGTAGGGCGCCGTCTTGCGAATGATGTTGACCCCGTGGAAGATCACGACCCGACCTTCGTCGTCGGTCAGGTAGGCGCCGGTCCTTGTCACCGGCGAGACCACCGGCCCGCCCGGCGCGGTCGCACCCGGGGCGGCGGCCGATCCGGTGCTGGAGATGGCGGCGATCGTCAGGCCGAGGACCACCGCGACGCCGGCCAGCCTTCTGCTCGCGCGCAGGGCCGGTGTGCGGCACGGACCGCCCGGGTCGGGCGGCGTCATCCGTCGGTGAACAGGGCGTCGAAGGGGCGGAGGGGGACGATGCCGGTCGCGCGCGCCTGAAGGCTCGGGTCGAGGGCGATGAGCGCATCGGCTTGCAGGCGGGCGATCGCGATGTACTCCGCATCCCGCATCGAGTCCCAGCCGTGCTCGAGCGCGAGATCCCAGGCCACCCGCCGCGACACCCGGTCGCCGAGCAGGCGGATCTGGAGCTCGGTCAAACGTTCGTGGATGCGCGAGGCCTCCTCGCGGGGGACCCGGCCGGCGCGGACGTCGGGCAGGAGTCGATCGAGGGCTTCGGAGCGAACGGCGGACGGCGCGACGAGGCGGTGGCTGGGATCGATCGCCACGTCGTCGCTGACGATTCGCATCAGCGCGGACGAGTCGATCGCGAAGCGGGCCATCGGCGCGAGCATATGTAGCGGCGTCAAGGCCGGGGAAGAGAAATCGACCGACGACCTATCTACTTATGTTATCCTAACTATTATGCAAACATCACGATCGGTGGCGATTCACGAGCTGAGTCGTCGTCATCGGATCGGTATCCTGGCGATCTGTTCGATGAGCCTGCTGATCGTCGGCCTCGACGTGACGATCGTCAACGTTGCCCTGCCGTCCATCGGTCGTGAGTTCGGTGCGTCGCTGTCCGGACTGCAATGGACGGTCGATGCCTACACCTTGGTGCTCGCGAGCCTGCTGATGCTCTCCGGCTCGACCGCCGACCGGATCGGCCGGCGGCGGACGTTCATCCTCGGCCTGATCATCTTCTCCCTTGCCTCGCTGTTGTGCAGCCTCGCGCCCAGCCTCGGCTTCCTGATCGCGTTTCGGATGGTGCAAGCCGTCGGTGGATCGATGCTCAATCCGGTGGCGATGTCCATCATTACCAACACCTTCACCGACCCACGGGAGCGCGCGCAGGCCGTCGGGGTGTGGGGTGCGGTGGTCGGGATCGCGATGGCGCTGGGTCCGGTTCTCGGTGGCACGCTGGTCACGTCCATCGGATGGCGATCGATCTTCTGGATCAACATCCCGGTCGGGATAGCGGCCATCGTGCTGTCGCTGTTGTTCATTCCCGAATCCCAAGCCCCGCATCCGCGCAGGATCGATCCGATCGGTCAGGTGCTCGTGGTTCTTGCGCTGGCGGGGCTCACCTTCGGCATCATCGAAGGCCCGCAGCGCGGCTGGGCCTCGCCGGTGATCGTCGCCGCGTTCATGGTCGCGATCGTCGCGGCCATCGCGCTCCTGCGCTACGAGCCGCGTCGCGAGGAACCGCTGATCGACTTCCGGTTCTTCCGGTCAGTGCCGTTCAGCTCGGCGACGCTGACGGCCGTGACCGCGTTCGCCACGATGGGCGGATTCCTGTTCATCAACTCGCTCTACCTTCAGGAGGTCCGCGGACTGTCCGCGGTCGAGGCGGGCATCGACACGTTGCCGATGGCGGCGATGACGATGGTCGTCTCGCCGATCTCCGGTCGGATCGTCGGGAGCCGCGGCTCGCGCCTACCGCTCATGGTGTCGGGATTCGCACTCACCGTGAGTTGTCTCATGTCGACCCGGATCGGGCCGACGACGTCGTTCACCTGGCTCTTCGCTGCCTATGTCATCTTCGGGATCGGTTTCGGCCTGGTCAACGCGCCGATCACCAACGCCGCGGTGTCAGGCATGCCCCGCGCCCAGGCCGGGGTCGCGGCCGGGATCGCCTCGACCTCTCGGCAGATCGGCCAGACCCTCGGCGTCGCGGTCGTGGGCGCGGTGGTTACGTCACGGGTGTCGGAGTCACTGCATCTCGGTCTCGCGTCCGCCAGCCACCTCGGCTGGTGGATCCTCGCCGGCTGCGGACTTCTCGTGTTCATCCTCGGGTACGTCGCGACGACGCCGAGAGCGCTTGCGACCGCGCTGAAAACCGCGGCGGAGCTGAACCCGGAGTACACGCTCCCCGAATCGGTGGGAGCGGCGCGCCGATGACGACGAGTGCCGATCGCGATGAGGCCTGGGTGCTGTTGCGCAACCTGGTGTTGGACAACGAGCGGCGGCGGCAGGTGAGCGACGCCGTGGGCATGAGCTTCGGCCGGATCAAGGCGCTGCGCCGGATCGCGGCGGGCTCGATGACGATGGGCGAGCTGGCCGCGACCCTCGGCACCGATCCGCCGTACCTCACGGTCGTCGTCGACGACCTCGAGGTACAGGGGCTGGTCGAACGGCGACCGCATCCGACCGATCGCCGGGCGAAACTCGTTGTGGCCACCCGCAAGGGCAAGGACCTCGCGCGGCGGGCGGAGGCGATCCTCGGCGAGGTCCCGCCCGGCATGAGCGCGCTGGACGACGATGAGCTTGGTGACCTGCTCCGGATTCTCCGCAAGATCGCGGCCGACTGATCGGTTCAGGCCTGGCGGGTCGAGCGGACCAGGCCGACCAGCGCGGCCGCACTCAACGCGGCGATGATCCCGGAGAAGACCTCGGCGGTGTCGACCAGGCCATAAGCCTTGCTGGCTGCCCCGACTCCGACGACGGGTAGCGAGATCCCGACATAGCAGACCGCGAAGAAGCTCGAGGAGACCGCGGCGCGCTCGCCCGGTGGGCTCGCCCCCGTCACGGAGCCGAGCGCCGCCCGGAAGCTGAGCCCTTGCCCCGCTCCGCTGACCAGCCCGCCGATCACCAGCAGCGCCAGCGAGGTTTGCCCGAGCGCCGCTCCCACCAGCAGGATGCCGACGATCAGCGTCGCGGTCCCGCCGACCAGGGCGGACCGGAGGGTTGGCCGCACCGAGGCGACCTGTCCGGCGGCCGACGCGGCAAAGACGGCGAAGACCACGAGACCGGTGACGAACGGGTTGTGATACCCGAGTGACGCCAGCGCCGCAGGGCTGACCGCGGTGAAGAAGCCGAGGACGGCGAAGCCCGCAAACCCCGCGATCCCCGCCTGGACGAAGATCGTGCGGATCTGCGCTGGAACGCTCAACCGTTGGATCCGCAACCGTCTGGGGTGCTCGACGGTGACCGGTTCCGGGATTCGGACGATCACCGCGGCAGCGAGAAGCACCAGCGTGAGGTGGACAACGAAAGCGGTGGTGAGCGGCTTCGCGGCGTACCGCGCAAGGACGCCGGCGAGCAGCGGACCGAGCCCGAGTCCGCCGATGTTGGCGAGCGCGGCCGTCAGGCTCGCTCGCAGCCGGTGCGCCTCGCCGGCGAAGTCGGCGAGGGTCGCGGTCGCGGTTCCGGTGAAGATCCCCGCCGACAGACCCGAGAGAAACCGGCCGGCGAGCAGAACCCCGAGGCCGCCCTGGTGAATCCGGCCGGCGAGGAGAAACACCACGGTGGAGGACGCGGCCATCGCGAGTCCGGTGAGCAGGGACGGCCGGCGCCCGATCCGGTCCGACGCCGACCCAAATCCGATCAGTGCCGTCAACACACCCACCGCATAGGTCGCGAAGACGACGGTGACGGTGAGCGCTCCGAACCCGAACCGTTCCTCGTACGCCGGATACAGCGGGGTCGGCAATGTCGTCCCGAGCATCGTCACGACGAAGGCGAATGCAACGCCGACGAACGCCATCTCCGGCCCGAGCCGGCGTAGCCGCGTCACGGCCTCGATGTTGTCACGGCCGATCGCTCGCTAGGCTGCGCCCCAGCCGCGTCAACGTCGGCGCGGACCGAATGAACGAGGCAGCCGTGGTTGATCGCGCTGAGCTTGAACAGTTCTGGGCGAGGTGGCTCGCCGCCAACGCGGCCGCCGAGCAGGCGGAGGACTGGTCCGGTCTCGGTGCGTTCTTTGCACAGGACGCAACCTACGGGTGGAACAGCGGGCCGGACGACAACTTCATGGCGGTCGGGCGCGAGGAGATCCGCGAACTTGCGATCGGACTCGAGATGCAGGGACTCGGCGGGTGGACATATCCCTACCAGGTCACTGTCATGGACGACCGGCAGAACATGGTGCTCGGGTTGTGGAAGCAGGTGGCCGATGTGCGCCGCCCGGACGGAGGCACCTACGAGGTCGCCGGTTTCGGCTGTAGCTGGTTCGGCTATCGCGACGGTGCGTGGGCGTGGCAGCGTGACTTTTTCGACCACGGCAACGCCGGTGCGGTGTTCATGGAAATGATGGCGGCGGGGGTCCTCTCCGCCGGGATGACCGCCCGGCTGGAAAGTGCGATGAAGGGTGTCCGTCCTCCGGGCCATTACCGCACCCGTGACCTGCCCGCCCCGCTGTGGCCCACCCCGCCAGGGTGAGGCTCGGCACGACCGGTCAGGTGATCGGCCCAGGTGTCATCGAGTCGAAGAGCCGGGTCGCCTCATACGTTGCGTCGTCGAGCGGGATGTAGGACACCAACCGAAGGCCGGCGCGGGGAGCCAGCCAGGTGTTCATGAAGTTGAACTGCAACAGGCCGAGGTCTCGGTGCAGGATGCGCTTGGTGGCGTTTTCCGGTACGGCGATGTCGTGCCGTTTCCACAGGTCGCCGAAGTCTGGTGAGGCGGCCTGCAGCCGCTTCACCAGACACTTCCAGGCCGGCTCACCGACGTGCTCGGCCATGGAGCCGCGTAGTTGCGCGACCATCCGAGCGCGCGCATCGTCCCGGTCGACGAAGCAGCGGCTCGTCGTCTCCTTGGTGAACACCAGCCAGAGGGAGTTGCGCTCGTCGAACGGAAGGGCGTCCAGGTCGCCGATCACCACCTGGTAGGCGTGGTTGTAGGCAAGCAGGTCGTAGCGACCGTTGGTGACGAACGCGGGGTACGGCGAGAGCTTGTCGAGCACCGCCCGCACCTCCGCAGTCACCGACTGGGTGTCGGACTCCTGGGGCGCGATCGACGCCCCGGCGAGGGTGAACAGGTGCGAGCGCTCGTGCGGATCGAGGAGCAGGGTGCGGGCGATCGCCTCCAACACCTGCTCCGAGACCCGGATGTCGCGCGCCTGCTCGAGCCAGGTGTACCAGGTGATGCCGACGCCGGCGAGCTGGGCGACCTCCTCGCGGCGAAGTCCGGGAGTGCGGCGACGACCACCGGCGGGCAGGCCGACCTCGTCCGGGCCGAGCCGCTCCCGGCGGCTGCGTAGGAACGCAGCGAGCTCGCGCCGTCGCAACTCCGGTGCGGAGGGGGGAGCGGTCGCCGTGGTCGGACGGTCGGCGGTCTGGGTCATGCGGTCATTCTCATCCCGAATTGGCCGAGGTACCAGGTGGTGCTAATACCAGGATAAACGCTGTCTTGGTACCAGGGTAGTTTCGCCGTCATGGTGGTGCCATGACTTCGGAAACAATTGCCTTTGATCGTCACCCGACTGCGGTAACAGCACCACCGCCCGCCCAGGTCGCCGCCGCGAACCCGCCCGCGCTCTCGCCGATCGCCCTCGCGACCGTGCTGATCGGCGTGCTGTTGCCGATGGTGGACTTCTTCATCGTCAACGTCGCACTTCCGACCATGGCGATCGACTTGCACGCCTCGACCGCCGTCCTCGAACTCGTGGTGTCGGGGTACGCCACGGCCTACGCCGTCCTGCTCGTTCTCGGTGGCCGGCTCGGCGACGCTCGCGGTCGGCGGCTGCTGTTCCTGGTCGGGATCGCCGCGTTCACCTTGACCAGCCTGCTGTGTGGGCTGGCTCCGAACGCAGGGGTGTTGATCGCGGCTCGGGTCGTGCAGGGTGCGAGCGCGGCCTTGCTCGTCCCGCAGGTGCTGTCCACCATTCAGGCGACCGGGGACCAGACTTCTCGGGCCCGGGCCCTCGGCTGGTTCGGCGCCACAGGTGGCCTGGCGGCCGTGATCGGTCAGGTGCTCGGAGGGGTGCTTGTGGCGGCCAACATCGGGGGGAGCGGCTGGCGGGCAATCTTCCTCGTCAACGTCCCGATCGGCGTGGTGGGGATCTGGTTCGCGGCTCGTCACGTTCCCGAGACCCGGGCCACCACGGCGGCCCGGCCCGATCTGCACGGTGTGGGCCTGTTGGCGGCGTGCCTGGTTGCGATCCTGGTGCCACTGACCGAGGGCCGTGCGCTGCACTGGCCGCTCTGGTCGTGGCTGTTGCTCGCCTCAGCGCCGGTGTGGGCCGGTTTGTTCGTCATCGTGGAGCGCCGGCTCGAGCGACTTGGCCATTCGCCGCTCGTGCCTCCGTCCATCCTGGAACATCGCAGCATGCGGCGCGGTCTGCTCCTCGCCGGCCCGTTCTTCGCCGGGTTCGGCACGTTCATGTTCGTCTACGCCCTTGTCGTCCAGGACTCGTTGCACTACAGCGCGCTCAAAGCCGGCCTCACCCTGGCTCCGATGGCCGCGGCGTTCCTCGCCGCGTCGCTGCTCATGCCGCGGCTGGTCGTCCGGTTCGGCCGCACCGTGATCACCGGTGGTGCTGCAATCCAGCTCGTCGGACTGCTCGCGTTGATGGTGACCCTGTCCCAGGCATGGCCGCAGGTGAGCCCGCAGGACCTCGCGCCGGCTCTCGCGATCATGGGATTCGGTCAGGGTCTGGTCATGCCCCCGCTGATCCGGGTGGTCCTGTCCGAGGTCCCGGTCTCCCAAGCAGGTGCGGGTAGTGGAGTGTTGACCACAACCCAGCAGGTTGCGCTCGCGGTGGGTGTCGCCACCCTCGGCACTTTGTTCATCAGCCTCGCCGCGGACGACCGCGCGGGAGCGATGCACGCCGCGCTCGTCGTCTTCGGGATCCAAGCGCTGATCGCGGTCGGGATCATCGTCGGCAGCAGGGGGTTGCCGGCCGGTCGCTGATCGCCCGGTCGGGAACCGCCGGCGGTCCCGCCCTCGCCGGGGCCGCTCCTACCCCCTGCCGTCAGGAACATCCACTACCGTTCCAGGTGCGCGCATGACCGGCAGGAGGCGAAGGACCGTGGGGTTGCTCGACCGGGCCAAAGGCCAGTTCATCGACATCATCCAGTTCCTGGATGACACCCGAGACACCATCGTGTGGCGATTCCCTCGCGAAGGCAACGAGATCAAGAACAACGCCAAGCTCGTCGTGCGGGAGGGCCAGGCGGTCGTCTTCGAGAACGAGGGCCAGATCGCGGACGTCTTCACCCCTGGCACCTACACCCTCGAGACCAAGAACCTGCCCATCCTTGCCGACCTGAAAGGTTGGAAGTACGGCTTCAACTCGCCGTTCAAGGCCGAGGCCTACTTCGTTGGCACCCGGCTCTACACCGACATGAAGTGGGGGACGCAGGAGCCGGTCACCGTGCGGGACCCGGAGTTCGGCATGGTGCGGCTGCGCGCGTTCGGCACGTACGCCTTGCAAGTCAACGACCCGGCGAAGCTTCTGCGCCAACTCGTCGGCACCGATCCGAACTTCACCACCGAAGAGGTTGAGGACTACCTGCGGCAGAACATCGTCAGCCAGGTCGGCACCGCGCTTGCCAGCTCGGGGGTCTCGGTGCTCGACCTCGCCGCTCACCAGCAGGCCATCGGCGATCAGCTCGCGGGTGCGCTCACCACCAGCTTCGCCACCATGGGTGTCACGATTCCCAAGTTCGTGATCCAGAACATCTCGCTGCCTCCCGAGGTGTCCGCCGCCCTGGACAAGCGGACCGAGATGGGCGTCATCGGCAACCTCGACCAGTTCGCGAAGTTCCAGTCCGCGACCGCGATCACCGAGGCGGCCTCCAACCCGGGTGGCGCGGGGGAGGGCCTGGGGTTGGGCGTGGGGGTGGCGCTGGGTCAGCAGATGGCCAGCCAGCTCGTGAAACCCGGCCAGGCTCCGGCGCCTGCGGCGGCCGCGCCGCCACCGTTGCCGGGCCAAGCCGAGTACTTCCTCGGGATCAACGGAGCGCAGGTCGGCCCGGTCGCCGTCGCCGACCTGACCGCGCGAGTGGCGAGTGGCGAGTTGACTCCCGACACCCTCGTCTGGCGGCAGGGGATGGCCGAGTGGACCCGGGCCGGGGACGTGCCCGAGGTCTCCGCCGTCTTCGGTCAGGCTCCGCCACCGTTGCCGCCCCCGGCTGCGCAGTAATCCGACCGACCCCAGCGCGCAGGAAGCGAAAACGGATGAGCGAAGCGGCACCCCCGCCACCACCCCTGCCCACCCCGTCATCGCCCGCCGCCGCGCCGATGACCTTCTCCTGCACCTCGTGCGGGGCGCAGATGACCTACGCGCCCGGGACCACCGCGATGCGCTGCCCGTCGTGCGGGACCGAGCAGCAGATCGAATCGCAGCTGCAGATCGTCGAGCACTCCTACGACGCCTGGGCAGCGGTGCCTCCGAAGCCGGTCGCGCTGATCGGCAAGCAGGTCCTCACGTGCGAGGGGTGTGGCGCGACGACGGAGACCGACGAGTACTCCGACATCTGCCAGTTCTGCGGGGGAGCGTTGGTCGTGGCGAGCGAGCCCGACGGCTTGATCGTGCCCGAGGCGGTCGTGCCGTTCGCGCTGAACCGGACGACCGCCAACATGGCGTACGCGGCTTGGGTGAAGTCGCGATGGTTTGCTCCCAACGCGCTGAAGGCGGTCGGATCCACCGACGCGATCAAAGGCACCTACGTGCCGCACTGGACGTTCGACGCGAAGACTCAGAGCGACTACGTCGGCGAGCGCGGCGAGCACTACTACGTCACCGAGACGGTCCCGGTCTCCGACGGCAAGGGCGGCACGCACATGGAGACCATGGAGGTGATGCGGACCCGCTGGTCGCCGGCCTCCGGCCACGTCGCGCGCGACTTCGACGACGTCGTCGTACCCGCGAACCGCCGGCTCCCGATCGACCGGCTGGACAAGATGGGTCCGTGGAATCTCACGGTCGCGAAGCACTTCGACCCGCACTACCTCGCCGGATACGCCGCCTTGCGCTACGACCTCGATCCGGACGCCGGGCTCGCGGTCGCCAAGACCCAGATGCAGGACGTGATCACCGGCGACTGCCGGGGGGACATCGGCGGTGACGAGCAACGCGTCACGCAGTTGTCGGTCCAGTACACCGCGCTGATGTTCAAGCTCGTGCTCCTGCCGATCTGGGTCGCGTCCTACCTCTACGCCGGCAAGCGGTATCAGGTGATGATCAACGCCAACACGGGGGAGGTCGTCGGCGATCGTCCCTACAGCAAGGTCAAGATCGCGTTCGCGGTGCTGGGCGCGCTCATCGTGATCGCCGCGATTGTCGCGATCTATCTCGCGGCATCGTCAAGTGGCGGCTCGAGCTAGTTCGTCACGCCGACGAGAACTTCGCGGTTCGGACGTTCCAGACGCTGGTCGCCGTCGTCCACGCGCCCGCCTCGTTCTGGTCGGAGAAGGAGTAGCTGATCTTGCCGTAGGACAGCGTGATGTTCTCGGTCGGAGTGTTCTCCGCGACCGACTCGAGCTCGTATGAGCTGACGAACACTTCGCTGAGATCCACCTTGAGGAACGTCTCCCGTCCCTCGTCCACCGTGCCGGTGATGGTTGCCGAGCCGAGCGTCTTCCCTGAGACGGTGTTGAGCATGAGGGTCGGCGAGAGCTTGGTGCTCGGGACGGTGATGTGGATCTGCCCGGCCGAGGTTTGCCCGCCAGCGGCCCGACCTTCTGATGCGTGCCGGCTGACGCCGAAGGAGAAACTGCTCAACGGGACGGTGACGCTGTCGATCTTGAGCGTGTATGCGGCACCGCCGTCGCCGATCGCTGCCGCTGTCACCTCGGGTGTGGCGGCCTTGGCGACCGACTGCAGGCCGGCTGCGCCGAGAAGGGCGCCGGCGCCGAGTGCGCTGCCCTTCAGCAAGGTACGACGGCTCGTGTCATGTCCTTCAGTTGGCACTGCCCGCCCCTGACTGCTCCGCGGTTGCAAGGACCGGATTTATGCTAACGGTGCCTTCGAGACCCCGCAACCGGATCGAGGTGGACATCGGGTGTTGCCGACGGGGCCAGACCACCCGCCCGGACTGTCCGGCCTGCGCGTCGCCTTTCACGCGGCTGGCTACCGCCCGCCCGGCGTCCAGTCGCTCCTGGGGCTGAGCGGCGAGGTCGGAGTCACGCCCGCCGAACTCGTCATCCACGAGCGCCGGCTCGCCAGCAACGCCGGCCCGCTGGCCGACCTTGTCGCACTGCTGACCCTCGGTGCACCGGTGCCGACGGCCCGGGCCGCCGCGGCGCTGGGAGTGGCGGGGCTCGACGCGCTCGTCAAGGCGGGCGCACTCGTCGAGGACGCAGATTCGGTTCGCCCCGAAGTCCGGCTGATGCCGCATGGCGACGTCTGGCTGGCCTCTGACCTGCGGACCGCCCCGGGTGCGGCCGCCGATCGCTGGCACGTCACCTCGATCAACGCCCCGGCGACCCTGCTCGCAGCGATGACGGTACGACGCGACGACGGTCGTGGCCTTGATATCGGCACCGGCAACGGGATTCAGGCGATCCTGCTCTCCCAGCACTGCACCGAGGTCACTGCGACCGATGTCAACCCTCGGGCGCTGAGATTCGCGCAGTTCAACGCCGTGCTCAACGGGTGCGCAAACATCGACTTCCGGCTGGGAGATCTGTTCGAGCCGGTCGCCGGGGAGCGCTTCGATGTCGTCGTGTCCAACCCGCCGTATGTGATCTCACCCGAGAACGAGGTTGCCTTTCGCGACAGTGGCCAAGAGCCTGGCGCGTTGTGTGCAGAGCTCGTCGGCGCCGTCCCGTCGCACCTTGCGGCTGACGGCTACGCGACCGTGTTGGCGAGTTGGCCGGTGTCTCCTGGTCGCTCGTGGGTCGAGGTACCGGCAGGGTGGCTCGGCGGGGACTGCGAGGCGTGGCTCCTCCAGTTCAGCGCCGACGACCCGTTGCGGCACGCCCGGGAGTGGAACTCGCCGCTCGCCCTCGCCGGAGATCTCGACGGGTTTGCCGCGGCGGTCGACCGCTGGGTGTCCTATGCCGATAGCCACGACATCGACCTGATCGGGTACGGAGCGGTGCTGGTTCACCAGCGGCCGGGGCCGGCGGCGGTCGTGCGCGCGGATCAGGTGCGGATCGGGTACGGCACGGCGGGCGGCCAAATCCAACGCGTCTTCGCCGCCAACCGTGACCTGGCCCGGCTCGGCGAGGATCTGAGCGACCTGCGGTGCTCGATCGCCGAGGAGCATCGCGTGCAGCGCGCGGTCCGGTACGTCGACGGGGAGTGGGCGTCGGGCGAGTCCTCGGTGACGCTCGATGCGGGGGTCGGGCTCGAGGTGGGCCTTGATCCGGTCTTGGGCGAGGTGTTCTTCGAACTGGCCGCCGGTCGGTCACTGTCCGAAGCGGTAGCAGACGTCGGACTTCGTGCCGATCTTGCTGACGCTGAGCTCGATCGCCTTGCCGCTGCCGGCCAGGCCGTTGCTCGTCAGCTTGTCTCGCTCGGAATTCTCATCCCTCGGTAGCGTTCTCGACCGTGCGGGCGAGGATCCCGAGGGTCGCTCGAAGCGCTCCCTCGGAGATCACCGGGAAGATGTTTGCCTCCCGCCAGGTGGGATCGATCCCGGACCAGTCGTAGTACGACGTGACCATCGTGCCGCCCGGCGCTGGTTCGAGCCGGTAGCCATAGGTGTGGCCGAGAGGCGGGTCGATCACGCCGATGATCGTCCAGGCGATCTCCCGGTCTGGTTCGAACGTTGTGATCGAGACGGTGACGTCGTACTTGCCGAGTTCGGGGTAGTCGTTGAGCGCTTCCCGGTCCATGTGGACGACGAAACTGTCGCCGACTGCCGACACCGGGCTGCCGCTGGCCGACATCAACATTCCGGAGCTGTCGATCGCGACGTGCCCGCGGGGGTCGCTGAGGACACCGAAAACTGCGCCCGGATCGGCATTGATCGTTCGCGTGATCTCGAAGCGTTCGGTCATCCCTGCATCGTCGCACGTGTCGCGAGCGGCTGCGAAACGCCGAAGGAGGCGACTAACTTGACAATCCCTAGTGTTTAACACAAGAATCGCTGCATGCCGTCTATGAAGGTCCTCGTCGCCCGGCGGCACGTCGACTTCAAGCGCCAGTCCAGCTGCCTGTGTCGGACCGGTCGCACGCCGTTGCGCTGTGCCTGACGGCTCACCACTGCACCTGCCACGGGTCCTCCGGCGATCTGCCGGGTGGCTGACCCGTGCCCGGGCTTTCCGTTTCCGTTGCACCACTCAATGAAAGAGGAACTTCAGTGAGAACCAAGACCAAAGCCACCGTGGGCCTCGCGACCGCGGGCGCCCTCGCTCTGGCTCTGTCCGTCACGATCCCGGCGTACGCCGACTATCAACCTGGCCCGTCCGATGTGGTGGGGGTTGGCGGCGACACCCCCCAGTACGCCCTCCAGTTCCTGACCGACGGCTCGGCGACTGCGGTTGACGGCTACAACACGGCCGGCAACAGCTACAAGGTGGTCAACTTCAACGCCACCGCCGACGCCAATGGCCGGGCTGCCTACGCGCAGGGCAGTACCGAGACCTCGCCAGCTCTGTTGAACCCCACCGACGTCCTTCGGGCGGGCACCACACCGATCCAGCGCACCCAGAGCAGTGGTGACGCCATCAAGGCGCTTCTCGCTGACACCGGCTCGACCGAGACGATCAACTACGTCGCGAGCGCCAGCCAGCCGACCGCGGCTCAGCAGACAGCGGCGGCGAACGCGGGTTGGGGCTTCCTGCACGTCGTGCAGTTCGCCACTGACTCGGTGCAGGTGGCCGCAGCCAGCACGACGAACGCCCCAGCGGGGCTCTCGGCGGCCGAGTTGCTCGGCATCTACACCGGCACCTACAAGCACTGGAACGACCTGCCCGGCAACTCGAGCGGTTCGACGGACGCGATCATTCCGGAGCTTCCGGCCTCGACGTCATCGGTCTACAAGACCTTCATCGGCGCCCTGACGACCGCGAACGGCGGCAGCACCCCGACGCTGGCGACCAGCGTTGTGACCGTCGAGCAGAACGACCCATCCGCGGTGACCGGCGCGGCCACGCCGGCGGACGCGATCGTACCGTTCACGGCGGGCCGATTGAACCTGTGGAACAGCTCCTACTTCCACAACCCGGCCACCGTGTTCCCGGGTGGTACGGCGCTTTCTGCTGGCATCAAGCTTCTGTCCGGAACGACGCCTGACGCGGCGGCCGCCTACAGCTCGACGATCAAGTACTACGTGATCTTCCGCAACTCCGACGCGTCGGACGCAGCCTGGCAACCGGGCGGCACGAAGAACTGGGTCAACACGCTGTTCGTGGGCTCGAGCCCGTTCATCAAGTCCGGTTCGGGTCAGGCCGATATCGCCGCGGCGGGCTTGACCTACTCCTACAGCGATCTCGGAAACGTCAGCTCTGGCTGACCTGTGATCGTCCGGTCGGGCGGGCGTGTCAGTGCGCTCGCCCGACCGGATCTCTCCTCGCACTCGTTTACGCACCCACCCGTCCCGGTTCTGCGCCGCCCTGCGCTGAGCGCAAAACTGTAGTAAACAACCCGAAAGGATCTACTAACCATGAAGCGACTTCGAGCTGCGGTCGCATCCGCGGCCGTGCTGGCGGCGGCGACCGGTGGCCTTTTGCTCGGGCTTTCCGGCTCCGCGAACGCCGCGACCCCGCCGCCGTGGGAGCCGGATGCCAACTCCGTCGGTGGCTTGCTGTTCTTCGACAGCAGCGGTAACACGGTGACCGGCGGTAACGTCAACGACCCGATCTCCGCCTACGTCCAGGGCACGGCAACGGTCCGCAGCGGCGACACCGTTGCGAGCCTGTACGGGTACTTGCCGAAGAACGGTCAGGCGCCGGGGGCGTGGAGCGGCGAGCAACTCGCCGGTCCGAGCACCTTCCCGAACTCCTCGGCTCCATCGTCGACGTCGTCGACTCTTCCGCTGCTCACCTCGAGCGGCACGGACCTGACGATCGCCACCCTGATCTCGGACTACCCGAACACCGACACCTCCAGTGACGGGTACGGCGGCGTCTACCAGCTGCGACTGCGGACCTCGGCGTCCGGGAAGCCGGCGAACACCACCTACGACGCCGCGGACATCCTCGTGAGTGGCACGGGCTCGTCGGCGACCTGGTCGGTCGCCTACACCACCGCCCCCACCACCACGGCGACGACCACCACGCTGTCGACCACGCCAACCTCGCCGCAGCAGGTCGGCACCTCCGTGGAACTCGATGCGTCGGTGAGTCCGGCGAGTGCCGGAACCATCCAGTTCGAGGACGGTACGACGCCGATCGGCACCCCGCAGACGGTCGGCGGAAGCGGTACTGCGTCCATTTCGACGAGCACGTTGTCGGTGGGGTCGCACGCGCTGAATGCTGTGTTCACGCCTGCGTCGCCGTTCGTCGGGTCCTCGACGGGCACCACGTCGTTCTCGGTGACCGCCGCGCCTGCCGCCGATACGACGACCGCGCTGTCGGTCAACCCGACGACCGCGCCTGCCTACACCGCGGTCGCGCTCGACGCGAACGTCGTGAAGACGGGCAGCAGCGCATCCGTCGGTGCGGCGGGGACGGTGAAGTTCTTCGACAACGGGACCACGCTGCTGGGCTCGTCGTCGCTGGATGCCAGCGGCGACGCGTCGATCAGCTACTCGGCGTTCGCGGTCGGAACTCACGAGATCACCGCGCAGTTCGTGCCCTCGGACTCGACCGTTGACAACACGTCCACCTCGGCGCAGGTGCCGTTCACGGCGACCAGTCCGTTGTCGACGCCCGACGAGCAGACGGTGGACGTCTCGATTCCTGCTGGGTCGCTGACGATCACGAGCCCATACGACCCGACCAACCCGTTCCATCTCGGGACTGCCACGCTCGACCCCGGCGACGGTTTCTTCACGGCATCGCAGCCTTTCGGCGACGCGGCAAATCCCCTGGACGGTGTCACCATCACGGATACCCGAGCAGGCGACCAGCCCTGGACGGCCTCCGCCACGGTGACCGACTTCACGAACGCGAGCAGCAATGTGATCAACGGGCAGAACCTGTCGTTCACGGGAGTGACGCCGTCGTACCTGACGGGGAACGCGCTTCAGTCGGGGGACGTCGTGACCACCGATGTGACCTCGGCGGGCGACTACTCCGCCAGCGCCACTGGTTCCGATGGTCTCAAGGGCGGGCCGCACGCGTTCGCGACCGCGGCGCATGGTGACGGATCGGTCAACGTTGACGGCACGCTCGCACTCAAGGCCCCGACCTCGACCGTTGCGGGGACCTACACCGCGACGCTGACGTTCACGATCGCCTAGCGGGGTCGTCGCGGCGCAGCGTCGTTCGACGGGGTGGGGGATCGCCGAGGCGATTCTCCACCCCGTTCGCGGATCTGAGCCTGTAAGGTGACAATGTTGAGTAACTCAATCAACCTTAGTGAATGGATGGATTCTGTGATGTCGGCCCAGATGCCCGGAACTCGTGGCGCACCAAGGGGTCTCGGCATCGCCCTCATGGGACTGGTGGCGTGGATTGCACTGGTCGCTGTTGCGGGTCCCGCGAACGCTGCGGCCACGCAGGACCATCGGGTGAGCTTCGGCATTGAGCCGGTGGTGCTGCCCAAGGAGGGTGTTCGTCCCGATTTCGACTTCGGCGTTACCAGTGGTGCGATTGTCCGTGATCGTGCCGCCGTCGTGAACTACTCCGGACGTCCGCTGACGCTGCAGGTGTACGCCACCGACGCCCTGAACACCACGACCGGCGGCTTCAGCCTCCTGCCCGCGAGCGCGCGTCCTACGGGCGCAGGTTCATGGGTGACGATTCCGGCCCGGTACGCCACCGTTCGGGTGCCCGCCGAGGCGCTCGGCAGGCCCGGACACATCGTCGTGCCGTTCACGGTCCGCGTGCCGGCCACTGCCACACCCGGAGACCACGTGGGCGGAATTGTCGCCTCGCTGCAGACGACGGGCGCCAACGCGAGCGGACAGCGGATCGTCCTCGACCAGAGAACCGGCTCGAGGCTTTTCATCCGGGTCGCCGGGACCCTCGCCCCGCGGGTCACTGTCGGCAACCTGCACGCCGACTACACCGCAACGGTCAACCCGGTCGGACGTGGGCCCGTGCGGATCAGCTACGTCGTGACGAACAGCGGAAACGTTGAATACGGATTACGCCAGGCGGTGTCCACGCACAGTTTCTTGGGATCCTCGCAGACGGTGCAGGTAGCGCGAGTCCCCTTGTTGCTGCCGGGCGAGGCGTTGCATGAGTCCGTTGTCGTCAACGGGGTTTGGCCGCAGGTCATCGGCAAGGCAACCGTGCACGTCACGCCGGTTGCCGCCCCTGGGGACACCGACCCCAAGTTGGTGCCGGTGTCGGCCAGCACCCATTTCCTGGAAGTCCCGTGGGCCCTGATCGTCCTCCTCCTGCTCTTGTTGGCGCTGGTGGCCGCGGCGGTCCGGACCATGCGCAGGCGTGGAGCCGGTGCGGCGGACGTCGAGGCGGCCGAACCCAAGAAGGTTCCGGCATGACCGCCCTTGCGCCCGTCCTGGCGGGTCGAATCGCGCGCTTCCGCCGGGTCGTCGTCGCCGTTGCGCTCGCCGGATCGGCGCTGTTGGGCGCGTCTCCCGCCAGGGCGGCCATCGGGGTGCCGTTCTCGGATCCGCGCCAGGTTGGCACGATCGGTTTCTGCAACCCGGCCGGAGACCAGATCACCCACGGCAGCGTCAGCGCCACCCCGTTCGCGTGGCGGGCGGTCTCGACCGTCGCCGCAAAAGCGCCGTACGACGGCCGCGGGAGAACCGCGACGTTGTTCGCCTACCAGCCGCGCAAGGGGTTGGCCGCGGGGGAGTGGAGCGGCGAGGAGCTCACCGCCGCGGCGGATTACACCAACACCAGCCACCCGATGACCGCCGCGACCCGCAAGGACTACCCGCTCAAGGTCTTCGTCCAGGACTTCCCGCCCCAATGGGACGGGCTCGTGCAGATCCGGATGTACCTCGGGGCCCCGAATGAGCCTCCCGCGTCACTCTCGTACCCGGCTGCGGTGCTGAAGGTGACCGGAAATACCTGGCACGTGGTGAGCGGCGGTTCGGTCGACTGCGCGTCGGGCAAGGCGGTCTCCGTCGAGACGTTGCTCACCACGCCGGCCACGGCCCACCACCAGCCCGCGGGCGGATCGAACTCGACCGCCACCACGCATCCGGGCAAGGGCCCGCAGCCATCCGGTGCGAAGGCCTCTGGACCCTCCTCGGCTGCCTCCCCTGCGGCGGCCACCGCGGGATCCGGCCACTCGTCCGGGCCGGGCGCCGCCGCCATCGCCGCAATCGTGATCGGTGGCGTCATTGCGCTCGTTCTCGCCTTCCTCGTCCTCCTCCGTCGCAGGCGCCGGGTGCCTGCGACGGCTCCCGCGCCACGCGATCCCGTCGATATCACGTCCACGAAAGGTCGTTGACCATGTCAGTTGGAATCCGCCGCATCTGTGGCGCCGTCGCCGCTGCGCTGATCGCCGGCGTCGGCTGCCTCGGCGTCGGTGTCGCCCATGCGAGCTCGACGCCTCCGTGGGAGCCGGACGCGAACTCGGTCGGTGGTCTGGAGTTCTTCGACAGCAGCGGCAACGTGGTGACCGGCGGCAACGTCAATGATCCGATCGCCGCCTACGTTCAAGGCACGGCCACGATCCGGACCGGGGACACCGTTGCGACGCTCTCCGGCTACCTGCCGAAGAACGGTCAGGCGCCCGGTGCGTGGAGCGGTGAGCAGCTCGCCGGGCCGAGCACGTTCCCGAACGCCTCGGCGCCGTCAGCGGTCTCCCAGACGCTGCCGGTGCTGACCGGAAACCCCGGCACAGACTTCACGGTCGCCACGTTGGTGTCGGACTTCCCCAACACCGACGCCTCGAGTGACGGCTACGCCGGCCTGTACCAGCTTCGGCTGCGGACTTCGGCGTCGGGCAAACCGGGAAACACCACCTACGACTCGGCCGACATCGCCGTGACGGGCGGCGGAAGCTCGGACACCTGGTCGTTGGTGTACCCGCAGGCGGGTCAGGCGACCACGACCACGCTAGGCGCATCGCCGTCGAGCGTGAAGTACGGCGGGAAGGTCACCCTCACGGCGTCGGTCACGCCAACAACGGCGACCGGATCCGTGCAGTTCCTCGACGGCACGACGGTGCTCGCGACCAAGTCGTTGTCCGCTGGTTCGGCCACCTACACGACCACGTCGCTGGGGTCGGGCAAGCACCACTTATCCGCGGCCTTCGTTCCGACCGACTCCTCCTTCGCCGCGTCGACCTCGGCGGCCAAGTCGGTGACGGTGACCCCGTCGCCGACAACGGTCACGGTCAGGGCGTCGGCCGCGAAGGTCAAGAAGGGCAAGAAGCTCACGTTGAGTGCCGCGGAGAAGCCTGCTGTCGCCGGCAAGGCGGTGTTCTTCGACGGCTCGAAGAAACTTGCCTCGGTCAGTGTGAAGAAGGGAAGGGCGAGCTACACGACGACAAAGCTCGCGGTCGGCAAGCACAAGATCGACGTGACCTTCACCCCATCGGATAACAACCACGCCGCTTCCACCTCCAAGACCATCATGGTCACGGTGACAAAGTGACCGGGGGCGTTTCGGTGCTCACCCGGTCGACCGGCCCGGAGGTCGCTCGCGATCTCATCGTGGGTGCGGCAGCGGGAGAACCTGCGCGGCTGGACGCGGTGGAAATCTCGGCGTGGTTCAACGGCACGCAGGTCCTCGACGACGTCTCGCTGTCGATGCCGCCGGCCACGGTCACCGCGTTGATCGGGCCGTCCGGCTGTGGCAAGTCGACCTTCCTCAGGATTCTTAACCGGATGCACGAGTCGGTGCCAGGGGCGGAGCTGGCGGGTGAGGTACGCCTCAACGGTGTCGACGTCTACACCGCGGGGTCCCGGGTCACCGATACCCGCAAGCGGATCGGCATGGTATTCCAGAAACCGAACCCGTTCCCGGCGATGTCAATCGCGCAGAACGTTACCGCGGGCCTTGAACTGACGGGCAAGAGAATCAGCAAGTCCGACCGGGCCGCACTCATCGAGGACTGCCTCGTGCGTGCCGGCTTGTGGACCGAGGTCAAAGACCGCCTCGACCGACCCGGATCCGCCTTGTCCGGCGGCCAGCAGCAGCGGCTGTGCATCGCGAGGTCCCTCGCGGTCGGCCCCGAGGTTCTCCTGATGGACGAGCCGTGCTCCGCTCTCGACCCGACCTCAACCAGGCGGATCGAGGAGACTATCAGCGAGCTCAAGTCCGAGATCACGATCGTGATCGTGACCCACAACATGCAACAAGCCGCGCGGGTATCAGAGCAGACGGCCTTCTTCCTGGCCGAAGCCGGCCAGCCGGGGGCGATCGTCGAGGCCGGAACGACCGACCAGATCTTCAATTCCCCGGTTGATCCGCGAACCGCTGACTACGTGCACGGCAGGTTCGGGTAGCAGATGGCGATCACCGTTCCTGAGCCTTCGCCACCGCGTCCCGCGCCTCAACCGCGGCGGGTCGAGCCCGGTCTCGAGCCCAGCGACCGATGGTTCCAGGCCGGCTCGACCGCAATTGGTTGGTCGGTCCTTGTCATCACCGGCGCGGTTGGGGTGTTCCTCGGCGTGCAGTCGGTGCCAACGCTCCGCCACTACGGGCTGAACTTCTTCACCACGGTCGAGTGGAACCCCCAGTTCGACAGGATCGGAATCGCGGCGGTCCTGCTGGGGACGGTCGAGGTCGCATTCGTCGCGATGGTCGTGGCGTTCCCGCTTGCACTGGGCTTTGCCCTGTTCATCAGCGATTACGCCCCCCGGTGGGCGAAGGGGTGGCTGGTCTCAGCGATCGACCTCATGGCGGCAGTGCCCAGCATCATCTACGGGCTTTGGGGCTTCTATCTGCTCAAGCCGCATGCGATCAATCTCTCCCGGTGGCTCAGCCAGCACTTCGGCTGGTTCCCGCTCTTTCACGTGAACACCGATCCGAACGCCGCCGTGTGGCAGCAGTCGCAGTACACGAGCTCCGCCTTCATCGCCGGACTCGCGGTGTCGATGATGGCCATCCCGCTCGCGTGCGCGGTGATGCGCGCGGTCTTCGACCAGGCGCCGATCGGCGAGCGTGAGGCCGCGCTCGCGCTCGGCGGCACTCGGTGGGGGGTAATCCGTAAGGTCGTCCTGCCGTTCGGCAAGGGCGGGATCATCGGCGGATCGATGCTCGCGCTCGGTCGCGCGCTCGGTGAGACCGCTGCCGTCGCGATCATCCTCTCGCCGGCGTACCTGCTGTCACCGCGAATCCTGCAGTCCGGGGCGCAGACCACGTCAGCGCTGATCGCGGGGAACTTCGGGAGCGCAACTCGCAGCCAACTCTCTGCACTCCTCACCGCGGGGTTCGTGCTCTTCCTCATCACCCTCGCCGTCAACAGCACGGCGGCGTTCGTCATCAGCCGCAGCCGAAGCGGCGCCTCGACGGAGATCTGAGCCATGACCACCACGACCGTCCATGCTCCCGCCACCGGCCGTCCGGCCCCGCGCGCCCAAACGCGGCGCGCGCCTCGCCGGATCCGGGTGCTCACCTTTGATGACTGGATGTCCCTCGGCGGCTCGCTGCTGTCCAGCCTGGCGCTCGTGGTGGTCGTGTACGAGCACCTTGTGGACGGCAGCGGCACGCTGGGATTTCTGGTGGTCTGGTATCTCACGTTCCTCGCCATCTATGCCGGGGTCGTGGCGATGTCGAATCCGCGGCCGATCGTGGTGGACCGTCTGGTGACGACCGCGTTGTGGGCGATCTCCGGTGTTGTCGTATTCGCACTGTCGACCACCCTCGTCTACACGTTGGCAAGAGGTTGGCAGGCTTTCACCCACCTGAACTTCTTCACCCGGACGATGGCAGGGGTGAGTCCGACTGCGCCGCTCACCCAGGGCGGGATTCTGCACGCCATCGTCGGAACGTTCATCGAGGTCGGAATCGCGGTGTTGATCTCGGTGCCGCTCGGCATCGGCACCGCGGTGTACATGGCGGAGACGGCCGGTCGGGGTCCGCGCTTCGTGCGTACGGTCGTCGAAGCGATGACCGCACTCCCGGAGATCCTCGCCGGGTTGTTCGTGTACGCCTTGCTGATCATTCACGGGTTCCCGAAGTCCGGGATGGCAGCGGCGATCGCAATGGCGGTGACCATGACCCCGATCGTCGCCCGAGCCGGTGAGGTGTCGCTTCGCGTCGTGCCGGGCGGGCTGCGCGAGGCCAGCTACGCGCTCGGCGCGTCGCGGTTCCGGACTGTGCGCAAGGTGGTGCTTCCGAGCGCGAAGGCCGGTCTCGCCACCGCGACGATCCTCGGGGTGGCGCGCGGCGTGGGCGAGACCGCCGTCGTGCTCATCGCCTCGGGCGCATCGACCTTCATGGCCATCAACCCGGTAAAGAATCCGATGAACTCGCTGCCGCTGTTCATCTTCACCGCGGTGAAGACCGGTGAACCGCTGCAGATCCAGCGCGCGTTCGGGGCCGCGAGCGTGTTGCTCGCCATCGTGCTCGCGCTCTTCGTGGCCGCACGCGTGTTCTCGCGGGACAAGGCAGGTAACCGATGAACGCTCAACGGTTCTCCCGCACAATCGGGGCGCTCGCCCTGGTCGTCGCGCCGGTGCTCGCCGTTGGCGGGGTCGCGAGCGCGACGTCCTCCCATACGCTCATCCAGGGCTCCGGATCGAGTTGGGCGGCGAATGCGGTCAACCAATGGGTGGCCGACGTGAAGGCTCAGGGTATGGAGGTCGTCTACAACCCGAGCGGAGACGCCGCTGGACGGCAGGACTACGCGAACCGCACCTCGGACTTCGCGGTCACGTCGCTGGGCTACCAGGGGATCGACCATGTGACCGGGGTTTCGGACACGTCACAAGGACGGCCCTACGCCTATCTCCCGATCGCGGCGGGCGGTACGGCGTTCCCGTACCAGATCCGGGTGCACGGCATCCAGGTGCGCAACCTGCGCCTGTCCGGCCAGACCCTAGCGAAGATCTTCACGAACCAGATCACGAACTGGGACAACAAGGAGATCACCGCGGACAACGACGGGCACGCGCTTCCGTCGCTGCCGATCACCCCGGTGGTTCAGTCCGAGGGATCGGGGTCGACGGCTCAGCTCACGCGCTACTTCGGGCGTGAGTTCCCGAGCGTCTGGCGTTCGTTCAACGGCGGCAGCTCTGCGATGACGGAGTACTTCCCCCGGGCCGGCAACCAGATCGCCCAGAACGGCTCCGACGGTGCGATGAACTACGTCTCCTCGAAGCAGGCGAACGGATCGATCGGTTACGTCGAATACTCCTACGCGCTATCCCAGAACTATCCGGTCGTGAAGATGTTGAACTCGGCGGGCTACTACACGCTGCCAACACAGTTCAACGTTGCGGTCGCGCTGGAGAAAGCGCAGATCAACATGGACAAGAGCTCGCCGAACTACCTTCTGCAGAACCTCGACAACGTCTACGTCGACAAGGACCCGCGCACCTACCCGCTGTCGTCCTATGTCTATGAGATCGAACCGACCGGGACGCACTCCCAGGACTCGAAGATGACGACGGCGAAGCGGCAGACGATCGCCGACTTCACGTACTACTCGATCTGCCAGGGGCAGAAGGAAATCGGCCCGATCGGCTACTCGCCCTTGCCGGTGAACCTGGTCGAGGCCGGTTTCGGGCAGCTCGCGAAGCTGA
Organism: Mycobacteriales bacterium; assembly: GCA_035501255.1. Taxonomy (GTDB): domain Bacteria; phylum Actinomycetota; class Actinomycetes; order JAFAQI01; family JAFAQI01; genus JAFAZI01. The sequence continues at coordinate 10,642 of DATJWM010000057.1, read as the reverse complement.
AGAAGGCGGACTCGAAGGTCAACCTGAGCTCACGAAGTGTGCGCACCTGCGACAACCCGACCTTCGTCAAGGGTCATCCGAGCTCCAACTACCTTGCCAAGATCGCGCCGCTGCCACCGTCGTGCGACAAGGTCGGTCACACCCCGTGTGCGGCAAACGTCACGCCGACCGGCACCCAGCAGGTGCACAATCCGGCCAACGGCCACTCCGGCGGGACGAACCACCTGACGATCGGTGCGAATCACTCGGGCGGCGGGGCGACCGGAGGCGGGCACGTCGCGACCGGCGGATCCAGAGGGGGCGGCGGCTCAACCGGAGGCACCGCGGTGGCCGCATCAGGCGGAGGTACGCAGAGCGCGGACGAGTCCGTGACCGAGCCGGCGAGTCTCGCCGGCTACCGATCGCCCCATCTGACGGCGGTGCTCGCGCCCCTCGCAGTCCTGCTGATCCTCGCGATCCTGATCCTCCCTCCGGTGATTGCCTACCGCATGTCCGGGCGGCAGCGAGGATCCGGATGACTTGCCCACAGCGATCCAGGACTCTCGGGCTGGTGGCCCTCCTCGGGGTCGCCGCCGTTTTCGGCGTCAGCGCTGCCCAAGGCGTGAGCAGTGCCGCCGCGTCGGCGGCATCCTCCTCCAAGGGGTTGACCAAGTCGGAGACGGTCACCAGGACCAAGGTCGTCGACGGCAAGGTCAAGGTCGTCGATAAGCGTTCGGTGTCATTGCACCTCACGAGTACGACCAACCTGCGTGGCCGCCAGGAGATCGGGGTCAGCTGGTCTGGCGCGCATCCGACCGGTGGCATCGTGGCCGATCAGAACAGCGCAGATGCCGCGCAGGAGGAGTACCCGTTCGTTCTGCTCGAGTGCCGCGGTCTCGATTCGACGACGGTCAACAAGGCCGATCGCCTCAGCCCCGAGACGTGCTGGACGCAGGATTGGACCGAGCGCTACCAGGACACCTACAACACCGACTACCCGCCGTACCGGCTGGACGAGTACGCCACCGCGGCCGACCGCAAGCAGGTCGCCGGCGCCCCGTCGACGGTGCCCGCGGCTTGCAAGTACCTCCTCGCGCCCACCCAGCACTGGGTGCCGTTCATCTCCGCCGCGGGACACGTCTACGACGGAGGCACGTCCGGTTGTGGCGGGATGGCGCCGGAGTCCAACACCGCGGGTGGGTCGGCCTTGCCGAGCAACGAGACGTTCGGCGTGACCGACTCGACCGGTCACGGCAGTGCGGACTTCGACGTGTGGACCTCCGCCGAGAACGCGTCGCTCGGATGCAGTCAGACGGTCGCGTGCTCGCTCGTCGCCGTTCCGGTCATGGGAATCAGCTGCGATCCGACCGCAGCCGCCACGACCGATGACGTCTCGGCCTGCGAGGCGACTGGCTCGTTCAAGCCTGGCGAGCTCGCCACCAGTCCGCCCGAAGGGGACGAGGACCTCTCGGTCAGCGGCTTGCTGTGGTGGAGCGCGTCGAACTGGCGCAACCGAATCAGCGTCCCGTTGAACTTCGCGCCTCCCTCCGATGCCTGCGATGTCGTGAGCTCGAGCAACGCCGTCGACGTCTACGGTTCCGAGCTCGCAATTCAGGCCACAGCGCAATGGGCACCGCACTTCTGCCTCAACCCGAAGTTGTTCAAGATCACCCACGTGCAGACCGGTGAGCCCGAGGCGCGCAACTTGGTGGCAACCGGGGGAGCCGAGGCGGCCTTCGTGAGCGACCCGCCGTCGGACGGCTATGGCAAGCCGGTCGTCAACGCGCCGATCGGAGTGACCGGATTTGCGATCGGTTATTCGATCGATGGCGCGAGCGGCCAGCCGTACACCAAACTCAGACTCGACCCGCGACTGCTCGCCAAGCTGCTCACCGAGTCCTACCCGTCCGAGTTGCCGATCCAGGAAGAGGACTCGGCGCTGTCGAACAACCCGCTGAACATCACCCTCGATCCGGAGTTCCAGAAGCTCAACCCGGGCATCACCCACGGAGTGGCGTGGTCCGAAGCGGCGTCGGAATTGGTGGCGCTTTCCAGTGACTCCGACGTGATCGAGGCGTTGACCACCTACATCAACGACAATCCGTCCGCGCGCAAGTGGCTCAACGGCGACCCTGACCAGTGGGGAATGACGGTCAACCCGGCGTACCAAGGAATCAAGCTGCCGGTTAACCGCTGGCCGTTGCTGTCAAAGTTCGAACCCAAGGCGTGGTACGCGAGCAACCACAACGACTGCTTGCACAACAGCCCGGTGCCCTATCTTCCGCTCGTGGCCGCGCCGATGGCCCGGTTGGAGGAGATCAGCGAGTCGCTTCAGTTCAGCATCGCGAACTCGACCACGACCTGCTCACAGACAACCGGGACGACGGCCGGCGAGAAGCTGATCGCGGCCGGCCGCCAGCCGGTGGGATACCGGTTCATGATCGGGATCACCTCGGCCGCAGACGCCAAGCGCTACCAGATCCGGACTGCCGCGCTGCAGACGACGAGCTCGCACCAGTTCGTGAAGCCGTCCAGAGCGTCGATGCGCGCAGCGGTGAGCTTGGTCAAGCCGGACGAAAGCACGGGCGTTTGGCCGATTCCGTACGAGAAACTGCGAACGTCCGAGGTGGCCGCGAAGGCCTACCCGGGAACGGCGATCATCTACGCCGCGATCCCGACGTCCGGCTTGCCGTCGGCGGACGCGCACGACTACGCGGCGTTCTTGCGCTACGTCATCACGAAGGGGCAACGCTCCGGGTCTGCGGTGGGCCGGCTCGCTCCCGGGTTCTTGCCACTGACGAAGGCGAACGGACTCGGCTCGCTCGCCGGCTACACCTGGGCGGCGGCGGGCGCGGTCGCGGCACAGAAGGGCACGCTGCCCGACCTAACCGGCAACCCAGCCCCCGGGAGAGGCGGCACGGGTCCATCGACGAAGCGGTCCGACTCGCCCGGCGCGAATCCGGGTACGACATCGTCGGGATCGAACCCCGCGTCCGATCGGAGCCCTAGCGAGCCGCAAGGCTCACCGTCGTCGACAGGCCCGGAGCCGAGTGCGACCGCCGTCGCCGCTGTCGGTCGCACGGTGGGGATCGGTCTCGGTGGAGGAGGTCTCGCGCTAGTAGTGGTGATCGCCTTGACCGCGCTCGCGGGGCTCGCCGCGCCGGCCGTGTATGTGGCGGGCCGCAAGCGGGGGCGCTGGTGACGGTCGAGAGCACTCGGCCGGAGACGCCGGAGACCGCGGGCCAGCCTGTGGCGCCGTCGTCGGAATCGACCGCTGAGTTGGTGGTTGTCGGCGAGACCCCGGTCATCGGTGGGGTCAGCCCGGTTCGCCCGCCGATGCCGGTCGTGTTGGTGCTGTCGCTCGCCGCGGCCGCGATCCTGGCCGTCCTCGCCGGCTTCCTGGCGGTGTTTGCCTTCGGTCTCAGTGCCCTTCAGGAGCAGCGCAGCCAGCATCAGCTCTATGCCTCGTTCCGCGGGCTGCTCGACCCGTCGAGTCCGATCGCCCCCCGGATCGGGGGCGCGATCCCGCCAGGGACGCCGGTGGCCGTCATCAGCGCGCCCGCCGCAGGTCTCACCCGGGTCGTTGTCGTGGAGGGGACCTCTTCCGGTGACCTGATGAAAGGACCCGGGCACATGCGGGACACCCCGCTTCCCGGGCAGGCAGGGCAGTCGATCGTCATGGGCAAGAGCGTGATGGCCGACGGCCCATTCCGCCACCTCACCCGCTTGCGGGCCGGCGACCCGATCACCGTCGTGACCGGCCAGTCGACCTTCACGTTCCGGGTGATCGACAACCGAAGCGGCGGATCTCCGTTGCCGGCGGTGCCGACGGGAGGCTCGCTCCTCACCCTCGCCACCTCGACCGGTTCGGGCTGGCTCGGACGGTTTGCGCCCAGCCATGTGGTGTACGTCGATGCCGCCCTCACCGGTCGGGTCGCCTCCACGCCCGCTGGACGCCCGGTGGCCGTGCCGACTGCCGAGCTGCCCGGCCGCGGTGATCCGGGTTCGTGGCCGTACCTGATCTTCTGGCTCCAGGCCATGCTCGTGGTGGGTGTGGTCGCAGTGTGGAGCTGGCGACGGTGGGGGCGGTGGCAGACCTGGCTGGTGGCGACCCCGATCGTGATCGGCGTCATGTGGGGAGTTGCTCAGGAGGCCGTGAGCTTGCTGCCGAACGTCATGTAGCTCCGCCGGCCTCGTCTGCCGCCTCCCTCGGGGGTGCGGTGCGCTCGGGGAGAAGCATGAGCGCCCCGGCGAGGAAGCAGATCGCGCCGATCAGCGTCCCGAGATTCGATCGCGCCGCGTTACGGAGCTCACCGGTTGCCGGGTTTATGTAGCCGGCGATGGCGGATCCGCCGAACGCAATCGAACCGAGAAGGTTCAGTCCGGTGATCCACCAGGACCAGGATCGTGGTCGCCACGCCGTCCAGCCGTGACACACCTCGAACCACGCCAGCCCGCTCGCGATCAGGAAGCAGATGGATCCGACCGCGTCCGGTCGCCACACGTAGCGGTTTGCAGCGTGCGCGGACAGATCGCTCACGATCGCGTATCCGGTGCTGACGTTGAAACACAGCGTCCCGACCAGTTGCACCGAGGTCGACCACCAGTCGATCCGGTGCGGCTGATAGACGAAGAACCGCCGCCGGGTGCCGTCGTGTCCTGGAGGTCCGGCGTCGACCGCCTCGCGGTAGGTGAGAAACCCGGCCGAGGTGAAGAACAGCGAACCGACGAAGAAGGTCACGCTGTCCGCGCGGACGCCCACCGAGGTTGCGTAGGCGGGGATCGCGCCGACGGCGAACAGCAGGGAACCGACCGCGAACAGGACGCCGATCCACCAGCCCCGTTCGGCCGGCGCCCACCAGGTCGACTCGGTTGTCGCGCCCGGCGGTTGCTTGCGGTGGCGACGGGTGCCCCAGCGCGCGACCACGCCGTCGGGACGTACCCGGTCGACGAACGTCGCGAAGGGGCCCACCCTGCCTTCGCCGTGGGTTCGCCGAAGGCGAGGGGGTGCCGTCATCGTGCCATCCGTCCGGTTCGGGCCTGTCGGCCGCGGTCGTGAACCTTAGAGCAACGGGTCGAAGAACTCCGCCACCATCAGGTGGGGGCTGTCGGCGTCCGCGAGGTGCATGACGCACAGGCCGCCCTTGCGGAAACGGGCGTCGGTCGGGGGAGCCGAGCCGAGTTCCGTGCACGCGTCCGCGAGCAGCGGCGGCAACGTCTTGCCCTGGCTGCAGACGACCGACGGCACCGCGCTGCGCGCGATCTCGAGCAGGCGTTCCAGCGCGTGTCCGGGAGCCTCGGCGTAGCCGGCCTCGGAGACGAGTGGCTCGCTCTCGACGCTGAGTCCCGCGTGGCCGGCGTACGGCCCGATCGTCTCCATGCAGCGCAGCACGTCGGCGGACATCACCCGCTGGATCCCGTACGACGAGAGGAGTGGAACCAGGGCTTCGGCCTGCTGGTCGCCGAGGTCGTCCAGCGGACGCTCGTGATCGTCCCCTTGCCAGCTCGCCCGCTCGCCGGCGCTTCCGTGTCGAACCAGGATGCACGGCCAGGTATCCACCGATGCGAGCAGGAGGTCGGTGAGAATTCGCTGATCCCGGTCGGGCAGCAGGTGCCGCCGTGCCTCCCGCGGCGGGAGCCACATGATCTGGTCGACCTCGTCGTTCGACTCGAACTCGCCGGAGCCGACGCGCATCGCCCAGTAGCGGACCCGTTTCGGCAGGCCGTCCTTGGCGTAGCGGATCTCCCCGAGCGGTCGGCCGGGGACACCGGTGTAGCCGGTCTCCTCCCACACCTCGCGAACGGCGCCGATCACCGGATGTTCGCCCGGGTTCAACTTGCCCTTCGGGATCGACCAGTCGTCGTACTTGGGTCGATGGACAAGTGCGATCTCGATGCCTGCGCCTCCTGCGGCGCGCCGCCACAACACTCCACCCGCGGCTTCGATGAGCTTGTCGGGCATCAGGTCGTCAACCATCTCCGATATCGGGAGCGGGAGGCCTTGGCCCACACCCGGGCGAACTCCGCACGCGCATCCTGCGCGGCGGCGGTCTCGCGGGCGTGCATGAGTCCGAGGGTAAAGCCTGCGGATCCCGATCCGCGTGCGGTGGCGAGGGCGAAGATCACGCCGGCCGCAACGGTCGCGTCCTGATGCTCGCCGAGCACTTCCTGGACCGCCTCGGCCTGGGCGGCCAGCGCCCGGGCCGGCTTGCCGTAGATTGCCACGAGCGAGTCGCAGGTGTAGCGCAACTGCTTGGCATGGATCCGCACCCGGTGCCACGTCTCGTCGGTCGCGTCCGCCTTCGCGAGCGCGCGTGCTCCTTTCGCGACTCGCTCATAGCAGGCGAGGACCAACTTCGGCACCACGTCTTCGGTGGGCTTCTCTCCGTGCGGCGAGGTCATCGGCTCCCAGGCGGCGTCGACGAGCCGCTCGAGAAGCACGACGTAGCGCTCCGAGCGCAGCGTCTCCTGAACGGCGTCGGACGTGGTGCTGAGCACGCCACCGACTTCGCGCTCGACCTTTGCGCGTACCGGGCCCACGACGAGGTCGTCGGGCAAGGCGGCAAGGTCTCCGAGAAGCCGCTCGAGAAGCACCTCGCTGTCGCGGGCGCCGCCGAGGGTGTCGGCGAGCCATTTCAGCTCGGCCCGCAGCGACTCCGCCCACTCGAGATCCTCGATCGGCCCGAAGACCTTCAGCGCGCTTCGCAGCCGGCGGGCAGTGACCCGCATCTGGTGTACCGAATCAGGCTGGCCGCGGCGGACCGGGGTGTCCGTGGCGAGCAGCAAGCGAACGTTGCGGCGCAGCACGTCCCGCAGTGCCACCCGGGCCGGCTCGTCGAGGTCGAACGGGGCGGGTGGGGGTGGATCGGGATCGGCGGTCGCCTGCGGGCCGAGCGCGCGAACCACCTTCGGCAGAAACTCCCCGCCGACCGCCCCGGCAGCGCGCAGGACCGAACCGACCGCTTCGATCGCCTCGACTCCGCCGCCGAGGCTCTCCACCTCGATCTCCCGAAATCGCCCGGCGATGTGACCCGAGCTCAGAACCGACACAAGATCATCGGTCAGCTCGACGAGCGGCTCGCCCGCGTCGTCGCGCAGCACCTGCGCGCTACGACGGGTGACCAAGGTCGCGACCGGACCCAGCACCGCCGTGCGCACCCATGGGGTGACCAGCTCGCGCAGCTCGGCTGGGATCTCCTCCGGGTCACCCACGGCGTGGAGCTCGTCCCGGGCGGCCGTGCCCGCATCCGGCACCCGGCTCTCGCGCACCGGAAGCTTCAGGTGCCACCCGTCCTTGCCTGCTCCCTCACCGGACCGGTAGCGCAGGCTGATGCCTTCACGGGCGAGGCGCAGGTCGCTGGTGTCCCAGTAGACCGCTCGGAGCTCCTCCTCTCGGGTCGGGTCCACCGAGGCGGCTCCGGTCCGCGGTCCCACTAGGTCGGGGATCTCGAACGGCGGATGCACCCGGAACTTCGCCTCGACCTCCCGGACCTCAACGGGGGCGAATTCGTCGCTCACATAAGTCCCTCGGCGCGGACCTCGGCCGCCCGGGCCGCCGTCGCCCGCAGCAGGGCGAGCTGGTAGTCGGTCAGCGGCTCGCCGTCCGAGCCGGTGACGTGGCGTTCCCAAGTGCCGTCCGGATGCAGTTCCCAGGCCGAGGTGGTCGGGTCGACGGCGAGCGCCAACACCCGCTGAAGGCGTGCGCGAACCTCCGCGTCGCGTATCTCCACGATCGCCTCGACCCGGCGGTCGAGGTTGCGGTGCATCATGTCCGCGCTGCCGATCCAGACCTGTTCGTCACCCTGGTTGACGAACCGGAAGATTCGCGAATGCTCGAGGAAGCGACCGAGGATGCTGCGGACGTGGATCGACTCGCTCAGCCCCCGCACCCCAGGCCGGAGCGCGCACATCCCACGAACGACGATATCGATCGGCACCCCCGCGGCGGAGGCGTCGTACAGGCAGTCGATGATCACCTCGTCGACCAGGCTGTTGAGCTTCAGCGTGATGCCCGACGGCAGGCCGGCTCGGGCAGCCTCAGTCTCGGCGGTGATCTTCTCGATCAGGCCGCTGCGCAACGTGTCCGGAGCGACCAGCAGGGTGCGGTAGTTGCGGTGCTTGGTGTAGCCGGACAGATGGTTGAACAGGTCGGCGATATCGGCAGTGACCGCCGGGTCGACCGTGAGCAATCCAAAGTCCTCGTAGAGTCGTGCGGTCTTCGGGTGGTAGTTGCCGGTGCCGATGTGGGCGTAGCGGCGCAGGCTCGCGTCCGACTCCTGGCGGACGACGAGCGAGAGCTTGGCGTGGGTCTTCAGACCGACCACGCCATAAACCACGTGACATCCGGCATGCTCGAGCGCGCGCGCCCAGCGGATGTTCGCCTGCTCGTCGAAGCGGGCGGTGATCTCGACCACGACGAGCACCTGCTTGCCCGCCTCGGCCGCATCGACGAGGGCGTCGACCACCGGAGAGTCGCCGCTGGTGCGGTAGAGCGTCTGCTTGATCGCGAGAACCGCCGGGTCGGCGGCTGCTTGCTCGATGAACGCTTGGACGCTGGTGCCGAACGACTCGTACGGATGGTGGACCAGCACGTCGCCTCGACGCATCGCGGCGAAGACGTCCACCTTGGCGCCGTCACCGCTGAGCCACAAGGCGGGGGCAGTGACCCGCGGAAAGACCTCGTATTTCAACGCAGGCAGGTCGAGGTCGACGATCGCCCAGAGGCCGGCCAGGTCGAGCGGGCCCCTGATTCGGTAGAGCTGACTCTCGTCGATGTCGAGCTCGCGCACGAGCAGGTTCAACACTCGGCTGCCGATGTCGGCCTCGACCTCGAGCCGCACGGCCGGCCCGAACCGGCGACGCACGAGCTCGCGCTCCAGCGCTTGCAACAGGTTGTCGACCTCGTCCTCTTCGACCGTGAGGTCCTCGTTGCGGGTCACCCGGAACAGCGAGGACTCCAGGATGTCCATCCCGGGGAACAGCGCGGGCACGTGCGCGGCGATGACCTGCTCGATCAACACGAACCGTTGGTCGCCGACCCGGACGAAGCGCGGCAGAAGTGGCGGCACCTTGACCCGGGCGAAGTGTTCGCGGCCGCTCTCCCGGTCGCGCACCACGACCGCGAGGTTCAACGACAGGCCGGAGATGTAGGGGAAAGGATGGGCGGGATCGACCGCAAGCGGGGTCAGGACCGGGAAGACCTGCTCGTCGAAGAGCGCGTCGGCACGGGCGCGTTCATCGATGCTCAGGTCGTGGTAGGCGACGACCTCGATCCCGGCCTGGCGCAGGGCAGGCAGGATCTGCGATCGGAACACTTTGGTGTGCCGCTCCACCAGGGCGTGCGCGCGCTGGGAAATCAGGTCCATCTGCTCGCGGGCGGTGAGGCCGGCCGGCGAGCTGACACTGAGCCCGGTCGCGATCCGGCGTTGGAGACCGGCGACCCGGACCATGAAGAACTCATCGAGATTGTCGGCGAAGATCGCGGCGAACCGGGTGCGGTCGAGCAGTGGGGTTTCGGGATCCTCGGCCAGGTCCAGTACGCGCGCGTTGAAGTCCAGCCAGCTCGACTCACGATCGATGAACCGCGCGGGGTCGCGCTCGCGATCGGCCGGCTCCGCGGCGTAGTCGAGATCCTCGATCTCCTCGGCGAGATCTTCGGCGTACCGGGGAAGGTCGGGGGCGCTCGAAGTGGGGACGCTCACGGTGTCACTCTCGGACCATGTCCGCGACCGCGGAATGCGGGAAGTTGAACAAGAGGTTAACGAAGGTTGAACAATCACCCCGAATGGCCATGAACGAGCGTATCAATCTCATCCGAGGCCCGTCGAAAAGTTGCGCTGGCGAAGGACGCGCGCCACGGTGTCGTCATGCTTTCCCCACTGTCCCTCGATGATCAGGTCGACAGGGTCGCGCAACGGCTCGCGGACGAGTTCTCCGGCACGGTCCCCGGACCGGAGGTGCGCACAATGGTCGACCGGGTCTACGAAGAAATGGCGAGCGCCAAGGTCACCCAGTTCGTCCCGGTGCTGGTGGACCGCAACGTTCGCGCACAATTGCGCCGGCGGGCCAGCTGAGCGCAGTCCGCGTCGGCCGCGGTCACTCCGCGGTCGAGGTGACGGCCGTGTCCTGAAACCGGTAACCCATGCCCGTCTCGGTGATCAGGTAGCGCGGAGTCGCCGGGTTCGGCTCGAGTTTGCGGCGTAGCTGCGCGACGTAGACCCGGAGGTAGTTGACTTCGGTGGAGTACGCCGGCCCCCAGACGTCGTGAAGCAGCTGGCGCTGGGTGACGAGCTTGCCGCGATTGCGGACCAGGACCTCAAGGACCTGCCACTGGGTTGGCGTGAGCTTCACCTCGCCCTCGGTCGCGGTCCGGACCCGCTTGGCCGTGAGGTCGATGGTGAAGTCGGGCGTGGTGATCACCGGTGCGTTCTCGGCGGGAGTGGCCCGGCGAACGGCAGCGCGCAGCCGGGCGAGAAGCTCGTCCATCCCGAACGGCTTGGTGACGTAGTCGTCGGCGCCGGCGTCGAGGGAGGCAACCTTGGTTACTTCTCCCTCGCGGGCGGAAAGCACGATGATCGGTGCGGTCGACCAGCCTCGGATACCGCGGATGACGTCGGCACCGTCCATGTCGGGCAGCCCGAGATCGACGATGACGACATCAGGC
>DATJWM010000056.1:0-13711 GCA_035501255.1 Mycobacteriales bacterium | reverse complement strand
GTCCTCACTGACGTCGACATTGCGCGGAATGAATCGGGCGACGGCGATCGCGGCCACGGCAACGACGGCGAGCCCGATCAGCGCGGCGAGGCGTACACCGCTGACGAACGCGGCGTCCGTCACCGCGCTGACCCGATCGGCCAGGCGAGGCGGCAACTCGGCAATCGTCAGAAACGCCCGACCGATCTGATCACTGATGTCGGCCCGGGCAGGTTCCGGTACGCCGCTCAAGGTGGTCTGGTAGGCCTGAGTGACCTCGTTGCGGTAGCGGCTCGCCGCTAGCGTGCCGATGATGGCGACCCCGAACGATCCGCCGAGAAGCTGCACCATGCTGCGCAGCCCGGACCCCGCCCCGACCTTCTCCGGCGGCAGAGCACTGACGACGGCCGTCGACGCCGGCGCGATCGCGAGGCCCATCCCCAGGCCGAGCAACGCAAAGGACATCCCGACCGGGAGGTAGCCCGACCGAGTGGTGATCACGCCGAGAATCCCCAGTCCGGCCATCGTGCACCCCAGACCGGCCATCAGCACGGCGCGCAGGTTGAACAACCGGGTGAGTCGAGCGGAGAGGTTGCTGGCGACCAGCGAACACAGTGCCATCGGCAGGAAGCGGAGACCGACACCGAAGACATCGGCACGCTCGACGAACTGAAGGTACTGGCTGAGCAGAAAGCTCGTGCCGAACATCGCGAAGAACAAGGCGGTGACGGCGGCGAGTCCGGTGGAGAAGGTCGGGTTGCGGAACAGGGCAAAGTCGATCAGTGGGTCCTCGCGGCGTCCGTCCCAGAACGCAAACCCGGCGAGGAACACCGCGGACCCGATCAGGGTGCCGACGACCTCGGGTGACCCCCAGTGCTTGCTCGGCACGATGATCAGCGCGTAGGTGAGAGCGGCCAGGCCGATCGCCGACAGCACCACCCCCACCGGGTCGACCGGGAGTGGATCGTCCGCTCGGCTCTCGTCCATGACCAGCCAGGCGCCAACGATGGCAACAACCGCGACCGGCACGTTGATCAGGAATACCGACCCCCACCAGAAGTGCTGAAGCAGCAGACCACCGAGAACGGGTCCAGCGGCGCTACCAACGCCCCCGACGCCCGCCCAGATGCCGATCGCTCGGGCCCGTCGGTGACCGTCGAACCCCGCGACGATGAGCGCGAGCGTTGCCGGCACCATGAACGCCGCCCCGATCCCGGTGACCGCTCGGGCAGCCACCAGAAGCCAGGTCGAATGAACGAGAGCGCACATCAACGAGCCGCCACCGAAACCCGCGGATCCACACATGAACATCCGACGCCGTCCGTAGCGGTCACCGAGGGCGCCGCCGAGCAGCAAGAAGACCGCCTGGGTCAGCACGTAGCTATCCACGATCCACTCCAGCCCGCTCGTGCTCGGGCGCAGGTCGTGGACCAGCGTCGGGATGGCCATGTTGAGGACGCTCTGGTCAAGGCTGATCAGCAGGATCGTGATCCCGAGCACGCACAGCGCAAGCCGTTGCCGTGCGGAAAATCGATGCGGATCGTCCCGGACCGAGCCCACCGGGGCAGTAACCGGCGCGCTCATGGTCGCCGGCGGGGCAGGCTGGTCAGTCGATGGTCCAGGTCGCTCCGCTGCCGAGCAGCGCCGCGATGTCGCGCGGGCCGGTCTCGGCCTCGGCAGCGTCCGCAAGCTGTTCGCGGACCAGGTCGTCGTACGACGGTCGCGCAACCTGGCGAAGGACGCCGATCGCCATCGGCACCGACAGTCGCGCCAGGGCGAACGCGGTGCTGGGTTCCTGGGCGGACGAATCGTGCACGAGCACACCGGAGTCGTCGAGTCCGCAGACCTCGAGCTCACCGCGGGCGTTGCGCCGCAGACCCTGGGTCGCTGAGGCGATCGGCTCCCCGTCGACCAGGTCGACGACACCGCTCCCGCGGTGATCGCTGTCGACGACGTCGTCCCAGGTGCCGTCGTTGTAGATCGGGCAGTTCTGCATGATCTCGACGACCGCGGTCCCGCGATGTGTGGCCGCGGCGGTCAAGGTGCGGGTCAGATGCTTGCGGTCGGAGTCGATCGTGCGTGCGACGAAGGTCGCTTCCGCGCCGAGGGCGAGGGACAGCGCCGAGAACGGGCGATCGAGCGAGCCGAACGGGGTGGACTTCGTGACCGTTCCGGGCTCGGAGGTCGGCGAGTACTGGCCTTTGGTGAGCCCGTAAATCCGGTTGTTGAACAGCAGGATCGTCAGGTTGATGTTGCGCCGGATCGCGTGGATGAAGTGGTTCCCGCCGATCGACAGCGCGTCGCCGTCACCGGTGACGACGAAAACGGCAAGGTCCGGTCGGGTAATCGCGAGGCCGGTGGCAATCGCCGGCGCACGACCATGGATCGAGTGCATGCCGTAGGTGTTCATGTAGTACGGGAAGCGGCTCGAGCAGCCGATCCCGGAGATGAACACGACGTTTTCGCGCTTGAGCCCGAGGTCGGGCATGAAACCCTGCATCGCCGAGAGCACGGCGTAGTCACCGCATCCCGGGCACCACCGGACCTCCTGGTCGGAGGTGTAGTCCTTCTTCGACTGGGCCGCGGCCTCGCGAGGGACGCCGTCGAATGCTTTCAGCGTCGGAGACGCGATCAGCACTGGCTCAGACATGGGAGATCACTTCCTCGATCGCTCCGGCCAACTCCTCGGAGTGGAACGGCATCCCTCGCACGGAGGTGTAGGACATCGCGTCGACGAGATACCGGGCGCGCAGCATCGAGGCGAGTTGTCCCAGGTTCATCTCCGGTACCAGCACCCGGTCGTAACGGCCGAGAATCGCCTCGAGGTCACGCGGGAACGGGTTCAGGTGACGCAGGTGCAGGTGCGCGACCGCGCCGCCGCCGCGACGAACCTGCTGGCAGGCCGCGCCGATCGGCCCGTACGTCGAACCCCAGCCGACGACGAGCGCCTTCGCCTCACCGCTGGGATCGTCGACCTCCAGCGGCGGCAGGTCGGCGGCGATCCCCTCGACCTTCGCGGCACGGAGGCGGACCATCGCATCGTGGTTCGCCGGGTCGTAGCTGATGTCGCCCCGCCCGTCGGACTTCTCGAGTCCACCGATTCGGTGCTCGAGACCCGGCGTTCCCGGGACGGCCCACGGGCGGGCGAGCGTCCGCGGGTCGCGAAGGTAGGGCCAGAACTCCTTCGTCCCGTCCTCGGTGGTGTGGTTCGCGGCGGTGGCGAACTCGACCGTGAGGTCGGGGAGGTCCGCGACCTGCGGAAGTTGCCACGGCTCGCTGCCGTTGGCGAGGTACCCATCGGAGAGCAGGATCACCGGGGTCCGATAGCGGGTCGCAATGCGGACCGCCTCGATCGCCATGTGGAAGCAGTCCGACGGTGAGCACGGCGCGAGGACCGGCACCGGGGCTTCACCGTTTCGGCCGTGCATCGCCTGGAGGAGGTCGGCCTGCTCGGTCTTGGTCGGCAGCCCGGTTGACGGGCCGCCGCGCTGAATGTCACAGACGACGAGCGGCAACTCGAGAGAGACCGCCAGCCCGATCGTCTCCGACTTCAGGGCGAGACCCGGGCCGGACGTCGTCGTGATCCCCAACGATCCGCCGAAGCTCGCGCCGAGCGCCGCCCCGATGGCCGCGATCTCATCCTCCGCTTGGAAGGTCACCACGCCCAGCCGCTTGTGCCGCGAGAGTTCGTGCAGGATGTCCGACGCCGGCGTGATCGGGTACGAACCCAGGAACGGCGTCAGTTTCGCCTGGAGCGCCCCGGCGATCAGACCGTAGGACAGCGCAAGGTTGCCGGTGATATTGCGGTAGTGACCGGCCTTCATCGGGGCGGGTTTGACCTCGTAGCGCACCGAGAACGACTCGAGGGTCTCGCCGAGGTTGTACCCGGCCCGGAACGCGGCCAGGTTGGCGGCCAGGATGACCGGCTTGGAGGCGAACTTGGCTTCCAGGAATGCGATCGTCCCGTCGATCGGGCGGGAGTACAGCCAGCTCAACAGCCCAAGGGCGAACATGTTCTTCGCGCGCTCGGCGTCCTTCTTACCGATGTCGATGTCCGCCACTGCGGCCCGGGTGAGGGAGGTCAGTGCGAGCGGGTGGACCGTGATGTCGCTGGTCGAGCCGTCCTCGAGCGGGTTCGCGTCGTAGCCCGCCTTGGTGAGGTTGCGGCTGGTGAACTCGTCGGTGTTGACGATCAGGTCGCCACCCGGACGAAGATCCGGCAGGTTCTTCTTCAGGGCCGCCGGGTTCATGGCGACGAGCACGTCGGGGCGATCCCCGGGGGTGAGGATCTCGTGGTCGGCGAAATGAAGCTGGAAAGCCGAGACGCCGGGAAGGGTCCCCGCCGGCGCCCGGATCTCCGCCGGAAAGTCGGGCAACGTGGACAGGTCGTTACCGAACGCAGCCGTCTCGGCGGTGAACCGATCACCTGTGAGCTGCATCCCGTCCCCGGAGTCACCGGCGAAGCGGATAATGACTCGATCGAGCTTTGTCGCGACCTTCTGCGTGCTCACGTTCTTCGACCTCTCAGCTGGGATTTCCCAGGCTGGGCTTGGTTCCCGGTACACCACGAGGTCATCGCATGGCACCGGGGATTGCCGGTTTCTTCCCTCGCAACCGCCACCGCGCAAGCGGCCGGCGCATCAGACCTGTCTGACCCCCACGATGGCGAGTTGAACTCGTTCCAAACTACCCGCCACAGGCCGGTGCGCTCTGTCCGACTCCCCGAAACCGGGTTACCGGTCAGTACGCCGGCAGCTTCGGAGTCCGGAGCGCGGACGAGGTCGGCGTCGGTCATTCGAGCACGCTGCGAATATCCGCGGCCGTGAGGCGACCACCATCGAATCCGTCGTCGGCCAACACGCTGTCGAACAGGGCGGCCTTGCGCGCCTTGAGGGCCATCACCTTGTCCTCGATCGTGTCCATCGCGACCAACCGGTAGACCATCACCGTCCGGGTCTGACCGATCCGATGCGCCCGGTCGATCGCCTGAGCCTCGGTCGCGGGGTTCCACCACGGGTCCAGCAGGATGCAGTAGTCGGCCTCGCTGAGATTCAGCCCGAACCCGCCCGCCTTGAGACTGATCAGGAAGACCGGCGCCTCGCCCGACCGAAACTCCTCGACGACCTTCGCTCGCGATCGAGTCGCGCCGTCGAGATAGCAGTAGTCGATGCCGGCCGCCTCGAGGCGAACCCGCGCCTTACCGAGGAATCGGGTGAACTGGCTGAAGACGAGCGCCCGATGACCCTCCCCGGAGATCTCCCCGAGCAGGTCCAACAGGGCGTCCAGCTTCGTCGACGGCACCGCGTCGTGATGGGGATCCACCAGCGAGACATCGAGGCTGGCCTGCCGAAGGAGCGTCAGCGACCGAAAGATCTCGAAACGGTTGCGCTCGAGGTCACCGAGCAGGCCGAGAACCTTCTGCCGCTCCCGCTGCAGATAGGTGTCATAGATCCGGCGATGCTTGGGATCGAGCGGGAGGTCGACGACCTGCTCCTGTTTCGGCGGAAGCTCCTCGGCCACCTGCTCCTTCGTTCGCCGCAGCATGAGCGGGCGGATCCGGCGACGCAACTGGGCCAGCCGCTCCCGGTCGCCGGCTCCCTCGATCGGTGCGCGATAGTGCTGCTCGAAGCCCGCCCGGTGCGGGAACAGCCCGGGCGTGGCGATCGACATGATCGCCCACAGTTCCAGCAGGTTGTTCTCCATCGGGGTGCCCGTGATCGCCAGCTTGAACGGCGCGGGGAGCAGCTTCGCGCATCGATAGGTGCGCGCCTTGGCGTTCTTGACGAACTGCGCTTCGTCGAGCAGCAACCCCGCCCACGCGATCGCGGCGTAGTCGTCGAATTCGAGGCGGAACAAGGCGTAGGACGTGACCACGACATCGGCGCCGCCGGCAACGTCGGACAGCGACACTCCGCGCCGTTTGGCCGTCTCGCTCACCATCCGGACATCGAGACCCGCAGCGAACCGCTCGCACTCGGACACCCAGTTGTAAACCACGCTCGTCGGAGCAACGACGAGAAACGGGCCGCTCTGCCCGGACTCCTTGGCATGCAGCACCGCCGCGATCGCCTGCACGGTCTTGCCCAGACCCATCTCATCGGCCAGGACCCCGCCGAGACGGTGGTCGAGGAGGTAGGCCAGCCAGCCGTAGCCGGCCAGCTGGTAGGGGCGCAGTTCGGCCGTAAGCCCGGCCGGCAACGGCGGCGGCTCCACCACCTCGGACCCGGCGAGCGCTCGGACCGCGTCCTGCCAGGAGGCCGCCTGCTCGCCGAGCACCCCGAGTTGCTCGAGGTCGTTCCACAGATCGACCTGGTACCGGCTCACCCGCGCGGTCAGAGGTCCGCGGTCGTTCAATGCCCGCGCTTCAGCGATGAGCGCGGCAAGTCCGGCCAGGTCAGGTCGATCGAGGGTGAACCATGTCCCCGACGCAAGCACGAGATAGTCCTCGCCCCGCGCAAGCGCGACGAACAGCTGGTCGAACGGAACGTCCTCGCCGTCGACCGTGACCGTGACCGAGAGGTCAAGCCAGTCTCGCTGCTCCGGCAGCGAAGCCGCCACGGCCACCACGGGCGCGGAGGTCGCCTCCCGGTAGGACCGCTGCGTCCCACTGACTTCGATGGTGAGGCCGTCGCAGTCCAACAGCGCCGGCAACAGGTCCTGGTGGAATTGCAGTGCCGGCAGACCATGCAGGCTCACGGCCGCGGCAAGCCGACGTCCGCCGGCAGGTCCAGGTTCACTGAGATAGTCGCTGCGGCTGCTCACCTTCTCGACGGCCGCGAGAATGGCGGTCTCCTGGTCCCGATCCCGGTCCCTGCCGTAGCCACCGGGCGGCCACAGGGGCTCCCGACGATCGCTCGCGCCGAGCGCATATCGCCAGGACCAGTCCAGGCCGAGCACGTCACCGTCGCCGTAGGACACCTCGAGCACGAGCCGAGGAGGGGCCGGTTGGGGCAGGTCGACGTCGGGGTCACGCGAGAGCACCGGGACGTGCCGGCGCAAGGCGGGGTAGTAGCCACGGACGAACGCGGGCTCGTCGGTCGCAGGGACGATCAGCCGGTGCATCTCCAGCAGAGCGTGCAGGACCGGATCGGCAGTCACCGCGAGCTGGGCGAGGTGAAGGTCCGCGACGTCGGCCGAACCGGATCCACCCGGCTGCCACCAGCCGACCCCGTGAGCCGGATGCCCGAAAAGCAGCAAACCCTCGGCGTGCCCCCGACCGTCCGCCTTGACCAGTGCCTCGAGCACCAGGTCACCCCGCTCGCGATAGACCTCGATCTCGGGGAGCGCAGCTCCCGCGAGCAGGCGCACCTCGCCGCCCCCACGGCTGGCGAGGACGAAAGCCACCCCGGCCTCGCGCGCATCCCTGAGGACGTCCCAGACCCGTGCGGTCGCAATGGCGTCAAGATGGATGAGCTGCTGACCGGCGCTGGCGTACGGCATCCGGTTCATCGGGTCCATCGCCGCGATCTCACGAAGCAGGCGGACGTGGTCCTGGCGAACCCCCCGGTGCGGGCCCCAGGCAACGGTCAGGTTGCTCCAGGAGATCTCGGACTTGATCCATCCCCCGCGACGGCCGCGAGACACCGGTCGGATCCCGATCCGTTGTGGGCTCGCCAGGCCGGTACGGAACGAGCGGGTGGCCTGGATCACCTCGAATTGGAGCCCGAGCTCCGGCGACTCGCGTGGCTCGTTGTCCTCGCGGAGCACGGTCCGCAGGGTCCGCTCCCACTGCGGAATCGACGCGACCGCCCCCGATGGGCCTCCGCCGAGCGAAGCGTCGCTGGCGCGACTCTGCTCCAGCGACCGGTCGGCCGCGAGGAACAGCGCGACTCCGTGTTTGCAGTCCAGATGCACCGGGCAGGTGCAGGTGCTGGAAAAGCTGGACAGGCGCCCCTGTCCGTCCCGCGCGACGCGAACGAGCGTCGTGTAGACGGCCCCCCCGCCGCCGGAGACCTCCCCGAACAGCCGCCTTCGCGAATCCCCCCACGTGGCGCGACGCACGGCCCCGGTGCGGGCATAGGAGCGACCGCGCGCGAACGTCGTCGTGCCAACCACTCGTTCGACCAGCGCAGTGTCCTCGACCGAAATGTGGCCGTCGTCCATATGGCGCAGGCTATTCGTCGGAGCCGACCGGCGGTGCGAGCCCGCGGGCGAGCGCGTCGAAGGCCTCAGCGAGCAGCGGCTGCGGCGACCCTGGGGCGCCGGCGGCGCGCCAGCGAATCAGGCTGGTCCGCAGCGCCGTCCCCGCGACCGCCGCGAGCAAGTGCGGGTAGAGGTCGCGCTCGCTGTCCAGGCCGGTACGCCGGGCAATCTCATCGACGATGGCCCGCTCGGTGACAACGATCTGGGCAGTGAAGTACGGCAACAGAGCGGGGTTGGCCTCGACGATCGACAGGCGCGCGCACAGGTCCTGACGGCTGTGTTCGAAGTCGGAGAACTCCGCCAGCAACGCCACCCGCAGAGCCTCGAGCGGAGGTTCGTCCGCTGGGCGCGACGCGAGCGCAGCGATAATCCGCTCGGCCCGGGGTTGACCCGACTCGACGAGAGCTTCTTCCTTGCTGGTGAAGTAGTTGAAGAACGTCCGGTACCCGATGTCGGCCCGCTCGGCGATGGCCTCCACCGTGACCTTGTCCAACCCACGCTCGGCGACGAGCTCGATCGCGGCGCGGCTGATCTCTTCCCTCGTCGCTCGCCGGCGCCGCTCGCGCCGGTCGAGGAGGGGAAGCCCGGGGTCCATCCGCAGGACTGTAGACCGATCTGGCACAATATGCCAGGCAAGCAGGCAGTGCCACCTTCGACGGCGAATGCGCACCGCTCGCACCCCGATGAAAGGTTGGCCGTGAAACGTCTTGCCCGCTGGTGTGTGGTCCATCGACGCCTGGTCGTGTTGATCTGGATCGCCGTGCTGCTCGCTACGTTCGCAGCGAACCGCAATGTCGGAACGGCGTTCGCCACCAAGTTTCAGCTGCCCAACACCGAGTCCGCGCGAGCGTTGGACCTGTTGCGCAGCGAGTTCCCGGCCGCGTCGGGCACGACGGACCAGATCGTGTTCCACGCCGCGTCGGGCGTGACCGAGCCCGCGGTTCAGGACCGCGCGGAACAGATGCTCGCGAAGGTCGTCGGGCTCCCCCACGTCAGCGCCGTGGTCAGCCCGTTCAGTCCAGCCGGCGCGCATCAGATCAGCAAGGACGGGACCGTCGCGTTCGCGACGGTCAAATTCGACGTCGAGTCCCAGAGCCTGTCGACGGCCGACGTCAAGAAGTTCATCGAGACCGCGCAAGCCGCGGAGGACCCCCAGCTCGAGGTCGCCTTGGTCGGCCAGGACATCGAGCACGCGCAGTCCGACGGCGGATCGAGCAGCACACTGCTCGGCGTGATCCTTGCCCTGGTTGTGCTCGGGATCGCCTTCGGTTCGCTGTTCGCCGCATTCCTGCCACTGATCACCGCCCTCGTCGCGATCGGCGTCGGGTTCTCCCTGACCGGACTACTGACGCATGTCTTCTCGATTGCGAGTTTCGCGACCCTCCTCGGTGTCCTGATCGGCCTCGGCGTCGGGGTGGATTACGCCCTGCTGATCGTCACCCGCCATCGCGCCGGCATCAAGGCGGGCCAGTCGATCGAGGAGTCGGCGGTCAGCGCGATCAACACCGCAGGTCGGTCGGTCTTCTTCGCCGGTCTGACGGTCTGTATCGCTTTGCTCGGCCAGTTCGCGCTCGGTGTGTCCTTCCTCTACGGCATCGCGGTCTCCGCGGCGCTCACCGTCCTGCTGACGATGGTGACCTCGCTGACGTTGTTGCCGGCGCTTCTCGGTTTCTTCGGCACCAAGGTGTTCAGCCGACGCCAGCGCGCCCGGATGCGGGTTTCCGGGCCGGTCGCAGAGGACAGCGGCGGATTCTGGCTTCGTTGGGCGCAGTTCATCGAACGACACCCGATCGGACCCACGCTCACGGCACTGGTCGTCGTGACCGCGATAGCGGCGCCGATCCTCACGCTCCGGCTCGGGCTCGACGACGCCGGTAGCGATCCGTCGAGCTCCACGACGTACCAGGGGTACCAGTACCTCGAAGAGGGCTTCGGACCTGGATTCAGCGGTCCGTTCGAGCTGGTCGCCGCCCTGCCCGCCCCCGGCGACGTGGAGAAGTTCACGTCGATCGTTGACAAGCTCGCCGACGAACCCGGCGTCGCTCAAGTCACCGACACCGCGGTCAGCCCGAACCAGAAGGTGGCCATCGCGAGCCTTTACCCGACGACCAGCCCGCAGTCGAGGCAGACCGCCGCGCTGTTGCACCATCTCCGCGGTACGGCGATCCCGCAGGCTGCGCAGGGAAGCGGCCTGGACATCCTCGTCGGCGGGCCCACCGCGATCCAGACCGATTTCTCCCGGGTGCTGTCGGCGAAGCTGCCGCTGTTCATCGGAGTCGTCGTCTTGTTGGGTTTCCTGCTGCTCATGGCCGTCTTCCGCAGCCTGCTCGTCCCGCTCGTGGCATCGGCCATGAACCTCCTGTCGGTGGGCGCGGCGCTCGGGTTGTTGAACATGGTCTTCGAGTGGGGTTGGGGCAAGTCGCTGTTCGACATCTCCGCGACGGCACCGGTCGAGGTGTTCGTCCCGGTACTGATGATCTCGATCCTGTTCGGCCTGTCGATGGACTACGAAGTGTTCCTCGTCAGCCGGATCCACGAGGAGTGGGTCCGCACGCGCGACAACCGCCGTGCCGTCACGATCGGGCAGGCGACCACCGGGCGAGTGATCACCGCCGCAGCCATGATCATGATCTTGGTCTTCGCGTCGTTCGCGCTCGGTCCGAATGTCGTCATCAAGCAGTTCGGAATCGGACTTGCCGGTGCCATCTTCATCGACGCGTTCATCGTCCGCACGTTCATCGTGCCTGGCTTGATGCATGTGTTCGGCGAGGCCAACTGGTGGCTACCGCGCTGGCTCGACCGGATCATCCCGAATCTCAATATCGAGGGCGATGACCTCGCGAAGCCCGAGCCCGAGCTGGTGACGGCGGGTCAGTCGTAGACGATCACGCCGCGAATGTTCTTGCCGTCACGCATGTCCTGGTAGCCCTGATTGATCTGGTCGAGGGTGTACTCGGTGGTCACCATCTCGTCCAGCTTGAGCTTCCCGTCCATGTAGAGACCGAGGAGGCGAGGGATGTCGACGCGCGGGTTTGCGTTCCCGAAGATCGTCCCGACGAGCTCCTTGCGTTGCATGGCGAACTCGAACAAGTTGATCTGGGCGTCCATCGCCATCATGTTGGCGACCGCGGTGACGACCCCGCGTCCGGCCTTCTTGATCATGGACATCATCGGCGCGACTTGAGAGCCTTCGGCGAGGCCGACGCAGAGGATGGCCTTGTCTGCCATCGCGCCACGGGTGATCTCGCTGATGACCGGCATCGCCTCTTCCATCGAGGCGGCAACGTGGGTCGCCCCCAAGGTCAGCGCCTTGTCGCGTTTCCACTCGACCGGATCGATCGCGACGACGTGCCGCGCCCCTGCCATCGCGGCGCCCTGCACGGCGCTCATCCCGATCCCTCCGACGCCGATGACGGCCACCGTCTCACCGGACTGCACGTCCGCGGCGTACGTTGCCGATCCCCAGCCGGTCGTCACCCCGCAACCCACCAGCGCCGCACGCTGAAGCGGGATGTCCTTGTCGATCTTGACCACGCTGTCCACGGATACGACGGTGTAAGGAGCGAACGTCCCGAGGGCGGTCATCGTGCCCAGATCGCGGCCATCCTTGCTGTGATGGCGGGTGGTGAAGTCGGTCAGCTGAGTGCCGCCCAGCAAGAAGGCGCCGAGATCACACAGGTGCTGCATGCCGATCGAGCACGACGGGCAATGGCCGCATGACGGGATGAAACTGAAGACGACGTGGTCGCCGACCTCGTAGCCAAAGGTGTCAGGCCCGATCTCGGTGATGACGCCGGCGCCTTCGTGACCGCCGATCACCGGGAACTGGTGCAGCCCAAATGCCTCGGCGATCTCCGGGTCGAGCACCATGTCGCCGGTGACCATGTGCTCGTCGGAGTGGCACAGGCCGGACGCGGCGATCTTGACCATGACCTCGCCCCGTTTCGGAGGGTCGAGCTCGATGTCCTCGACGCTCCAGTCGGTGTGCGGCTCCCACAAGATGGCGGCACGTGTCTGCATTGCGCACTCCCAGCGCTCGGTCCGGCCGGCTTATGACGACCCGTCAGATCCTACGACCTCGCTCTCAAGGCGGCCGAATGCCTCCTCGCCGAAACCGGTCCACATCTGTACGGCAGGCGGCGGCATATGCGCCAGCATCTCGTCGCGCTGCGCTTGGGTCATGCGCTCGCGGATCAGCCCGAGGATCAGCCACACCTTGTCTCCGGCGAAGTGACTCATGCCGTGCGCCGGAAGGGCACCCCACTCCGCAACCGACAGGTATTGAGCACACAACGGCAGCACGGCGCGCTCCTCGTCATCCAGGTGCTCGGTGAGCCCCTCGACCAGGTTGCGGAGCGCCTGCGCGGCATCCGCTCCGGCGGCCGGATCGGCGCTCCACGCGGCCAGCGCCGTTCGGCTTGCGGCCACCAAGCCCTCCACCTCTGCGTGCTGGGCCGCGATCTCCTCGATCGCCTGGACGTCGTCGGGCACCCGATCGCGCAGGAGGGGGTAGAGCAACTCATCCTCCCCCTCGTGGTGAACCTCGAGGAACGAGACGATGTTCGAGTAGTAGTTGGCGAGCAGCGCAGCGCGCTCGGATTCCTGCGCGGCCGGAGCATTGATCAGCGCCGGTGCCGCGGCGAGCGTGTCGCGGAACACGCGATGCACCGCAACCATGTCCGACGTGTCAGGCGCGTGCGTCTCCATCTCGGGACTCCTTCCTGGCAGCATTCACGACCGCGCGTCACCGTCGCTCACGTACCCCAGATTCGGTGACAGCCACTTCTCCGCCTCCGCAAGCGTCCAACCCTTGCGCACGGCGTAATCCTCCACCTGATCGCGACCGATGCGGCCGACAGCGAAATATTGCGCCTGCGGGTGGGAGAAGTACAGTCCGCTGACTGCGGCACCCGGCCACATGGCCATGCTCTCGGTCAACTCGATGCCGGTCTGCGCCTTGACGTCGAGAAGGTCCCAGATCGTCTGTTTCTCGGTGTGCTCCGGGCAGGCCGGATACCCCGGCGCGGGCCGGATGCCGAGGTAGCGCTCCTTGACCAACGACTCGTGGTCGAGGTCCTCATCCGGCTGGTAGCCCCAGAATTCGGTCCGGACCCGCTCATGCAGGCGCTCGGCAAACGCCTCGGCCAGCCGGTCGGCGAGTGCTTCAAGCAGGATCGCGTCGTAGTCGTTGTACGCCGCCTTGAACTCCGCCACCTTCTCCGCGATGCCAAGCCCCGCGGTCACGGCGAAGGCGCCGACATAGTCGTGCAGTCCGGTCGCCTTGGGAGCGACAAAGTCCGCGAGCGACCGGTGTGGGACGCCCGCGCGGTGCTCAGCCTGTTGGCGTAGCTCGTGAATCGTCGCGCGGACCTCGGTGCGCAGCTCGGTGGTGTAGATCTCGATGTCGTCGTCGTTGACCGTGTTCGCAGGGAACAGCCCGAAGACCCCGGCGGCACGCACCCACTTCTCCTCGATCAAACGGTCGAGCATGGTCGTCGCGTCAGCCCACAGCTTGCGGGCCGCCTCGCCGGACGCCGGGTTATGGAGGAGGTCGGGAAAGCGGCCCTTGAACTCCCAAGCGTTGAAGAAC